>JAHRAN010000137.1 GCA_020027245.1 Myxococcota bacterium
CCGATGCTCGTGTATATGGACAACCCACGGCACGACCTGTTGCGCGCGCTGGTCTCGCGGGCCTTCACGCCGCGTCGCATCGAGCGTCTCGAACCGCGCATCCGCGACGCCACGCGCACGCTGCTCGACGCCTTTCGGGGTCGCAACCGGGTTGATCTGATGCAGGAGCTCGCCCTCGTGCTGCCGAACCTGGTGATCTCGGAGCTGATCGGCATTCCCGAAGAGCGGCGCGCCACCTTTCTCGAATGCACCGAGGCGCTGATCCGCGTGGGCACAGGCGGCGCGGGAGATCTCCGCAAACCAGCGGAGGGCATCTACCGCGAGTTCAGCGTGTTGCTGAAACAACGCCGCGCAAAGCCCCGCGATGACCTGATGAGCGCGCTGCTCGAAGCCGAGGTCGAAGGGCAGCGGCTCGACGAGCAGGCGTTACTCGGATTCTGCTTCCTGCTCGTGGTCGGCGGCAGCGACACCACCACCAACCTGATCGGCAACGGCGCCGTGCTGCTGGCGAAGCACCCGGAGCAACGGGAGTGGCTGCTTGCGGAGCCAGCGCGCATCGCCGGCGCGCTCGAAGAGATGCTGCGCTACGAATCGCCAGCGCAGATCCAGCCGCGCTGCCTGAGCCGCGACATCGAAGTGCGCGGCGTGCGTCTGCCCGAAGCGGCGCGGGTGCTGTTGATGCTCGGCGCCGCGCACCACGACGAGCGCCGCTTCGACGACCCGGAGCGTTTCGATCTGCAGCGCGATGTCGGACGCCACCTGGCCTTCGGCAAGGGTCTGCACTTTTGTCTGGGCGCGCGTCTCGAAGCACGCATCGCCTTCGAGGAGTTGCTGGCGCGCCACCCGCACTACGAGTTGCTCGCAGAGCCCGCCTGGGCGCCCTCGCGCTGGGCGCGTCACCACCCCTCGATCGAGGTCCAACCCGGCGCAGCGTGAGCGCGGGCGGCGCGCTTCAGCCGAGGCGGCTTTGCAGGTAGTCGAGGGTGCGGGGCTCGGCGTCTTTGTCCACGGGGACGATGGCGGCGTCGAAGTCGCTGACGCCCGCGCTGCGCAGCCGCTCGAGACCGGCGTCGAGCGCCGCTTCGTCACCCACCAGCGCGATGTCGGCGGGGCCAGCGGCGCCCTCCAAGTCGAGCATCGCGCGGTAGGAAGGCAGGGTTCCGTACATGGCCAGGTTGCGGGCGATGAATTCGCGCGCGCCGGCCGGGTCGCTGGTAAGCGCAATCGGCAGGCCAGCGACGATGCGCGGCTGCGGCCGTCCTGCCACCTCAGCGGCTTTGCGGAGCTTCGGAGCGATGTGTTTTTCGATCGTGGCCGGGCCGGTCATCCACAAGATGGTGCCGTCACAGTACCTGCCCGCGAGTTTCAGCATCTGCTCGCCAAGTGCAGCGAGCAGCAGCGTCACCGGCTTTGCGCCGGGCACCTGCAGGTTTGCGTTCACCCGGTATTGCTCACCCGTAAAGTGCGCGGCCTCGCCACGCAGTAGCGGCGTCAGCACTTCCAGGTACTCGCGCATGTGCCGGGCCGGCGCGGCGTAGCTGTAACCAAACATGTCTTCGATCACGACTTTGTGGGAAAGCCCGATGCCGAGGGTGAAGCGCCCCGCGCTGGCAGCCTGCGCGGTCAACGCCTGCTGCGCAATCGCCACCGGATGACGCGGGTAACTCGGCACCACAGCCGTGCCGAGTTCGATGCGCGGAACAGCAAAGCCCGCAATCGCAAGCGACATAATCGCATCGAAGCTGAAAATGTTCGCCATCCACAGCGCGTCGAAGCCACGCGCCTCCACATCCTGCGCGCGTGCAACCAGATCGGCGATGCCGTTGTCGCCACCGGTCGCACCCGCCATAATTCCAATGCGCATGACACCTCCTCGAAGCTCGCAGTGGAAACTAGCACGGGCGGGTGGCGGCGGGATGGCGCAGGCTTGACGAGGTAGCAGGCGGTCCCGACGAGACACCGGTCGCGCCAGCGCACCGGGCTTTGCGCGGTCAAAAAGACGGAGCGGGTCGCATTGGCGACCCGCTGGCGGTAGAAACCCGGGATGGCGCAGCAAAAGACGGGACGGCTCGAGAGCAAGGTGGCGCTGGTGACCGGTGCTGGCGCGGGCATCGGGCGCGCCAGTTGCATCGCGCTCGCGCGGGAGGGCGCGCGCCTTCTGGCCGTTGACTGCGACGCGCCGAGTTGTGAAGCCACGGCGGCGCAAGCACGCGAAACCGGCGCCGAAGCCCTGGCCTTCGTCGCCGATGTGTCCCGCGCCGAAGATTGTCGCGCGATGGTCGAGTGCGCCGAGCAGAACTTCGGCGCGCTGCATGTGCTGTTCAACAACGCGGGCATCTCGCACCTGGAGGACGGCGACGCCGAGAGCACCGACGAGGCGGTCTGGGATCTCACGATGAATGTCAACCTGAAGGGCGTGTTTCTCGGGTGCAAGTATGGGATTCCCGCGCTGCGCCGCGCGGGCGGCGGGTCTGTTATCAACACGGCGTCCTTCGTGGCGCTGCTCGGCGCGGCGACGCCGCAACTCGCCTACACGGCGAGCAAGGGCGGCGTGCTCGCACTTTCGCGCGAGCTGGCGGTGCGGCACGCGCGCGAGCAGGTGCGAGTCAATGCGCTGTGCCCCGGGCCGCTGCGCACGGAGCTTTTGATGCGTCAACTCGACACGGAGGCGAAGCGACAGCGACGGCTCGTGCACCTGCCGATGGGCCGCTTCGGCGAGGCCCGCGAGATCGCCGACGCGGTGGTGTTCCTCGCCAGCGACGAATCGTCCTTCATCACCGGCGCGACTTTTCTGGTGGACGGCGGCGTCGCCGCCGCGTATGTGACACCGGAATAGACGGATGCTTCCGACGGAGTACCGCCGCTAAACGAAGAGGCTTTTCTCGGGGCCGATGCGCGCGGCAATCGGGTTCAGCTTGCCCGGGTCGAGCCCGTAGAACTCGACCGCGTTGCCGCCGAGCATCGCGCTGATCTCCGGCTCCGGCAGGCCGCTGAAGGTTTCGAGTTGCTGCTCCCGCGTGTGCGGCCAACTGCCCTCCGGGTGCGGGTAATCTGTGCCCCACATCAGGTTCGCGACGCCGATCTCGTGGCGCAACTCGGCCTCGCGACGCGGCATGCAAGATGCGCCGACCCGGACATTGCGCCGGAAGTAGTCGGCGGGCGACATACTGAGGTGGCTGCGGTAGTCGCCGAGTTTCTGCGAGTAGTGCGTCTCCGAGTAACGCTGATCGAGCAGCTGCAGATACTCGGGCACCCAGATCGCCGTGCCCTCGGTCATCGCCACCTTCAACTTCGGGTAGCGCTCGAAGGCGCCGCCCCAGAGCATGAAGGTGAGCGGACGCACCAGCCACAGGTGCACCTCGGTGACATAGGCGCCCATCGCGCCGGGCGGAATCTCGTGGTCGGGCGGCGGCGGAATGGGGCCGAAGTAATCCTTGTGCGGCGCTGGCCCGGAGTGAAAGTGCACGACCATGTCGAGGTCCTGACACACGGCCCAGAGCGGGTCGTAACGCGGGTGGTGATACGGCTCGTGGTGCTCCCATATCGGAGGCAGCACCACGCCGCGCAGGCCGTTCTCGCGCGCCCAGCGCACGCCTTCCACGGCGCGGGGCACATCCCACAGGGCAGGGATGCAGGCGAGTCCGATGCGCCGCGCGGGCGAGGTCTGCACGAACTCGGCCATCCAGCGGTTGTGCGCCATGCAGCCGGCCCACTGAAGATCGGCCGTCACGCCCGTGGGCGACATCGAAAAGCCGGCGCCGAAGGGGGGCGCGTTCATCTCGGTGATGCCGTCGGGGAACAGCACCTCGGCGGCCACGCCGTCGGCGTCGAGCACCTTGTCGCGCGCGTCGGGGTCCCAGGCGCCCGTCAGTTCATACTCGCGTCCGCGCCGCCACTCGGCGTTGATCTCGGCGACCAGAAAACGCTGCTCCGCCTGCTTCGTCAACTGCACCTGAATCGGCAGCGCCTTGTCGAAGAGCTCGCGGAACGCGGGGTCCACATAGCTGCGATATTCGGCGGCCGGCAGCCCGGCGTGTCCGTCGGATGAGACGACCAGATAGCGATCCATCACTTTAACTCCCCCCCTCCGCTTTGCTGACGCTGCCCACCGGGCGGCTGTAAAACTGCCGCGCCCACTTTCGGAAACCGGCGAGATAGGTATCGGCCTCGCACAAAACGGGCTTCGCGCGGTGCACCTTGTTCCGCCAGATCGCAAGATCCTGCTGCACGCCCGTGGTCAGCCTGTTCATGAACTCCTCGCCCGCCACATCAACCATGTTGTTCGAGCAGGTGAGCAGCCAGCGCGAATGCACCTGCCGGTCGTTGATCGGCGTGGTGGAGGAGTACATCAGCAGCCCCGCACCGGGGATGCCCTCGGAGCGCACCGCAGTGAGCCCGAGCCCCCAGGAGTCGCGCACCAGCGTCATCACAAAGCTGCCGTTTGGCATTTCCTGCTCGGAGGTGTTGCGGATCTGGTAGTGGGTCGAGTCCTCGTCGTAGTGGATCTCCCCCGGCGGCGTATCCGGCTGGCCGTGCACGAACTGAAAGTGCACCGGGTCGTTGTTGTTCTCGTGCGTGTCCTGCACCGGCGCATCGAGCACCTTTTCGAAGCTGCGCGGCTCGCTCCAGTCTGGATTCTCGAACTCGGGCAGCGACGGAAAATCCCACTCCGGCGGCTTGTCTTCGGCGTGATGCCAGACCCAGATGAAGCCGTTCTTCTCCTGCGTCGTCCAGCTCTTCACGCGCGCCCGCTTCGGAATGCGCTCGCAGTAGGGGATGCGGCTGCAGGCGCCGCTCTCGCCATCGAACTGCCAGCCGTGGAAGGGGCAGCGCAGCGTCTCGCCCATCACGCGCCCGCCGTAACCGAAGTGCGCGCCGAGGTGCGGACAGAAGGCGTCGAGCACGCGCGCCCTGGCGTCGCGGGTGCGGAACAACACCATCTCCTCTCCAAAGTATTCGATGGGCCGAACATCGCCGACGCGCAGGTCGCGACTGAACGCGACCGCGAACCAGCCATTCGGCATCGGCAGTTGAACGTGCTCGTGCTCACGATGGGCCATTTGTTTCCTCCACTTGCAAAGACAGCGCGTCGCCCAGAAGCCGGGCATGCGCCGCCGCCTGCTGTTCGATCGGGAAGTTCTCGAGGTTGGCGTAGTTGAACATCAAAACATAGTAGGCGCCGAGGATCATCTCGGTGAGGGTCTCGGCTTTGTGGCGGCGCGTCACATCGCCCGCCGCCAGACCATCGCGCACGATGGCGCCGAAAGCGCTGTGCAGCAGCCGGGCCGGCTCGCTCTGCCGCCCGCTGTCGTTCAGCACATGCGCCAACTCGGACACGAGCTCGCGACGGAGCGGCCCGCCCTGCGCGGTGTTCGTCGCGACGGTGGCGAAGAACTCGAGCAGGCGCTCGCGCGTCGAAAGCTCGGGCCGGCGCACCGCCTCGATCTCGACGAGCAGCCGCTTCATGCCAACCTGGGCAATCTCGCGCAACAGATGCTGCTTCGAGGGAAAGTGGTTGAAGAAGGTCTTGTGCGCGACATCCGCCCGCGCGCAGATCTCCGCCACCTTCGTAGCCTGAAAGCCGCGCTTGCGAACCAGATGCATCGCGGCGTCGAGGATGCGCGCGCGCAACTCGATTTTGCGGCGCTCGCGACGCAAGAGCGGCGGCGGCTCCGGCAGCCGCTCGGGGCGGTCAACAGACGAGGCGGGGCGCGCAAGCGCCCCGGTCAGCCGCTCGGGGCGGTCAACGGACGGGGCGGTGGCCAGACTCATCGCGCTCGATGCTACCCGTTGGGGTACTCGACTGCAAGGTTGCATCCAGATGTATCCCCGAGGGGAAAGCCGCGCGGCGC
The DNA here is from genome assembly GCA_020027245.1 of Myxococcota bacterium. Lineage (GTDB taxonomy): Bacteria > Myxococcota_A > UBA9160 > UBA9160 > UBA6930 > JAHRAN01. Next base: position 5,853 of record JAHRAN010000137.1, read on the forward strand.
CACGGCGGTGCGCGCTGGCGATTCCACCCTGCCAGACCTTCTCCTACAGCGCCTTCCCCCGGGCGCGGACGAAAGGCGCGTAGCTTAGGCGAAAGAGCAGGATTGCCGGCACCATCGCCACGATGGCAACGAGACCAATCGCAAGTGATACCTGCGACTCATCACCAATCACGCGCGTACTCATGAAGGCAACCGCCGTCGGCCCGATCCCCAAACCGACCAAGTTGTTGAAAAAGAGATAGATCGACGCGATCTTGGCGCGGAGCCGAGCGGGGGCAGTGACCTGCAACGCCGCGATTGCTACTCCGGCCGGGACACCGTTCGCAAAGGTCAGTGCGCCGTAGGCAACGAGCTTCCCGGCTGGCGGAAGAAACAATGCGGTCACAGCCGCCGCCAGACACCCCGCACTCCCGATGAGAAGCGTGCGCATCATTCCTTCCCCGACGCCTCTTGATTCGAACCATTCAGAGAGCCGAGCGCCTGCGATCAGGCCAAGAGAACCAAAGACGGCGACAACAACACCAAAAGCGGAACCGACCTCTGGTGCCGTCCAGCCATGCTCTCGAATGAACACACTTGGCGCCCAACCCAAGAATCCATATCCGAGCAAGGTAAAGAGGGCCATGCCGGCGAAGTGACAAAAGAGGAACCGGCGCTCCGATCTCATAAATCGCCAGAACTCTCTCAATGATGCCTGTTCGACTTTATCGGCGTGATGTCCTGTAGAGCGTGGATCGCGTAGCAAGCAGATGATGGCTGCCAAAATGATCCCCGGGAAACCCAAGAGAAAGAACACCAACTGCCAAGGTCGAATCTTTCCCAGAAGTGGCAAAACGATTGTATCCATGCTGGCGACAAGTCCGACGATCGCTCCACCTAGAAAGAACGCACAACCGGCACCAACATAAATACCAATCGAGTAGACGCTGAGAGCCCGCGCCGCTCTCGATGCCGGAAACAGATCTGCAATGAGCGAATATGCAGCTGGTGACAGCGCCGATTCACCAATACCAACGCCCATACGACCGAGAAATAAGACCGCATAGTTGCGTGCAACGCCACAAACCGCAGTCATCAGGCTCCAGAGGAATACACCCACGGCGATGATCCTGATCCGGTTGTAGCGATCCGCCATATGTGCGACGGGGATGCCGATGCCCGTATAAAACAGTGCGAAAGCCGCCCCCAACAGGTAGCTGAACTCAATATCCGTGATATCGAGATCCCGCTTGATCGGCTCTACCAGCAGACTGAGGATCATGCGGTCGAGAAAGGAGAGCGTATAGGCGAGGAACAAAAAAGCGACTACGATCCAGCCGTAGGCCTCGTCGGTGTGCTGTCCTTCGATGTCGCGTGATGTGCTCAGCAGGGCACCCTCTGTCTAAAATTGGTGTCCGACCGATACATACACGATGCGTCCACGCGGATCATGGGTTATAGGGTCAAAACCAAGGATCAACTGCGCCGACGGTGGCTCTTCGTCCGTTATGTTGATGGTGCCAATGGTGAGGCGGGTCGAGCCGTTCAGAAACCTTGAGGTCGAGAAAATATATTGGAGATCGAGTGTCGTGTGGCTCTCGATTTTCCGGTCTGTGATAAAAACGCGATCGTTCCGATAGCTGTCCACGTAGCGGATGTACGCGTTGACCTCGTGATTACCATAAACCCAGTGGATACGGTTCGTACCACGCCACTCAGGAAGTGAACGGGCAAAGTTCTCGAAGTTCACAAGGCCAGCGCCATCAACCACCGGGCCTCCGGCAACCTGCTGAATGTCGTATTTCATCACGTAGGTCCAGTTAGTAGAAAGCTCAAAGGTACCCATGCTGGTGTCGCCGGTGAGTTTCAACTCAACGTCGAGACCATCCGTCTTCACCGATGATGCGTTCAAAAAATCGGCGAGCACGCGGGTGATGCTGCCAGCCGCCGTGCGTTCCACCTTCATCTGCGCCACGGTGTCCGTCAGACCCATCGCTGTGTCTGCGTTGGCCTGATTGACAATTGCCTGCGCTGACTCCTTGACGATGAGCTCATCGTAATCGAAGCTCCAGTAATCCACGTTGAATTCCGCCCAGTCGAAGGGTCGGAGTGTTACGCCCAAGTTGAAAACAGTTGCCTCCTCGGGCTTCAGGTTGGCATTACCAAAGGTCTGCACATTGATGAACACAAAAGATCCATCATCAATCACAAAGGGCTGCGAAGCTTGCACCGCATTGCTCTGGTACAACGAGGGCGCTCGGAAGGCCGTGCCGATCGATGCACGGAAGGCCACCTCCTCCAAGGGGCGCCAGAGCACACCGAGCTTGGGGTCAAAGCTGTCTACACCGGCGTCATACTTCTCATATCGCCCGGCAAGTTGGACCTCCACGGTGTTGAGCAGAGGAGCGGACAGTTCCGCGAAGAGAGCGAACACGTCGCCACTCGCAGAGAAGTCAGGTGCCTGACCGATGGAAAGGAGCCCTGTATTGTTGTAGTCCTCGCTCCAATCATGAGAAAACTGTTCGTCCCGGTACTGCACACCGAAGGCCGCCTGAAGCGCTCCGGAACTCATCTCCAGCAACTCGCCACTCACCACGGCTTCCACCGTAAAGAGCTGAGACTCGCCCTTCATACCGGTGGATCCAATCAGTGATCGCACGAGTTCGCGACTGTTGGGAGTACCCGAACCCAGCGCAGCGGTTCCGAAAGGGTTAAACCATTGGCAATCGCCGACACCTGGTGTCCCTGTTTCGGGGTCACAATCGGGGCCACCGAGACCCATCAACGCGTTGATGGTCGGCGTGGAGAGCGTATCGGGGCGATCGTAGAAAACCTCTTGGCGGCTGAAGGAAGTGCTCAGCGTCCAGTACCAGTCGTTGTAAGTTGTTCCCTCTAGTTCTCCTGCCACGCGGTAAGTGTCATAATCAAAGGTGGTGACGGAAGCTCCGGCCGCAGCCCCCAGAATGCGGCCGCGAAACCTGACGTCCTCGTTGAAGATATTATCGGGGTGCGAGGCGGGCACAGTCGGCAAGGCGGTAAGGAAAGGGAACGAAGGTGAAGCCGTCGTCTCCGTCTCCGACTTCGCATAGGAAATCTCCAACATCCCGCTCAGGTTGTCGGAGAAGTCATGATTCAAAACCGCATAGACTTGACTGCGGCTTTCATCGGGGCTCAAGTCAAAGTAAGGAGAAAAGTCAAAGCGACAAAGGTCGGTGGGCGAAGACTGAAACGCTCCCTCGAAGTCGAGGCAGTCAGGGTCCGGAACAAATTCGCCGTTGTCGCCTCGGCTTGGCACGAAAAACGATCCCGGTTGTCCATAAGATGACACTGCATGCCAGAGAGCAAACTCAAAAGTTTCAGCGCGCGAGAAACTCCGCTCCGTCGCGGACATGCGGCTGCGATCGAAGTAGCTGGCGGCCACTACGAAATTGGTCTTGTCGCTGAAGCGATGACCAAAAATTCCCTCGAACCACACCTCGTCCGAGCTGCTGTCATCCACGTTCATATAGTTCGTATTGATCTCGAACCCCTCGAACTCGTTACGGGTGATGAAGTTCACGACGCCTGCAACCGCGTCGGATCCATAAATCGCCGCTGCACCGTCTTTCAGGATCTCGAAGCGATCAATCATGATGACCGGCACAAGGGAGTTGGTGTCAACAAAGGTGCTGCCGTCGGTGGCAGCAACTGCACTCACTGCCTGACGGCGACCGTTGATTAACACCAGCGTCGAGTTCAAACCAAGGTTTCGCAAGTTGAAGCTCGCTGTGCCTGAGGTCAGAGGCTGCGACAGTGAATCCACCTGAAACTCAGAACCCGAGTTGACCGACAAGTTTTTGACGATATCGGTTACACCCGTCGCGCCCTCGGCGCGGAATTCTTCATTCCGGAAAACCTTGAGTGGGGATGTCGAATCTATCTGTGACCTGCCACGGATGTAGCTGCCGGTGACCACGATCTCGTCGATCGCCGAATTTCGCTGCTGGTTTGCGGCGTCCGATTCGGCGACACGCAATTGCTCCAAATCCGTCGCCCCCCCCGCCTGCATAGCGGCAAATTGCGCGGCGTGTCGGTTCCAAGACTCTCCCTGATCTACAGAGGCTTGATCGTCCCAAACAATGACCGTACTAGCGGTCATGAACCGATAGCCAAGACCCGTGCCCTCTAGCAGGTGAGCGAGTGCTTCGCGTGCACTGTAAGGCCCCATCAGTGGATTGCTTGAGAACAATTGCACGTCTCCGGTCCGCATCAAAAGCTGAATGCCTGACTGCTCAGAGTAGGCAAGCAGTGCCGACTCAAGCGACTGCGCCGGCACGCTAAAGGAAATCGCAACATTCTCCACCGGCTTGGCATCCGAAGGCAGCACAAGTGAACCCCAAACAAGGGCAAGTGCTATGGTGATGAGAGTTATTCGCGGGCATTTGGCCCTGCCGCGGACTCGTCTTCGGCTGAGATCGACGCCTCGCCCTCCGAAGGTGTCTTCGCTATCGCGCGAGAAATTTGTCATCACGATGCAAACCTCCATCTGCCCTGTGTTTGGCAGTGCTCCTACTACGAAGACAAACGAAGCGCCATTTTTGGGAATCCCCTCCTCACTCTTGCATCCGCAGTCCCGCTTCCTCTTCGTCGCTCGGGCGCGAGAACAGCAAAATCCGGCCGTCTTGGCGTTGCACCTCGATCGGGAATAGCTGCGGCGCAGCCTCGAACCACTGATCAATGTTGACCCGGTGGATGGTTCCAGAGAAGCGAATCGCCCGCACAGCTGGATCTTCGATCACTACATCATAGGTCGTGTATCGATTGATACTGGCGATCACGTCCCGCAACGGCTCACCGGAAAAAATCAGAACATCGCGCTGCCAAGCGAGAGCTTGGGTGCGATCCAACTTCTCTACACGAAGCGTCGCATCTGATTCCGTGAAGTTGACTTGATCACCGGCAACGAATTGCACCGGCTTTGATGGAGACGGGCGACTCCGATGGAGAGTGTCGGGGAATATCTCAACCACACCCTCTATGACAGAAACGATCACGCTCTCCGCGCCGTGACGGAGATTGAAAGCTGTCCCCACGGCGCGTACTTCGATCAAACCACTTTCGACGGTGAAGGGACGATGTTCGTCTTTTGCCACCGTGAAGTAGGCTTCGCCATCCGAAAGAACCAGACGGCGGCTCTTCGCAGAATAAATGACCTCCAACCGACTTGCGGCGCCCAGATAAACGACGGAGCCGTCCTGAAGCACTACGCGCCTGTGTTCGGCGACGCCGGTTTCATAAAGCGTTCCGGCGCTCATCGTGCCGAAGCCAAAAGCAATCAAAATCAACAGCACCAAAGCTACAGAGGCCAGTTTGGGGGAACGGCCCCGCAAGGCATCACCGAGCCAGCAAGGGAACATCTTCCAGATACTCGAGCCTGGCGCTCGTGATTCTTCGGATTTCGCAGCGCCCGTAGTTGCTCTCCGAGCGTGATAGGCGGCAATGCTCTCCGCCCCATCGTAGTTGTCGCTGGCGAGTTCCTCGCTCGTTGGCCAAGGGAGATCTGTCATGCCATCCATTCTGCGCCACAGACGCCGCACGGCCTCAAGGGCATCGTCTTGGGAGTATCCCGACTCGTGGGCCTCCTGGTCGTTCGTCCGCTCAGCAGAACTCAATCTCCAGTTCTCCAGTTCGAGAAAGATCTCGATCGCATCGTCATCCAAATCATGACCACGACGCTCGAGAATCTCTCGATCTGATTGCTCCCGCTTCGTCACGACTTTTCACCTGTCATGCTCACCCGATGGCCTTGCTTAGTCATATCAGCCGATCCTTGCAATGACGCATGGCACGCAGCACGTACTTGCGGATCATGCTCTCCGACAAATTCATTCGGCCCGCGATCTCGGCATAGCCAAGACATTCAAACTTGTACAGCAGGAACGCCTTCCTGCATTTGGGTGGCAACTCTTCGACTACTCTCTGTACTTGATTCAAAGGTTCCCGTGCAGCGAACACCGCTTCCGGTGCTGACTCTGTACTCTTTATATCGAGCGTAGTGATGTCCACCTGAGTGAATTCACCATGGCGGTGGCGCTCCTTGATGCGGTTGATAGCGAGGTTACTCGCCGTCTTGAACAAATAGGCACGCAGATGGCTGATAACATCCGGCGTGTCCAGCCCGAGAATCCGCACGTAGGCTTCTTGGGCAACATCCACCGCTTCCGATACAGAACCAAGCCGCACAGAGAGAAAGCGTACCAACTGTTCGTTGTGCTCCCGGAAAACATTTGCGACCGCTTCCTGATGCGACGTGTCCCGCCCGCGCTCGCCAGCGGCTCGCGACTCTGCACCTAATTTGGCATTTGTCAATGCATCGGCCTGCTTCGCCATCGCTTCCATCATATGTCCCTAACTATAAGACACTGAACGGGACGATTTTGGGAACTCAGGTCGCGCGGTCGAAAATCAGCGTGCCGGCGCGCCAGGTTGCGCGCAGCAGACCGGCGTCCAGTTGCGTGCGCGCCTCGCGCCAGGGGCAGGCGAGCAGGCAGAGGTCAGCCGCCGCGCCGACGGCGACCCTGCGCGGCGCGCCGCCGGGCGCCTCGGGCGGCGTGGTGAAAAGTGCGAGCGCGCGCTCGGGCGAGACCGCCTCCGCCCCGCCGAGGCGCTGCCCGCTGCGCGTGCGCCGCTCGACCGCCGCACGCATCGCGCGCCACGGGTCGGCGGCGCCAAAGGGCGCGTCGGTACCGCCGCCGAGTGGCACGCCCGCCGCATCGAACCCGGCGCAGCGATACAACCAGCGGCGGTCGCGCGCCTCGACCTCGGCGGCATATTCGTCACCCCGCTCCAGAATAAAGTTCGGTTGCGTAACCACACTGACGCCCAGCCGGCGCAGCCAGTTGACCAGCTCCGGCGGCGCCACCGATGCATGCTCGATGCGGTCCGCCGGGTGCGGGCCCGCGGCCTCGATAGCGGCGCAGGCAACGACCAGCGTGGCGCGGGTGACGCAGTGAATGGCGACCGGACGCTGCCCGGCGTGCGCCGTGGCAATCCGCGCGCGCAACTGCTCCGGCGTCGGCAACGCGCCCTCGTCGAGCAGCAACTTGAGCGCGCGCGGCGCAACACAGTCAGCGCGCTTAAAAGTATGGGCAGCGTCGGCGCGATCAACGGGCTGAGCGGCGGGGCGCAAAGCCTCCGGCAGCGGCTCGGCGCGGTCAACAGGATGGGCGGGGTGCAAAGCACCCCGGATGCGGTCAAAAGGCTGGGCCCGGCGCGCAGCCTCCGGCAGCGGCTTGGCGCGGTCAACAGGATGGGCGGGGTGCGAAGCACCCCGGGCGGGCAGTTTGTCGCCGCCCATCCACACCACCTGCTGCGGCAGCGCGCCACTTTGCTGGGCGGCGGTGACGAGGGCGAGTTCCGCCGCGCCGTTGTGCGGCGTCGCATCGGTGACACCGGTAACGCCGCGCCGCGCGAGCAAACGACCCACGGCGGCGAGGTTCGGCGGGCCGGGCGCGAGCCGCTCGCGCAGCAGCGCATCGGCGCGCAGCAAACGACCGGTCGCGCGGCCCGCGCCGTCGCGCTCAACCCCGGTGGCATCCACGCCCGCATCGAGACCGAGGGCGCGCACCCCCGCGCCGTTCAACATCCAGAGTGCGCCGCTGCGATGCTGAATGCGAAGCGGTGTCGCCAGCGGCGCGAGCCGGTCGAGGGCCGCGCGGTCGAGCGCACCGGCGACCGTCTCGTGATAGCCGACGCCGCGAATCCAACCGTCGCGCCCGGCTTGCGCACGGGCGAGCGCGCGCGCGAGCTCCGACGCATCGCACACCGACGGCGGGCCGCAGGGAACGGAGTCGAGCGTGGCGGCGAGCGCGAGCAGGTGCAGGTGATGGTCGTGCAGACCGGGCAACAGCGCGCCGCCCGCCGCATCGAAACCGGGGCGGCGGGCAGTGGGCTTGAACGCTTCGAGCGCGGCGATGCGGCCGTCGGCGAGCCGCAGATCGAACAGACCTCTACCGGGAAGCTCCGCCCGCCGAATCCACACCCGCCCATTCTACCGACGCGCCCGGTGCGCTGACGCGCACCGCCCAGCCTTTTGACCGCCCCGAGCGGCTGCCGGAAGGGGCCGGGCGCTGCCGCGACCGGTGCTTCGTGTCGAGGCTGGCTGCTGGCTCGTGGCGTTCTCACACCGCCACGGTTGCGGCAGTGGCGGTGGAAGATTGCGCGGAGCCGCCACCCTCACCCGGCGACGGGCTACAAGGCCCGTCGCATCCCTCTCCCTTACAGGGAGAGGGTTAAGATGGGATGAGGCGGCGTCGCTCAATTAAGGTTCGGCTCCCCTCTCTTCTCCGGTTCCCTCTCCCTTTGAGGGAGAGGGTTAGGGTGAGGGTGGCGGTGCCGAACCTTAGTGGGGCGGCGCTTGGTCTCTCTCCGGTTCCCTCTCTCCCGCTTCCGACAGCGGCTCGGCGCGGTCAAAGGGATGGGGAGGGGCGCTAGCCCCTCGGGGTTAGGGGAGAGGGTTCTTAAGGTTGGGGAGGGGCGAAGCCCCTCCAGGCGCAGCCCGCCGCCTCAATGGGCCAGCGCGCCGCACCGTCGGCGACTGCGAAGCCCGCGCCCTCCGCCACCACGCGGCCTGTAACCGGCGCGATGTCGCGCTGCGCGATGGCGTGCGCCACCACGCCCTGAAGGCGCAGGTCGAGTAACTCGCCTCCTCCCCGTTGCTGTGCGGCGAGGATGGCCACGGCGGCGTGCAGTCCCGCGAGCGGGTCGGCAATCGCGTCGCCGACGAAGAGCGGCGCGTCACTCTCGGCGACGCAGTAGCAGAGGCCGGCAGCGGCGGCGGCGTCATCGCCAAGCGCCACCCAGCCGCCGCCCGGCGTCGAGCGCCCGTAACCGGTGATCGAGCACCAGACGCGGCCCGGCCTTGCGGCGAGCCAGGCGCGCGCGTCGAAGCCCAGTTGTTCGAGCGCACGCGGGCGCGAGGCTTCGAGCACCACGTCCGCCGCCGCAAACTGCGCGTCGAGCGCACGACGGCCGGCGGCGGTGTCGAAGTCGAGCGCCAACTGCTCCTTTTCACCATTCAGCAGTGCGAAAAACGCCGGACTGCTGCGGCGCAGTGCGTCCGGGCGACGGCGGCTTTCGACCTTGATGACGCGCGCGCCCGCGTGCGCAAGGAGCTGTGCGCAGAGCGGGCCGGCCCAGAGCGCGCTCAGGTCGAGCACGCGGACTGCACGCTTGCGTGCGCCGCGCGCGCCCGCGCGCTCGCGCTGCAACCACGGCGACGGGTGTGGCGACGGCCGCGCTGCAGGCGCCACCGGCAGGCCGAGCAAACGCGCCCGCGCGACGACGGTGCGCACATCACAGCCAGGGATGGCGCGACGAATGGCATCCCATACTTGTACGGTCGCCACATCGGCGACGGTGCCGGCAGCACCGGCGCAGCCAACGGGCGCGGCGGGGTCAAAAGGAATGGCGGCGTGCAACGCCTCCGGCAGCGGCTTTGCGCGGTCAAAAGGATGGGGAGAGGCGTAAGCACCCAAGGGGATGCCGAGCCAGGCGGGCAGCAGGCGGAAATCATCAGCGCCGCGCGGCAGGTTCACGGCGACGAAGCCGTCCCGCGCGCGAAGCAGCCGAGCCGTACCACCCGCGCTGATGCGTCCCCGGCGCGTGAGCCGCGCTTCGAAGGCCGCGCGCTCGCCCAGAAGGCGCGCGCCGTCGAGACCTCGAAGCGGCGGCGCAAGCACAGCCAGCGCCAGCGCCGCCCCCGCTGCAACCGTCGCAAGCGGGGCCGTCGGCAGAGCGGGCGGGGCGTCTGCCCGGCCCGTGAGCTGCAACACACCCGAGCGCGCCCAGTCACGCGCCGGTGGGGTGCTTGCGCACCCCGTCCCACCTTTTGACCGCCCCGAGCGGCTGACCGAGGTGCTTCGCACTCCCCCCGCCTTTTGACCGCCCCGAGCGGCTGCCGGAGGCTGACGCACCCCGTCCCATCCTGTTAACCGCGCCGGGCCGCTGACCGGGGTGCTGGTGCACCCCGTCCCACCTTTTGACCGCGCCGGGGCGCTGCCGGACTCGTCGTTGCCGTCGCTGTCGCAATGGGTTTGCGGCGAGACGGACGCGCCGGCCATGGCGAGCAGACGACGGGCGATCATCTGCGCCGACATCAGGCGCGCTCGATCTTGTCCACCAGCCCCCAGGCGAGGGCGGTTGGCGCGTCCACCCGGGCGCCGGTGAGCGCCATCCATGCAGTTCGGTGGCGACCAATCCGGCGTGGCAGGCTGACGGTGCCGCCGGCGCCGGGGACCAGCCCCATCGAAAGCTCGGGCAATGCGAAGAAGGCGTCTTCGCGCGCGCTGACCCGGGCGCAGAAGGCGGGCAACTCGGCGCCCGCGCCGATGCACGCGCCGTGCACGCGCGCGTGAACGCGGTCGGCGCAGGATGCCAGCAGCCTTGCCGCGTTGCGGGTCGAGCGGATGGCGTGGGCGGTGGCCGGGTCGGGCAGCGTGCCGAACTCGTCGAGGTCGCCGCCGCTCGAAAACGCCGCGCCTGCGCCGCGCAACTCGACTTCGCGCAGCGTGTCGTCGCGCAGCACCAGCGCAAGCGCCTCGCACAACGCATCGCGCAACTCGACACCGAAGGCGTTGCGCCGCTCGGGACGATTGAAACACAGCAGCAGCCGCGCAGCTTCGCGCTCCACGCGCAGCGCGGGGCCACACGCAGGCGGGCGACTGCGGCGCGGGCGCGGGCGGGCGCGCAACCAGGCTTTGAACTCGGGCCCGCTCTGAAGCAGCGAATAAACCCGCGACTCCGACAGCAACCCCGCTTCGATGGACGACGCCGCGTTGCTGCGCAGCAGTTGCACCAGCGCGAGACTCGCAAGCGGTCGCCGCGCAAGCGCACGGCTTAGTTCATCGAGCTCGCTCTCCTGCGCGAGCAGGAGATCGAGACACTGCGCGAGCGGCAAAGTCCCGGACGCGGGGCCGATGCCGACGGTCACGACGGGCAGCGTTGCAAGCCGCGCCAGCGCGGTGGGCGAGAGCGCATCCGGCGCCTGCGTCAAATCAACCAGAAGCAGCGGCGCGCCGGAAAGCACACTGAAAGTCTCGAAGCAGGCCGGGTCGCGCAGCGCCGCGTCGAGCGCGGCTCCCGTCCAACCGACGACACCCATGCGTTGATGGTATCCGAACGCCGGCGGGCTGCGCCCGCCAGCCGGCCTGAAGAACCCTCTCCCCAGCCCTCTCCCGGGGGGAGAGGGAGCAGAGGTCACTATGACGCTCATGTAATTCTCCCCGTCTTTGTAAGGGAGAGGGAGAGGGGCGGCGGGTCATAAAGCCCGTCGCCGAGTTCCGGCAGCGGCTCGGCGCGGTCAAAAGGCGGGGCGGGGCGCACAAGCGCCCCGGGTGGCGGCCGCGCCGCTTCGACTTCCCGCCACTGCCGCAAGGGAGAGGGCGCTGGCGCCGCTTCTGATCACGCCAGGTGCGCGATACTTCTGGACTCGGTAAGGAACAGAGCATGAGCGGTTTCGATGACGGCGGCGGCGCGCTCGCCTTTCTGCTCGGCAGCGCTTTGCTCGCTGCGCCGATGGCGGCGCAGCAGCAGGAGTCGCCACCGCCGCCGCCTGCGCCCGTGGTCGAGCAGGCCGAGCGGGCAGAGGAGCCGGGGGCGGAGCAGCGTGCGCGCTTTCTCGAACGGCTCGAGCGCTTGCGCGAAATCGGCGGCGAGGGCGACTTCTCGGGCTTTGCGGAGGAGGCCGAGCGCGAGGCCCAGCGACGGCGCGACGAGGCGCTGCAGCGCGGCGCTTCGCTGTATGGGAGCGCCGCCACCGAACTCGAAGAGGAAATGTTTCGGGAGCAGTTGCGCGAACTCGGTGTGCTCGAAGACACCGGTTGCTTTGTCAACGAGCCGGATCTGTCAAACCCTGAGCAGGATTTGTTCCGCCACCGCCGGCTGACGCGCGACGACTTTCAGTATCCGCTCCCGAAGCAACGGCGGCGGCGGAAGGCGCAGCCTGCGCCGAGCGGTGCGGCGCCGGATGCGACGCTCTTCGTCGTCATCAGTTGCACACTCGAAGCAGCGGTCGAGGAAACACCGGACGGGCGCTTCGCCACGCGCGCCACAGCCGTCAACTACTTCGCACTCGGCTCCCGCCTGCGCTCGCGCTGGGAACCCGCCGCAAAGCGCGATGCGGCGCAGGTGCTCGAACATCAGCAGGGGCATCTCGAACTGGCGCGGCTCGTTGCCGAGGATCTCGCCCTTCGCTTTCGTGAAGGGCGCGTGGCGCTGCGCAGCGAGGGCGCGAGCCGGGCCTCTGCCCTCGGGCTCTTTCAACAGCGCTTCCGTGAACACCTGGGGCAGGCGCAGGCGGAACTGCGCGCGCTGGCAGGGCGCTACGACGAGGAAACCCGCTACGGCGCAGCGCGAGAGGCGCAACGCCGCTGGAACCGGCGCTGGGA
>JAHRAN010000217.1 GCA_020027245.1 Myxococcota bacterium
CAGCAGCACCAGCAGGATCAGCCAGATTTTCCGGTAGTGAGCGGGGCCGTGGTGTTCTGCCATCTGCGCCTACTTTGCGATGTAGAGGAGGGGAAACAGGAAGATCCAGACGATGTCCACGAAGTGCCAGTATATGCCGATCAACTCCACCCGGTGAAGTTCGAGGCCCCGCTTTGCGGTGTGCGCGACGAAGAGCATGATGATCATGCCGGCGATGACATGCAGCGCGTGAATGCCCGCCGCCGTGTAGTAGAAAGACCAGAAGGTGTTCTTCGTGATGGTGAGCCCGTGGCTGATCTCGGTGCTCCACTCAAAAGTTTTCACCAGCAGAAAGACCAGCCCGCCGCCGAAGGTCATGTACAAATAACGGGCCGCCTTCGGGCCGTCGCCCTCGTGCTCGGCGGCGTAGTGGCCGAGCACCGCAAACAGGCTCGAGGTCAACAAAACAAAGGTGTTGAGCAGACCGATCCACGGGTTGGTGCTGCCGGCGAAGCCGGGCTCCGACCACTGCGCGTTGGCGAGGCGGTACATGATGTAGGAGCCGAGCAGGCCGCCGAAGATCACGATCTCGGAGCCAATCACCCACCAGACGGCGAGCCGCCCGGTGCTCATGCCGGAGGCGCTGCGCGTGGTTGCAATCGGTCGCATGGCTTTGCTGTCCCTCAGTCTTTCTGCCACTGCGGCCAGAAGTCCTGCTCCCGGTCCGGATGCGAGTACTCGTAGGGCGGGCGATACACCGTCGGCAGCACCGCGAAGTTTCCGTGCGGCGGCGGCGAGGGGCAGGCCCATTCGAGGGAGTTCGCGTTATAGGGGTTCTCGCCCGCCTCCTCGCCACGGCGCAGGCTGCGGATGAAGTTCCAGAAGAACACGAACTGGAAGACGAGCATGGCGATCAGCGAAAGCGTGGCGAGCACGCGCAGATCCTGCATCCAGCCCACCGCCAGCTCCGGGAAAGCCTCATAACTGTAGATGCGACGGTGCTGGCCGAACTGCCCGAGCACGAAGAGCGGCAGGAAGATCAGGTTGAAGGGGATGATCGTCCCCCAGAAGTGAATCTTGCCGAGCCGCTCGTCGAGCTTCTTCCCGAACATTTTCGGGAACCAGTACGTGATGCCCGCATAAGCGCCGATGATGGCGATGGGGAAGAAGGTGTAGTGGAAGTGCGCCAGAACGAAGTAGGTGTCGTGGTAGAAGATGTCCGGTCCGCTGGCGCCGAGGAAGATGCCCGTCACGCCGCCAATGATAAACTCGCCGATGAAGGCCAGCGCCCAGAGCATCGGCGTACTGAAGGTGATGGAGCCCCGGTACAGGGTGGCGATGTACACGAACATCATCTCCGCAATCGGCACCGAGATCAGCAGCGTGGTGATGGTGAAAATGTGCGCCATGCGCGGATCAATGCCCGAGATGAACTGGTGGTGCGCCCACACCGTGAAACTCAGAATGCCCGTGGCGAAGACCGTGTACAGCACGGTGCGGTAGGCAAAGAGCTTCTTGCGCGCGAAGGTGGTGATGATCTCGGCCACGAAGCCGAGCGCGGGCAGCAGCACCACATACACCTCGGGGTGGCCGAAGAACCAGAACAGATGCTGCCAGAGCACCGGGTCGCCGCCCCGGCTGGGGTCGAAGAAACCGGTGCCGAGTTGCTGATCGAAGAACATCATGATGGCGCCGGCGATCAGCGGGCCGACCGAGGCCATGAACAGAATCGAGGCGATGACGATCATCCAGACCGCCATGGGAATGTCATACAGCCGCATGCCCGGCGCGCGGCTGTTCATCGCCGTGGTGATGAAGTTGATGCCGCCGAGCAGAAAAGCCACGAACTCGAGCGCCACCGCCACCACCCATAGCGTCGCGCCGAGCGGTGTCAGGCTGAAGTCGCCGATGGAGGAGAGCGGCGGGTAGGCCGTCCAGGCGCCGCCGAAGCCGCCGCCGGGCACGAAGAACGAAACCACCAGCACGATCGCCGAGAGCAGAAAGATCTGGTAGCTGAGGCGGTTGATCTTCGGGAAGACCATGTCGTCGCAGCCGCACATCAGCGGGATCAGGAAGTTGCCGAACGCCGCCAGCAGCACCGGCATCGCCACCCAGAAGATCATGATGCTGCCGTGGTTGGTGACCAGCGCGTTGTATTCGGCGGGCGAGACCATGCCGTAGAGCGGCACCTCGATGCCGGGGAACGCCAGTTGCATGCGGAACACGAAGGCGAAGAAGCCGCCGATCAGCGCCATCGCGATGCCCGTGAACAGGTACTGCATGGCGATCATCTTGTGGTCGGTGGACCACAGGTACTTGCGGAAGAAGCTCTCCTCGCCGTGGTGCTCGTCGGCTGCGTGACGGATTTCAGCAGTGGCCATGGCGCGTCCTCAACCCGACGCCCGGCCCGAAGCCAGCAGCGCCCTGCCCGCAGCCTGCCCCTGCCTGGCCATCCACGCCGCATGCTGTTCGGGGGTTTCGATCACGAGGCGGCCGGGCATCAGGCCGTGGCCGATGCCGCACATCTCCGCGCACTGAATATCAAAACTGCCGGTGTCCGTCGCCTCGAACCAGCCCTGAATGATGCGGCCGGGAATGGCATCCTGCTTCAGGCGGAAGGCCGGCACCGAGAAATCGTGCAGCACATCGCGCGAGACCAGCTCGTAGATGTAGGGCCGCCCCACCTCGATGTGCAACTCGTCAACGCTCTTGATGTCGTCGGCCGTGTCGAGCACGCCGTCCGGCCCCGGGTGCACGAAACTCCAAGCCCACTGCTGCCCGATCACGCGAACGGTCTGCGTCTCCGGCGCCGTCGGCAGCGTCTGTTTGACATCCACCCAGACGCGGATCGCCGCAATCACGATGAACACATCGCAGACCAGCACCAGCATGTGCGCGATGGTGATGAAGCGCTTCGGCTGCCGCTCCTCGCCGGTCACATACCCGGCGCGCTGGCCGGGACGCGCGCGGTAGCGGAAGATCAGCCAGAAGAAGAGCGTGAAGGTGAGCACCGTCCAGAAGCCGACGAGGACGGCGATCAGCAGAATGGCATCGTCAATGCTCTGCGCATAAGTCGAAACGACGGGCAGGTACTCCACCGCGCTTACCTCAGAATCACGAAGCCGAAGGCGGCGGCGATCCAGACGAGGACGCCGCCGAGCAACAGCAGAAAAATGTTCGCGCCGAGCTTCTCCGGCGGTTGTTCCTTCGACATTGGGCTCCTCACTTTGCGGGCGCCGCCGCTGGCTCTCCGGGCAGGGTCATAATGTACGCAATCATATCATCGAGTGACTTCTCGCTGGTCAGCACCAGCGCCATCGGGCGCATCATCAACCCCCAGGTGTCCTGCGGGTGCACGCCACGCACGCCCTCCTTGTACTTGACGAGTTGCGCGCGCAGATACCAGTCGCCCTGAATGTGCAGCGGCGGGCCGCCCTGCGGCTCGGAGCCCTCGCCGTGGACGCCGTGGCAGGAGGCGCAGAGGGGGTAGAGCTGGCCGCCGGCGGTGGCGTCACCCTCGACGCTCGGCTCGGGCAGCCGCACCGGCAGCGCTGCTGTGTAAGCGGCCACGGCCTCGATGTCGCCCGCGTGATTCAGCGAGAGCGCCATCGGCCGCATGCGCAAGCCCTCGAGGTCGTCGAAGTGCCGGCCCCGCGCGCCGCTCTTGAAGTTTTCGAGCTGGCGCGTCAGATACCAGGCGGGCAGCCCCGCAATCGCCGGCGCGGCCACGCCCGGCGCCGGATCGCCCTCGCCGGCATCACCGTGACACTGGGCGCAGAGTTGGAACAACTCGCGGCCCTGCGCCAGCGACTGCGCAGCCGCCCCGCCCGGCGGCGGCGTAAAAGTGACCAGAAGCAGCGCGGCGCAGCCGGTCAACCCGGCGGTCAACCCGGTTCGCAGATGATTAACCACGGTGTTGCTCATGTTCTCCGCATCGCCAAGCTCGGCCCTGCGCCGGAGTCTGCTGGGCGCGCCCGCCCGCGTCAATCCCCGGCGCGATCAAAAGGATGGGGAGGGGGCTTAAAGCCCCTCGGGGTTCAGGGGATACAAGAGCAGGTAGATCAGCACGCCCGTGAACGAAACATAGAGCCAGATCGGCCAGGCCACGCGGGCCAGCCGTCGGTGGCGGGGGAGTTCGCCGCGCAGGCCGAAGCGAATCAGCAGCAGTGCGAGCACGGGCACCGCCGCCGCCAGCAGCACGTGACTTGCGAGCAGCACCAGGTACAGGGCCTGCGCCACGCCGTCGGCGTTGAAGCGGGTGTGCTCGAAATCGCGCGCGGCTTTGTGGAGCACATACAAGAGCAGAAACACGCTGCTCACGCCGAAGGCCCCGAGCATCAGCCGCCGGTGTTGGGCGACATTGTGGCGGCGGATGGCGCGGCGACCGGCCACGAGCAGCAGCGCAGCCAGCGCGTTCAGCCCGGCGCAGAGCGGCGGCAGGATGGAGATGTCCAGCACTCAGGCGCTGTGGGCGACGATGCGATCCACGATCATCGCCAGATACAGAAGGAATAGATAAATGAGTGAGACCTGGAACACGCGGCGCGCGGCGGCGGCGTCCCGCGCGTGCAGCAGCCGCAACTGACTGAACACAAACCAGCCGTTCAGCAGCAGCGCGACGCTGGCATAAAGAGGCCCGACCCAGCCGAGCAGCCAGGGCGCAAAACTCATCGGCACGAGCCCCGCCGTGTAGAGCAGCATCCGCCGACGGGTGCGCGCCGGGCCGATGGCGGCGGGCAGCGTCGGAATGCCCGCGGCTTCGTATTCGTCACCCCGGTACAGCGCGATGGCCAGCACATGCGGCGGCTGCCACAGGAACACGATGGCGAAGAGCACCAACCCCGGCAGGCCGAGGCTGCCGTTCATCGCCACATCCGCAATCAGCGGCGCCGCGGCGCCTGCCGCGCCGCCGATCACCACGTGATACACCGTGCGCGGCTTCAGCCAGACCGTATAGACAAAGACATAAAACAGTATTGACGCGAGCGACAGCAGCGCCGCAGCCGCACCGCTCACAAAGCCAAGCAGCAAGGTGGCGGCGACGCCGAGCGCCACGCCGAAAGCGAGCGCGGCGGCCGGTGCGAGGCGACCACTCGGCAGCGGGCGACCCCGGGTGCGCGTCATCAGCTTGTCCCGCTCGCGCTCGATATACATGTTCAGCACGTTCGCCGCGGCGGCGGCCAGCGCGATGCCGAGCAGCACCAGCCCCGCCCGAAGGGGCGCAGGCCAGTCCGTCTGCGCGAGCAACAGCGCGGGCAACCCGGTCAGCAACACCAGCGGCAGAACCCGCGGCTTGATGAGTTCGAGATACACCGAGGCGCGAAGCCACGCCGAGCGAAAAGGCGCAGACGGCCCCGCACCGGGGGAAGCGGCAGACATCCGACTGAGAGCCTCCAGACGCGGCGCAAAAACAGGCGGCGCAAAGATAGGCAGTCCAGACGGATCAGCCAATCACCGAGGAACTCCGCCCCCGCCCATCCTTCTGACCGCCCGCCACCCCGTCATTCGGGAATCCAGTCCAACCCCGTGGCCGCCACCCTCACCCGGCGACGAGCTACAGGGCCCGTCGCCTCCCTCTCCCTTAGAGGGAGAGGGATTAAGAGAAGAAGCGCCGCTCCCTTATGGCTCGGTTCCCCTCTCCCTGTAAGGGAGTGGGGTTAGGGGTGAGGGTGGCGGGGGCGAGAATGACGA
>JAHRAN010000218.1 GCA_020027245.1 Myxococcota bacterium
GGCGCGGTGGTGCTCGGCATCTACGGCGCCGTGACCGGCGAGGTGCCGCTTCAGGGCAGTGGCGGCGGCGGCAGCCGGCGCTACCCGGCGGACGAGCACGGGCAGGACGCGGCGATGGAGAGCGAAATCGAGCACGCGCGCAGCATCGAGGCCGCGCGCCGGGAGGCGCTCGAAAGCGCCATTCAGGATGAGTTGCGGCGTCAGGAGCGGGTGCTGAACGAGATCAACCGGCGCGAGCGGGAAGAGCAACTCGCGGCGACTTCGCCGGTGGCGGCGGAGGTGGCGGCGAGTAGCCCGGATGCGGAAGTCGCCGCGCCGCCGCAAACCGAAGCCGACGCCGCTCTGCGTCGCGCGCCGCGTGCGCCGAAAGAGCGCGAGCTTCCGCCCTCCATTTATGACGAGAGCTATCGCCGCATCGAAGCCGGCGCCTGGGAAAACGAGCGCGCCATCCGCGTGCTGGTGCGCTCGCTCGACGCCGACAAAGACGGCAAGCCCGAGGAGCTGCGCTATCACGACCGCAAGAGCGGCGTGATTTTGCGCAAGGAGTTGGACCGCGACTACGACGGCAAGATGGATTCGTGGACGCGCTACGAAGCGGGCCGCGCCGTCGAGTTGCGCGAGGACAACGACGGCGACGGTGAAGTGGACGACTGGCAGTACTACGGGCGCGATGGTCTGATGACCCGGCGCGAAGTGGCGCGCGATGAGGCGGGCGTGCGCAATGTCTTCTACCACTTCGAGGCGGGCGCGTTGCAGACCGAGCGTTACGACAGCGATTCCAACGGCGCCGTTGATCGGGTCGTGTACTACAAGGACGGGCGGCTCGAACGCAGCGAAGAGGACACGAACCTCGATGGCCAGATGGATACCTGGACCGACTTCGCCCTGGTGGACGGCGCGGAGAGCATCAGCCGGGTTGAGCGCGACAGCGACGGCGATGGCCAGCGCGATGTGTTCGAAACCTACGAGCGCGTGGCGGATCGCACCCTGCTGAAACTTCGGGAAGAAGACCGCGACGGCGACGGCGTGAGCGAGATCCGCTCACTCTACGAAAACGGCAAACTGAAGCAGCGCGAGTTGCTCGACCCGAAACTCGTCGAAGGCCCGGCGCGCTAGCCCCGCGCGGGTCGCTTCGCGCCCCGCCCCACCTTTTGACCGCCCCAAGCGGCTGCCGGAGGTGCTTCGCGCCCCGCCCACCCCTCCGTCATTCCAGTCTTTGCGGGAAGCCCAGTCTTTGCGATTAGTTGACGCCGGGGGCGGGCGCCGGGATCAGCGTTGCGGGGTCAATGCCGAGCAGGCGCAGCGCGCCTTCCCAGATGCGTCCGATGTCGGGTTCGAAGACCAGCGCGGCCTCGGCGGGCGCCACCAGCCAACCGCCCATGGCGATTTCGCGCTCCAGTTGCCCGGCCGTCCAACCCGCGTAGCCCAGACACACGCGGCTTGGCAGCGTGGGCGAAGCTGCGGCGCGGCGCAGGGCATCTTGCGAGCGGCTCCACGAAAGGCCGGGCCGCAGTGTCGTCACATCGAGGCCGGTGGCGGCCTCGTCGCCAAGCAGCACCCAGCCGGTTTCCGGCGCCACCGGCCCGCCCCAACCGACGCAGGTCGCCAGCGCACCGTCCCACTTCATGTCGAGGCTCTCATAGAGTTTCGCCAGCGTGAGATCCGTCTCGCGGTTCACCACCAACCCGACGGCGCCCTCCTGCTCGTCGTGCTCGAGCGTCAGCACCACGCTGTGGTTGAAGTTCGGGTCGCGGATGAGATCCATCGCAACCAGAAAGCACCCGACGAGTTGGCTCGGCATCCCGCTGCTTAAAGTAGCGCAGAGGTGGGGCGACGGGACGCTGCGCTGCACAGCCGCCTGCGTTTTAAGGTACCTTGCCGCCACAGCACCCGGCGCGCGGGGAGCAGAGGGAGGCAGCGGCGATGGACATCGAAGCCCATATCCGGGCTTATGCCAAAGCGCTGGATCGGCACCATCGCACCGGCGCCGCCACCGAGCACACCCATCGACCGGCGTTGAAGGCGCTGCTGGAGGCGGCGATTCCCGGCGTGCTGGTGACCAACGAGCCGAAGCAGATTGCCTGCGGCGCGCCGGATTTCGTGCTGACCCGGGGCCGCAGCAACATTCCCTTCGGTTATGTCGAGGCCAAGGACATCGGCAAAAGTCTGGACGACAAGGCGCACAAGGAGCAACTGAAGCGCTACACCGAGTCGCTGGACAATCTGATTTTCACCAACTACACAGCGTTCCGTCTGTATCGGGACGGCGCGCCGGTGTCGGCGGTGAGCATCGCCGAAGCAAGCCGTGGCCGCATCAAGCCGCAGCCCGAAAGTTTTGCCGCCTTCGCCGACCTGCTCGCCGCCTTCGCCGGTTACGAAGGCCAGACCATCACCAGCGCCGCCGACCTCGCCAGACGCATGGCGGCGAAGGCGCGGATGCTGGCGCGGGTGATCGAAAAAGCGCTTGGCCAGGCCGAGCAGGGCGAACCCACCGCCACCGCCACCGCCGGCGAGGCGAACGAAACGCTGCAGAGCCAACTGGCGGCCTTCCAGGAGCACCTGATTCACGACATTGACGCCGCCAACTTCGCCGACATTTATGCCCAGACCGTCGCCTATGGCATGTTCGCCGCGCGCCTGCACGACCGGACGCCGGCCACCTTTTCGCGCCGTGAAGCGGCGGAGTTGATTCCGTCCACCAACCCGTTCCTGCGCAAGTTCTTCCAGCACATCGCCGGCTATGAACTGGACGAGCGCATCCGCTGGATTGTGGACGACCTCGCAGATATTTTTCGCGCCGCCGATGTCGGCGAGTTGATGCGCGGCTTCGGCAAATCCACCCAGCAGAGCGACCCCTTCCTGCACTTCTACGAGACCTTCCTCGGCGAATACAACCCGAGGTTGCGCAGGAGCCGTGGCGTCTTTTACACCCCCGAGCCGGTGGTGAACTTCATCGTGCGCGCGGTGGATGAAATCCTGCGCACGGAGTTCGACCTGCCCGCTGGCCTCGCTGACACCGGCAAGACCACGCTCAAACTGAAGGGACAGCCGAGCCAGCAGGTGCACAAGGTGCAGATTCTCGACCCCGCCACGGGCACCGGAACTTTTCTTGCCGCCATCGTGAAGCAGATTTACGAGCAGCACTTTGTGAAGCAGCAGGGCAGTTGGCCCGGCTATGTGCGCAGCGACCTGATCCCGCGCCTGCACGGTTTCGAAGTGCTGATGGCGTCGTATGCGATGGCGCACACCAAACTGGAGATGGTGCTGCGCGAGACCGGCTGCGAACTCAGCGGCCAGCGCCTGCGCGTGTTCCTGACCAACTCGCTGGAGGAACACCACCCCGACACCGGCACGCTGTTCGCCCAGTGGCTCGCCGCCGAGGCGCGCGAAGCGAACGCCATCAAGCGCGACACGCCGGTCATGGTGGTGATCGGGAACCCGCCGTACGCCGTGGAGTCATCTAACAAAGGGGAGTGGATTACCAACCTGCTTAAAGACTATAAGCAAGAGCCGGGTGGCGGTAAGTTGAAAGAGAGAAATTCTAAATCGCTCAACGACGACTATGTGAAGTTCATCCGCTACGGCCAGCACTATATTGACCGCACTGACAAGGGCGTGCTGGCCTACATCAACAACAACGGGTTCTTGGACAGCCCGACTTTCCGAGGGATGCGCTGGAGCCTGCTGCAGAGTTTCGACAAGATTTACATCCTCGACCTGCACGGCACCGCCAAGAAGAAAGAGACCGCCCCCGACGGGTCGGCGGACAAGAACGTCTTTGACATCCAGCAGGGCGTCTCGATCAACCTGTTCATCAAGACCGGCGAGAAGAGCAAGGGATCGGCGCGCGTGTTCCACCACGACCTCTACGGTCTGCGCGAGAGCAAGTATCAGTTCCTGTGGGAGCGCGACCTCGAGCAGGTTGGCTTCGAAGAGTTGAAGCCGCAGGCGCCGCAGTACTTCTTTGTACAGAAAGATTATGATTTGCAGTCTGCATACGAGAGCGGATTCAGTATGAAGGACCTGTTTCCGGAGAACGGATCAGGAGTAGGCCCGAAGAGGGACAAGCTGTCTGTTCACTTTCTGAGAGAGAAGGCGCTCGAAGCAGCGAGAGACATAGGGCGCATGGAGAAGGATGCCTTCTATAAGAAGTATTCTCTCCCTGCGGATGTCAGGGACTGGAGGTATGAGTGGGCCAAAGAGGATATTTCACACTTTGGAGTCAAGGATGAACTCATACAACCGATTCAATATCGCCCCTTTGATGTCAGGCAAATCGTGTACACCGGAAGGTCAAGAGGTTTCATCGGCTGGCCGGTGCTCCAAATCATGCGCCATTTTATTGCTGGCGATAACGTGGGGCTGATAACAATTAGAACCTCTAGAAGCCCCCAAGTATGGCGAGATATTTTTGTAACCAACACAATGGCTACGAGCGCAACCTCTATCACATCGCTCGACAAAAATTTTGTCTTTCCTCTCTACCTCTACCCCGACGAACAAAGTCTGGTCGCCGGGCAGACCCGCAAGCCCAACTTGGACGAGGGCATCGTCCGGCAGATCGCCGACGGCCTCGGCCTGCGCTTCACCCCCGAGAAGCAGACCGACAGCAAAACCTTCGCGCCGATTGACCTGCTCGACTACATCTACGCCGTCCTGCACGCCCCTTCCTACCGGGAGCGCTACAAGGAGTTCCTGAAGATTGACTTCCCGCGCGTGCCCTGCCCGACGGACAGGAAGGCGTTCCGCAAACTGGTCAAACTGGGCGGCGAGTTGCGCGCCCTGCACCTGCTGGAAAGCCCGACGCTGGATGCCCTCATCACCGGCTACCCCGAACCCGGCGACAACACCGTCGAGAAACCCGCCTGGAAACTCACCGACACGAGGAAGCGCCTCGGCAAAGCCCACATCAACAAGACCCAATACTTCGAAGACGTCCCCGAAGTGGCCTGGCTCTTCCACATCGGCGGCTACCAGCCCGCCCAGAAGTGGCTCAAAGACCGCAAGTCCCGCACCCTCACCCACACCGACATCATCCACTACCAGAAAATCATCAAAGCCCTGACGGAAACCGCCCGGTTGATGGGGGAGGTGGACAAGGCTCTGGGGGCTTCTTAGTGCTGCTCGGGGCTAATCTGCCCGCCGCCGCAACCACCAGCGCTGCGGCCCCAAACTTTTCTCCAGTGAGAGGACGATGCTTGCGATTTTGTTGGCGGCCTCGGTTACGCGCCGACGGCTCGGCTGCCAGGGAACGTGGGACACCGACGCGGGGAAAGAGACCCCGGTTTCGTGGTTCATGCCGGTCACAGAATCAAATAAGTGTCGCCGGTCGGCACTTCTCTCATACCAGCCCTTCAATCTTCTGGAGTGGGTCGCCATCAACTCGGACTCGATCACGATGAGACGCTGGTGCGCCTGTATTTTTGCTTCCAGACCCTCCAGAGTGGCGCCGGATTTGGCGCCAGCGATCCAGTAGTCGGATGTCAACTCAAGAAACCGATACAACCTCTGCCGGAGCGCGTCTGCAGTTCTCAGTCGCCGCTCCACCCGATGCGTCATCAGGTAGTTGAAAACAAAGGCCAGACAAGCTGCAACAAAGACCAGAGCGAGTTGCGCGAATGCGACCATCATGCCCCGGACGAGACCGCTTTGTCTGCCCGGCTGATGTACATCTTGGCCATTTCGACATAATCCCTGTTACCTTGACCCTCGCGCCG
>JAHRAN010000006.1 GCA_020027245.1 Myxococcota bacterium
GCGAGGCCTGGCTGCTGCTCGGCATCACCCAGTTCCAGCGCGACCAGTTGGGCCCGGCGCGCAAATCTTTCGTCGAAGCCGCCAAGGACCCCAAGACGCGAAGCTCCGGGCGCCAGTGGGTGACGGCCATTAACGCCCGCACCCGCTGAGCCGGAGCAGGAGTCAGCACCATGCCGATGCGCATCAGCTTCGATCTCTCGGACCGCGACCTCGCGCACCTGCGCAAGCGCATGACCTCGATCCGTCGGAGCAAGGCGGCGCCCACCGAGCAGCAGGTGGCGAAGGAGGCGCGGCGGCTGCTCGAAAGCGCCGATGTCCCCAGCACGCCCGCCTTCATGCGCGAGCGCATCCGCCGGCTCGGCACGCTGGTCGAAATGCTCGAAGACGAGGAGTTCGGGCTCACGGGCGCGGACCGCCAGCGCATCGTGCAGGCGCTTACCTACTTCGCCGAGCCGCAGGATGTCATCCCCGACGCCGTTCCTGGTTTAGGTTTTTTAGACGACGCCATCTTCGCCGAGCTGGTGGTGCGCGAGATGCGTCACGAGTTCGAGGCGTATGAGGACTTCCGGCTGTTCCGCAAACGCGAGCTCAAAAAGAAAAGCGTCGTGAAGCGCGAGGAATACATGAAGGCGCGCCGCCGCCAGCTTCACCAGCGCATGCGCCGCCGCCGCCGCAGCCTGCGCAGCAGCTTCTGAGCAATCCGCAGCTTGCGCCCCTCACCAGCTATTTCGTCATTCTTGCCTATGCAGGAATGACTCCCGCCTATGCAGGCATAACTCCCACGAAAGCGGGAAACCAGTCCGGCAGCGGCTCGGCGCGGTCAACGGGCGTGGCGGGGCGCGGAGCGCCCCGGGTTCTCAACGGCGCTTGAAATTCGGCTTGCGCTTTTCGGCGAAAGCGCGCGGGCCTTCCTTTGCATCTTCGCTGCCGAAGACGGCCTGCCCGTAGCTCCACTCGTGGTTCAGCGCGGCATCGAGTTCCATACCGTCGCACTCGTGCAGGGTGCGGGTGATGGCCTCCACGGCGAGCGGGCCATTCGCCGCCACCACCTCCGCAATCTCGCGCGCCCGTGAAAGCGCTTGTCCGTCGGGAACCACCTCGCCGATCAGGCCGATGCGCAGCGCCTCGTCGGCCTTGAGGTGCCGGCCCGTCAGCAGGATGTCCGCGGCCTGCGCGTAGGGAATCTGCCGGGGCAGCCGCACCGCGGATCCCCCCATCGGGTACAGCGACCAGCGCGCCTCGGAGACGCCGAAGCGTGCGCCCTGCCCCGCCACGCGAATCTCCATCGCCTGCAGCAACTCGGTGCCGCCGGCAATCGCCACTCCCTCGACGGCAGCGACGATCGGCTTCGTCGGGCGGTATTTCCGAAACAGCGCCTTGTAGACGACATCCGGATCCGCCGCCATGCGCGCCTGCACATCAATCTCGTCGGCGCCATCGCTCGCGCCGCCGGCCATGTTCTTGAGATCCGCCCCGGAGCAGAAGTTCCCACCCGCGCCGGTGACGATGATGCAGCGCACCTGCGGGTCACTCGAAGCCTCCTCGTAGGCGTCGTACATGCGGATCAGCATCTCGCCGGTCAGCGCGTTGTAGCGCTCGGGGCGGTTCATCGTGATGGTCATAATGTGGCCCTCGCGGGCGACGATGGCGTGGGGCATGGCGGCTCTTTCCCGTCTGTGTTGATGGATGGAAGGCGGTAACGCTAGCATGGCCCCGTGCGCGAGTTGATTCTTCTGCGTCACGCAAAGCAGGAACGAAGCGCGGCGGCGACGGACTTCGAGCACCCGCTCAGCGCGCAGGGCCGCCGGGACGCCGCGCGCATGGGACGCTGGCTGCTGGCGCAGGGTCTCGTTCCCGATCATCTGGTCGCATCACCCGCACTGCGCGCGCGCGAAACCACCGAGTTTCTGGTCGAGGCGGCGGGCTTTCAGGGCGTGGTCGCCTGGGAGCGGCGCATTTATGAAAACACCCGGCCGGCGCTGCTCGAAGTTCTGAAAAACTGTCCGACCGCCGCCGCGCGCGTCCTGCTGGTCGGGCACAACCCCGCGCTGGCGGAGTTGCTCGTGTATCTCGGTCAGCGCACGGCGCCCGAGCCGGAGGACGGCAACCTGCTGCCGACCGCCACGGCGGCGCACCTGAAAGTCCACGCACTCGCAGCCGGCGGCGCCACCGTGCGCACGCTGACAAGACCCTCGTCACTTCCGGAAACGAGCTGAGCTTACTTCGCTTCCGCCGCCTGAAGCGCTTCGAGCACCTTCGCCGGGTGATCTGCGGCCTTCGGCACGCGCTTCCAGTGTTTGCGCACGCGCCCGTCGGGGCCAATCCAGACGGTCGAGCGGATGACGCCTGTGGTTTTCTTCCCATACATCATCTTCTCGCCAAAGGCGCCATAGCGGGTCATCACCTTCTTGTCTGGATCGCAGAGCAACGTAAAGGGCAGCCGGTACTTTTTCGCAAACTTCGCGTGGCTGTCCGCGCCATCGGGTGACACACCGACCACCACCGCGCCCCGCTTCACGAGCTTCCGGTGCGCATCCCGAAAGCCGCAGGCCTCCTTCGTGCACCCCGGTGTGTCGTCGCGCGGATAGAAGTACAGAATCAAATCCCGCCCGGCGAAATCCGCAAGCGATACCTTCCGCCCCCCGGTATCGAGCAAACTGAACGCCGGCGCCTTCCGACCTTCCTGAACAGGCATCGTCCCTCCTCTCTTGTGGCGCACAATCGTAGTGATAAGCTGGCTGGCAACCAACCCACGGAGCGCACATTGGCCCAATTGGAGCACAGCGGCGGCAGGAAAATCATCATCATCGCTGGCCCCAATGGCGCAGGCAAAACGACCTTCGCACAGGAATACCTGCCCGGAGAACCCGGCCACCTCGTCTTTCTCAATGCAGACCTCATCGCGAGTGACATCTCCCCTTCTCGACCGGAAGCCGTCGCCCTCCGCGCCGGGCGTCTGATGCTTCAGGAAATCAGTAACCATGCCGAAAGGGGTGAGAATTTTGCTTTTGAAACAACGCTGGCGGGGCGCGGGTACGTCGAGAGGATAAGAAGGTGGCGCGCCGAGGGCTACCGGGTCAAGTTGTTTTTCCTCTCGCTTGCGACACCTGAAGAGGCGATCAGGCGCGTGCGGGGGCGTGTGGCGCAGGGCGGGCACAACATCCCGGAAGAGGTTATCCGCCGCCGGTTCTCGAGGGGGCTGCGCAATTTTGAGACCATCTATCGCCCCTGTGTAAATTACTGGCGGCTTTTCAATAACAGCGGTAACGTACCGGTGGTGATTGAAGAAGGAGAAAACCCGTGAAGGCGCAACCGAAGCAACCTTCCATCAAGGACGATCCGGACATGCAGCGCGCCATGCCCGCGCTCTTGCGCGCGGTCAAGCGTGCGCACAAGGTGGCCCATCAGACCGGCACCAACATCGTCATCAGGGAAAACGGCAAGGTGGTGGAGGTGCCGCCCGACCCGAAGCTGTATGAGGACGACTGAGAGGGGCAAACGGGCTGTCGGCTGCCATCAAGAAGGCTGAGGA
>JAHRAN010000211.1 GCA_020027245.1 Myxococcota bacterium
GGCGCTCATCCAGTCTGCCCCGGTGGCCATGCCGTTGGCGATGGCGGGCACGCCGCGCCCGGCCACATAGAAACCGGCCGTCGAGCGCACGCGGCTCCAGATGGCGATGCCCAGATACAGGCCGAAAGAGAGCGCGACCAGCAGGATGGTCCAGCCCTGCACATCCATCAGCGCACCCCGTAGCGGCGGTCGAGGCGATCCATCCACAGCACATAGACGACCAGCAACAGCACGAAGGCGTAGATGGAACCCTGCTGCGCGAACCAGAAACCGAGCGGGAAGCCGCCGAGCTGGAAGGCGTTCAGCGCGGGAGCGAACAGAATGCCGCAGCCGTAGGACACCCCGAACCAAAGGCTGAGCAGCAGCGCCATCACCCGCAGATGCGCACGCCAGTAGGCGCGGTGGCGAGCGGCGTCGCCCTCCCCGGCTTCGCCACCGCCGCTTTGGCTTGCTTCCGGACTGCCTGCCATGTTCTCCTCGCTCTGCTTGCTCGACACCATTCCGATGCGCTGACCGCGTGGGTGGTGCCGGTGACCTTCATCTGCACCCGGTTGTGAACACGCAACGCTTAGCGTGGCTGCTTAATGATCCCAAATGACGTGAATATATTCGCCTTCGCCATAAGATACGCCAGCACGTACGCAAGCCACCTTGATCAGTCCCAGCGCGTACGAGGCTCCTTCTCGCCCGTATACTGAAAGCCATCGGCCACACTCCAGTTGACGCCATCTTTCGGGTGAGACAGTGGGCTTCTTTTGCCTTATCTTCCCTCGCTCATTGGTATACTTCCAATTTGAAAGTGAAAGGAAGTCAGGGTTCTGACGAAACAGTTCATCAAAGATGACGACCTGTACTTGTTTGGTGGCTTCCGACTTTTGAGAGTGGGAGCACTTAATTTCACGATCTCCAAGCTTGACCAGATGCGTCGTCATTTCCGTTCCTCCTGTCGGTCAGTGACAGCGCTTCACCTGTAGCGCCAAGTAAACAGTATACTCTGCCTATATGCCAGCCGCAAGCAGCGCATGAGACCATCGGGGGCTTCGACTTTGGGTTCCGGATAACGTGCGAAGTGTGCGCTTCCTGAACACTGGATCGAGAGGCTGCGTCGCCCATTTGTGGCCCACAGGCGATCCTCAATGATCTGGGCGTGGTCAAGCGCCCTCGGCGTAAGCACCCACCGGTCTGGACATGTCCCCCCCACGCCCCACAAGCGCGACCCTTCGGCTCACGTCACACACCAGAGTTCTTCCTTGACATCCTAAACCAACTGTATAAGATGACACCATCTCAAGGAAGGAGCCTCCCGATGAACCACCTGATCCGTCAGTTGAACTTGCTTCTACTCGCCGTCTTCGCGCTGCCGTTGACGGCAAGCGCAACACCGCTGCACGACGCCGCAAGAAAAGATGACTACAAAACCGCCGCAAAGCTCATAGCTAACGGTGTAGATATAAATGCAGAGGAAACTATAGCTAGCAGCGCACCCGGAAGTGACGACAGTACCGCTAGTATTGTGGTTACGCCGCTCTATGTTGCCGCGCGCAACAACGCTCGTGAAGTTGCCACACTACTGATTGAAGCAGGTGCTGATGTGAACGCGAAAGATGACAAAGATTGGCGAACCCCTTTGATGGCTGTCGGGGTCAAAGATTCTGTGGAAGCTGCTGCTCTGCTCATCGAAAAAGGTGCAGACGTAAACGCAATAGCAATTACAGGGGATACAGTACTGCATTATGCGGCGGCATTTAACGCTCACAAGGTTGTAGCTCTGTTGATTGAAATGGGCGCGGATGTAAATGCCAAAGGTGGCTATGAGAGGACTCCTTTGCACCATGCAACAACTACTAGCGCTGACGAAGTCACCGTTTTGTTGATTGAAAAGGGCGCGGATGTAAATGCAGAAGATGGGTTCAAGTGGACACCTCTGCATATGACCACCGGCCAGAATAATTATAAAATAGCAGCGCTGTTGATCGAACACGGAGCAAATATCAATGCCAAAAATGTGAGCGGTATCACACCTTTAGGAGTTGCCAAAAATCCAGCTGCCAATGCGCGAGAAACTGCTGTCCTGTTGCGCAAACATGGTGCGAAGTAGCACCATGCTTGTGTATCATAGGTACCCAACCCACACTTGGAGGAGAGAGACATGACTCGAATTATCATCGCTTTCGCAGGCGCGCTTATGCTCTTGGTGATCACAAGTTGTGCGAACACGAACGTCTCTAGAGTCGCTAGCGCTTTCGTAACCGATGCGAGCAGGGCGGACGAGACCATCACTGGAACATGCAACACGACACCCGTGCAAAAACAATGTTCTTGGGCCGTAGTACAACAGGAAGCAGATGTGCAGTGCCGGCGATGGGGAAGGGATAACGCACGACAATTGGCATTCCATAGAAAATGCAAAGACCAGACTTATTGTATCTACGCAGAGATCACATCAAAATTTATTTGCGAATAGGAACTTGAACATCTTCGGGGGCAGTGGCCGCTCGCGTGCCACCGGCGCGGGCATAGACTACCGCGGCATGCCGCACGGCGCCACGCGCCTGATGCGCGAAATTGCCGTGACCGAAAGCGTGGCCGCGCCGCCCACCGACGCCGACTTCCGTGCGATAGACACGGTAGGGCGCGCGGAGCACAATGTGATGTGGCCGCCGGATTCGCAAAACAAGTTCGGCTGGCTGCGCACGCGCTGGGCCAACCGGCGCGAAGAATCCGGTCCGCCGAGCGAAGTGGTGCAGGTGGCGATCAACTAGGGAGGCTTAAGGGCTCGACCTACACCGCGCCGTCGGCGAGGGCTTCCACCTCGGCGCTTTGCGCGGCGGCGGCCAAGCGGCTGTCCAGCGTGGCGAGCGCGTTGCGCGTCTCCGCCCACCACAGTTTGGGGACGAAACCGCCGAATTCCATCACGCGATGGATGGCGGCATCGGCAAACGCCGATTCTTCGAAAGAAACCGCCCACGCAATTGCGACCGAGCTGTCCAGGACGATTGCGCTCACCGCCGCCCTTCATTGCGAAACGCCAGGATTTCTTCCACCGTGAGGTTTGCGCCAATTTGTGCCCGCAATGCGCGCCCCGCCGCTACCGCTTCTTCGGGCGTGCGAAACCGCCGCCGGGGAATCGGTTGCATGTCGGGCGCGGTGCCGCCCATGTCCGCCAATCGCCGGGCGGCATCCCGCTCAAGCATCACACGCAGCGCCCTCTCGACCAGCGCGGAGAGTTCTCTGACACCTGTGCTTTCCTGCGCTTTCTTCAACAGATCGTCGTCTATGTTCAGCCTCGTCTGCATGGCATCCTCCGTCTTTTCGCGGTAGCGGTGCGTAACCTAGCCGCGCACGCCGACCCGCGCAATGCAACACCGAACCACC
Source organism: Myxococcota bacterium (assembly GCA_020027245.1). Classification (GTDB taxonomy): domain Bacteria; phylum Myxococcota_A; class UBA9160; order UBA9160; family UBA6930; genus JAHRAN01. The sequence continues at coordinate 3,376 of JAHRAN010000211.1, forward strand.
ACACGATCATCTCGGCGCTCGCGCCCGCATCGGCGTGTTGACGGCGATGTGCCAGACATCATCGGAAAGCCGCTCGACACCGCTCTCGAACGCAAGGCTTTCTGGCGTAAAGAGCATCCGGCGGTCTTCGTATCTCATGCCTCCTCCTCCGTGCGCGACGCTCTGACATCAACCTGTTCGCATGGCCTCGATGAACTCTTTGCGCGAGACTCCGGCTGTGTTCAAGATACCTTTCAGGGTGCCCGGTCGCAGCGGCTTGCGATGATTGGGGATGGACAACGGGTTGTGACCCGGCTTGTCCAGAATAACGTGGCTG
>JAHRAN010000007.1 GCA_020027245.1 Myxococcota bacterium
TCAGGTGAGTGAGAAGAAAGTGCGCGCGCTCAGGTAAGTGATGTAGAGCGCGAGCAGCAGCGCGGCTTCGGTGCGCACGATGTGCTTGCGGTGGTTGCGCGACATCACCCAGAACAGCAGCGAGAAGACGATCACCATGCCGAGGTCGAGCCGCCCGCCTTCGGGAACCGGCACCGGGTGAATGCTTGCGGTGGCGCCGAGCACGATCAGCAGGTTGCAGATGTTCGAGCCGACCACATTGCCGACGGCCATGTCCGTGTGCCCGCGCATGCTGGCGATGATCGAAGCCACGAGTTCCGGCAGGCTGGTGCCGATGGCGATCAGCGTGAGCCCGATGATGGCTTCCGAAACGCCCATCGCGCGCGCCAGCCCCTCGGCGCCAGCGACGGTCAGCGCGCCGCCCGCCGCGAGCCCGATCAAGCCGGCGAGGGTGCGGGCCACACTCGGCGCTGCGCCCTGCCCGGGCGGGTAGTCGGCGTCGGGGAATTCCATCTCGCCGCCGTCGCGCTCGCGCCGCAGGTAGTTCAGCGTGTACCCGCCAAAGACCAGAAACAGCAGCAGCAGCAGCACGCCGTCGCCGCGCCCGATGCGGCTTGCGCCGTCGCCCCAGAGGGCATCGAGCGCGAGCGTGATGGCGGCCAGCGTCGCGAGCATCATCATCGGCATTTCGCGGGACACGATGACGTTGCGAATCGAAAGCGGCCGGGCGAGTGCGATCAGCGCGATCACCAACCCGATGTTGGCGATGTTCGAGCCGAACACATTGCCGAAGGAAAGTTCGACCTGGCCCCGAAAGGCGGCGATGACATTGACGGCGAGTTCGGGCGCGCTGGTGCCGAAGGCCACGACCGTGAGCCCGATGGCGAGGGTCGAGACGCCGAAGCGCGCAGCCAGCGCCGCGGCGCCACGCACGGTGGCGTCGCCACCGCCGACGAGCAGCGCGATGCCGAGGCTGGTGAGCAAAAAATCTGCGAGCAAGATGGCGTCCCGGTGCGTGGTCGGCCTGTAGCCTACATCAGTTGGCGTGGCGCGCTGGCGCGGCGTGCGGCCTTGTTCAAGGCAAGCGTTCGCGTTGCCCGCAGCTTTGCTGCCCGCAAGCGGCGCGACTTCATCCGCCCCCACACCGGGGCTTGCTACCCTCGCCACCTCGGGCCCTTAGCTCAGCGGTCAGAGCACCCGGCTCATAACCGGAGGGTCCCTGGTTCGAATCCAGGAGGGCCCACCGTTCGGGGTGCGATAGCACCCCGCAAGCACCCCGCTGACTACGCCCCGGTTACGCCCCGCTGGCTTCCAGATACTGCGCCACTTCGTCTTGGAGCGCGTCGGTCTCGCGGGCGAGGGTTGTGAGGTCGGCCTCGATCCGGGGCAGGTCGTCGCGCAGTGAGGCCAGCGCTTCGAGGCTCAGGTCGTGTTTCAGGAAAAGGGTGCGGTCGCGCAGGGCCGTCAGCACCGGGTCGTTCTGCTCGCTCGCGCGCTTCATCGCGGCGATCACCCGCTCGTAGCGCTCGCGCGTCTCCGCCATCTCCGCCCGGCTGCCGCTGCGCAACTCGGGGTCGGCGATCTGCACGTTTTCATACTCCCATTCTTTAAACAGGTCGTCGGCCACCACCTCGGCCCCGACGATGCGGTCGCGCACGCGCTGCGCCCGGTTCTCGGCGCGCTCGAACTCCGCCATGACTTTGCGGTGCACGCCGCCCAGGTCATCCCCCTCGTAGGCCACCAGCGCCTGCAGCGCGTCGAAGGTTTTCTCGAGTTGCCGCAGGGCGTCCTGCTGGGTCTGAAGACCCTGATCAATGCGGTTGACCAGAATGTCGCGCTTGTCCCGGCCCAGCAACTTCTGCGTCTCGTAGTGGACGCTCGCGCAGCCGAGGCTCAGCAGCAGCAGCGCGCACCCGGCACGAAGGCCCAAACCGGCGATGAATGTGACACGCATGGTCTTGATCCCCCCTCCGCACCGTGGCTGTGCACAGCCTAGCAACCCCTTCGCGCATTTCGGCAGTACCACACCGGGCGCGGGAAGGGCGGATGTCGAAGCTGGTCATCGAAGCAGCCCTTCCGGCAGCGGCTTTAAGCCGCGGTCAACGGGCTGGACGGCGGGCGTCAGCCCGCCGAAGTCAGGTGGTCGCGCACCCAGCCGATCATGGTGGCGTACAGGCCCTCGATCAGTTTTTGCGCCGTCGCTTCGTCCGCGCCGCTTGGTTCGAAGCTGCAACGCCATTCGAGTTCGGCTGCGCCCGCGCCGCTTTCGCTGACGACGACGGTGGCGCGGTAGTCACTCACCGGCAGCGGCACGCCTTCGGGGATGGTGTAGACCAGCGTGCGCTTCGCTTCGTCGAGCGATTCCAGGCGCTCGTGGATTTTCTGCTCGCCCGCGCGGATGATGCGCAGCATGCCGGGCCCGCTGCCCTGCACTTCGATTTCGCCGCCGCCGCCGGGCATCCAGCTGGTGTTGCCGAAGTCCGCAAGCAGCGCCCAGACTTTGTGCGCCGGAACCTCGATGCGCTGCTTGACACTTGCACAGGCCATCGCGTCTCCCCCCCTTCGTGCGACGCGCAGGGTACCCGACCACCGCCGTCGCCGCCGCCCGCTGCGCGCGCTATGCTGTGGCGGCGGCTCGGCGCGGTCAGCGTCACGCAGGCGGCGCACCCCGCAGGAGGGACGGCTCTCATGTCTCGACCGAGGTTTGTGGATCAGCTTGTGCTCGCATTCATGCTGGCGCTGGCGTCGCTCGTATTCGCGCTGACCGCGCTGGGGGAGCCGCGCGAGCCCGTGTATCACGAATCGGGGCTCATCATCACCCACCTGCGTCTGGGCGAGGGCACGGCGCCGGGGCCTGCGAGCCGGGTGACGGTTCACTACACCGGGCGCTTTCTGAGTGGCGAGGTGTTCGACAGCAGCGTCGAGCGCGGTCAACCCGCCACCTTTCCGCTGGACGGCGTGATCGCCTGCTGGACCGAGGCGCTGCAACTGATGAAGGTGGGAGGCCGCGCCGCGCTTTTCTGCCCGCATCAGATCGCTTATGGCGCGCCCGGCGCACCGCCCGTTATCCCGCCGAACACCCCGCTGCAATTCGAGGTGGAGTTGCTCGCCGTCGAATGACGCCGCCGGGGTGCTTCGCACCCCGCCACGCCTGTTGACCGCGCCGAGCCGCTGCCGGAGAGACGCAAGGAGATCATCATGGCCATTGTCGAAGCGCTTCCGGGTGACGGCGACCGCCGCCGTTACCGCCTCCGCAGCCCCGCCACGCTCAAAGAGATTGGCGAGTTCGAAGCCAGCACGGAGGCGATGGTGCAAGCCGCCGTCGCGCGCGCCCGCAAAGCGCAGGCCAGTTGGGCGGGGCGCTCCTTCGCCGAGCGCGCGGAATACCTGTGGCGTCTGGTTGATGTGATCGTGCAGCGTCAGGACGAGATCGTAGAGCAGGTGATGCGGGAGACCGGCAAGCCCCGCAACGAAGCCATCTCGATGGAGGTGATGGCGCCCTGCGTCCAGATCTCCCATTACGCAAAGCGCGCCGCAAAGTATCTGGCCACGAAGCGCCGCCCGGCCAGCGGCATGATGCGCTTCTCCAAAAAAGTCACGCTGTTCTATCAGCCGCTCGGCGTGGTGGGGTTGATCACGCCCTGGAACGCGCCGATTGCGCTCAGCGCGAACCCGCTCGCGCAGGCGCTGATGGCAGGCAACGCCGTGGTGCAAAAGCCGAGCGAGGTGACGCCCTTCTCGGCCATGCTGCTGAAAGAGCTGACCGTTGCAGCGGGCTTTCCGGACGATATCTACCAGGTGCTGCAGGGCGACGGCGAGACCGGCGCCGCGCTCGTCCGTGCCGGCGTTGACAAGGTTTCCTTCACCGGCAGCGTCGCCACCGGTCGCAAGGTCGGCGAAGCCTGCGGGCGGCGGTTGATTCCGGTGACCCTCGAACTCGGCGGCAAGGACGCGATGATCGTCTGCCGCGACGCCGATCTCGAACGCGCCGCCGAGGGCGCGGTGCGCGGCTCGTGCTGGAACACCGGCCACTACTGCTGCGGCACGGAGCGCGTCTATGTACCCGAGGCCGTGTATGAGCCCTTCGTCGAAAAAGTGGTGACGAAAACCCGCGCGCTCAAGCAGAGCGACAGCGAGGAGTGCGATGTCGGCGCCGTCTTCTGGGACCGGCAGATGGAAACCATCGAGGCGCACGTCGCCGATGCGAAGGCGCGGGGCGCGCGCGTGCTGGTGGGCGGCGCGCGCAACCCAGCGCTTCGCGGCTACTTCTTTCAACCGACGGTGGTGGTGGACCTGAACCACGACATGGCGTTGATGCGCCACGAGACATTTGGCCCCATCGTGGCGATCCAGAAGGTGCGCGACGAGGAGGAAGCGCTGGCGCTGGCGAACGATTCCGCATACGGCCTGTCCGGCAACATCTGGACCCGCAGCATCGAGCGGGGCATGGCGCTTGCCCGCCGCATCGAAACCGGAAGCGTGTGTGTGAACGACATGGCCATCACCTACGGCGTGGCGGAAGCCCCCTTCGGCGGCGTGAAGGCGAGCGGCGTGGGGCAGGTGAACGGCGAGACGGGCATTCGCGGCTATTGCCACCTTCACCCCGTCGTCGTGAACAGCGAAAAGCGCGTGCGCGGCGGCTACCCCTACACAGCAGAAAGCGCCGCCGCGCTTCAGCGTGCAGTGCGCTTCCTGTTCGGCAACCGCTTCCTGCGCCGCTTCCTCGTCTGAGCGCGCGACGGGGGTTGTAGCCGTGCACTCAAAAAAAGATTCGCTGCTGAAACGCTGGCACAGTTTTCGTATCAGCCCCGGTGCTTGCGCAGCGAAATGGGAGGGGCAGTACGGGCGGGACAGCGACGGTTATCGCGTCGTTGCCTGCAAAGCCTGTCCGAGCTTCGACCCCGGGAAGCAGGTCTGCTCGATTAACTTTGGCTCGCCTGTGCGCAAGTGCGTGGTGTCCAGCATCGAAGCTCACCTGCACGACTGCAAAGGCAAAGATGTTCTGGAGATCGGCTTTGGCCGCTTCATGCTGGCGCGCAATCTGATCCGCCGCAGCGGCGGTACCTGGACGGGTGTCGAGCCGCACAAACCCAGAGACCGGAAGCCCGAGCTTGGAAGCGGGGGCTACGGTCACGCCGCCGATGTGCCCTTTCCCGACAACACTTTCGATATGGTCATCGGGGTTCAATCCATCGAGCACTGGGGACAGAAAACCGACGCGGAGTTGCGCGCGCCGTCAGACTACAAAGATTGTGTCGCAGAAGTCCGTCGGGTGCTGAAGCCCGGTGGCACGGTGTACTTCGATGCGCCGGTCGGCCTGCACGGTCACGAAATGTTCATCATGGGCGACTTGGAAAAAATCCGCTCCTGCTTCCCCGCTGACCAGTGGAAAAATCTCCAACTGGAGAAGTGGCGTGAAGACTATGAGCCCTTGCAACCTTACCCGACGCCGAAAGGTTGTTACAAAGATTGGTCGGTCGAAGTAACCAGTTATGAGCCGGATGAGGTTGCGCACAAGTTAAAAACCGGCGTGGTCTGGATGCTGGCGATCACCGCCGAGAAGATTTAACCCGTCATTTTTTCGCCGGCGTCCACGCGCAGGTATTGGCCGGTGACCATCTGCATGCGGTCGGAGCAGAACAGCACGGCCACTTCGGCGACATCGTCGTCGGCGGGGATAACGCCGAGCGGGAACCTGGCCTCGATGCCTGCCTTGATCTCGGCTTCCGGGACGCCCCGCTCCTTCGCCTGCCACTTCACATAGCCCTCGACCGGCGGCCCCCACATCCAGGTGGGGATGACGGTGTTGACGCGGATCTTCTGCGCGCCGAGTTCAAACGCCATCTGCAGGCTCGCCGAGAGCAGCGCGCCCTTCGACGCGGCGTAGGCGAGTTGCGGCGTGTCCGGCGGCAGCGCGTAACTCTGGCTGCCGATCAGCACCAGTGCGCCGCCGCCACGAGCCGCCAGCGCGGGGACGCAGGCGCGGCAGAGTTGCGTCGCGCCGATCACATTCACTTCCATCACCCGCCGCCAGTCCTCGGCGCGGGTGGTTTCGAGGTTGCCGAACACGGCGTCGAGAGCCGCCACCTGAACCATGGCGTCGAGCCCGCCGAAGCGCGCGACGGCCGCGTCCACGATGCCCCGGCAGGCGGCCTCATCGCTGATGTCGAAGGCGTGGGCGAGCGAGCGTGCGCCCTCCGGGTCGAGTTCGTTTGCCAGCGCTTCGAGTTTGTCGCGGCTGCGCGCGCCGAGCACCAACTTGCCGCCGTCGCGCAGGACGCGGCGCGCGATGGCGCCGCCAAGGCCATCCCCCACGCCCGAGACCAGCACCGTCTTGCCTGCGAGAATCACACGCCTCCTCCGTGGCCGCCGGTCAGGGCGACCGGTCGGCCAACCGTAACACCAGCGGGAGCGGCGCTCTTCATCCCCTCTCCCTCTGGGAGAGGGTTAGGGTGAGGGCAGGTCGAGAGCAAGCCCCCGGGGCACCTCGCGCCCCGTCCCATCCTTTTGACCGCGCCAAGCCGCTGCCGGAGGCTGGCGCGCCCCGCCCCTCCCGTTGACCGCGCCAAGCCGCTGACCGGGGTGCTGGCGCACCCCGCCCATTCCGTTGACCGCGCCGAGCCGCTGTCGGAGCGGGGCCTTTCGAGATTCTCAAAAATCTGAATTTGCCTTGTATTCAAGGCAGTTACGCGCTCATACCGACGGAGCCGCTGCAGCCCTTCCCGGCCCTCGTTCTGCTATGGTGGCCGTCCCCCCAACCCCCAACTCGCCCGAGGCCATGAACAACAAGGACCGCTACTGGGACTGCCTGAGCCTCGCGATGGAGGCTTCGAACGGTGGTCACACCGACGAGGCGCTCGCCTGGCTCGACGAGGCGTTGAAGGTGCGCCCCGGTGGCGCCGAGGCGCACAACGGCCGGGGCGAAGTGCTCTGGGACGACAACCGCGCCGAGGATGCGCTGCGCCAGTTCGAGCTGGCGATGGAGGCGGACCCGAAGTTCGTGGTCTCCTGGTTGAACCGCGCCGAGTTGTTGATCGAAGAGTTGGGCGAGTTCGACCACGCCATCGCGCAGTGCGACCGGCTGCTCGCGGGCGAGGGCGACAGCCCGCACCTCGACCACGCCAGCGAGGCCGAGGTCTACTACCTGAAGGCGAAGGCGCTGTTCTACCTCGAAAACCTGGAGGGCGCGCTGTTTCTGGTGCGCCGCGCCGTCCGGACGCTGCCCGAGTTCGGGCTCTACCGGGGTTTCGAGGGGCAGGTGCTGTTCGAGTTGGGCCACTTCGAAGATGCCCGGCGGCAACTCGAATACGCCGTGCGCCTCGACCCGGACTCGGGCTATGTGCACTATCACCTGGGCCTGGTGGCAGAGCGGCTGGGCGATGATGAGCAGGCGCGGCAGGCGTTTCGTCAGGCCAACGCGCTCGACCCCGACCATTATCCGCTGCCCGTGGCGAGCAACGAGGCGGACTTCGAAAAGGTTGTCGAAGAGGCGATCGCCAACCTGCCGCGTTCGATTCTCGAGTATGTGGAGTCGGTACCGGTGCTGGTGCGCGATTTCCCCGACGCCGATTTGCTCAAAAACGAGCGCGTCTCGCCGCAACTGCTCGGCATCTTCATCGGCGTGCCGAGCACCGAGCAGGAGCCGAGTCAACAGGTCACCGACCCGAACCGCATCTTCCTGTTCCGCCGCAACCTCGAAAAAGTGTGCCGCACCCACGCGGAGCTGGTCGAGCAGATCGCCATCACCGTCAAACACGAGATCGGCCACTACCTGGGCTTCGACGAAGAAGACATGAAACGCCTCGGCTTGGCCTGAGTTGGTGCGGATTAAACCAGGAGCCCACGATGCCGCGTAGCGACCTTCCGTTCGGTAGTGAATTTTCCCCAGCTCAAATTGAGCTTCCGTTCCTTCTGAGCTTGGCGCATGAGCACGGCGCTGACTGGAAGATATTTGAAGATGCTGTCCGGGATCGCTATTTCTCTGGACACGAAACGTCGGACTACAACAAGGCGAAGCTTGCCAACAACACCAAGCTTTCTTTGCGAGCCTACAGTCTCATCGGTGGGAAGGACGTCACTCTTACAAAGACAGGGGAAGCTCTTTATGAATTACGCAATAATGCATCCGCTTTGTATGAAGCCTTCGCCCGTCATATTCTGAGAAATTGTCAGGGTATGAATTTTGTCCAGTGCGTCCTCGATATGGAAGCCGCAGGGGAGGGCATTGATCTCAATAAACTTCGTCACTGGCTTAAGGAACGCGGTATAAGTGTACCGCGTGGCGGGAAACATATGAGCACAATGCGTCTGTGGCTCGAAAAGGCCGGAGTGTTTATTTCCGAGTATCGTGTGGACCAGTCGCGCCTCGATAAGATCCTTGGTATTCACGCCGAGGAGTATGAGGCGCTTGCCACTTTCACAACAGAGCAGCGGGCTTACCTGAAGACGCTCGGCAATATGGGTGGTGCTGGTCCGTATGCTTCGAATGACATCGAGAAGCTTGCCGCTGCCACCTACGGCGTTGCATTCAATGAAAAAAATCTGCCCAAGCAAATTCTCTACCCGCTCCGGGACGCGGGCTATGTAGAATTAGAGCGTGGTACGAAGGAGAAGGGTCGTGGCGCCAAGCCGTTCTTGGTCAAAGCTTCTGAGAAATTGAACGCCGACGTTATTGTGCCGCTGATCAAGCAGCTGGAGAAACAGGCTCAAGCGGAGCTTCGACCTTTACTGCGGAAAAATTTAGATCAGATTCGAAAAGACCTGAAATCCGAAGGTCGCCACACTCGGGGCCTTGCTCTTGAAGCGCTTGCCTTCAATCTCATGCGTCTTGTTGATTTGTCCTATGTCGCTACGCGCTTGCGCGGATCTGCGACAGGAGGAGCCGAGGTAGATCTCATCTTCGAGAGCGCCCGGCTTGTATTTTCCCGTTGGCAGATTCAGTGCAAAAACACCTCTCGTGTATCACTTGACGATGTGGCCAAAGAAGTCGGTCTCACGCACTTGCTCAAGAGCAATGTTGTCGTCATGATTTCAACCGGGAAAATTGGAAGAGAAGCCCGACGCTATGCCAACACCGTCATGAGCAATTCTAATCTTTGCATCATCATGGTGGACGGTAAGGACCTTGATCGTATAGAGTCTGCCCCAGCGGCTATCGTCGATGTGTTTGCCAGAGAGTCCCAGCATGCTATGAGTATCAAGAAGCTCGACTTCTAGGAGGAGGCAACAGTGCTGAAGAAGAAGCAACCGATTTCCGACGTGTTTCACGAGACGTCTCTCGGACAAATTGTCCAGGGCGATAGTCTTGAGGTGCTGGCTGCTTACCCCGACGATTCTGTGGACCTGATTATGACGAGTCCTCCGTTTGGGTTGGTTCGGAAGAAGGACTACGGGAATGTCGAAGCCGACAAGTACGTTGAGTGGTTCAAAGCTTTCGCCGCCCACTTTCATCGGATTCTGAAGGCCAACGGCAGCTTTGTGCTCGATATTGGTGGAGCTTGGAACAAAGGTTATCCCACTCGTAACATCTATCACTTCAAGCTTCTTGTCATGCTTTGCGAAGAATTTGGCTTTTATCTGGCGCAGGACTTCTACTGGTGGAACCCCTCCAAGCTTCCGACTCCTGCCGAGTGGGTTACAGTGCGACGGATCCGCGTCAAGGATGCCATCAACACGGTGTGGTGGTTGTCCAAGACGCCTTGGCCAAAGGCAAGCAATCGTCGCGTGCTCCAGCCGTACAGCCCGAGCATGCGAGAGTTGTTGGTGAAAGGCTACAGAGCAAAGAAGCGCCCTTCCGGTCATGACATCAGTGATAAGTTCAACATAGACAATGGCGCGGCCATTCCTCCCAACCTGATTGCGATACCAAACACCGAGAGCAATAGCTTCTACTTGCGCTACTGCGAGAAGAACAACCTGAAGCCGCACCCCGCCCGCTACCCCGCAGAGTTGCCTGAATATTTCATCCGTATGCTGACGGAACCCGGTGATCTTGTAGTTGACCCCTTCGCTGGCAGCTGTGTCACCGGAGAAGTCTGCGAGCGTACTGGACGACACTGGGTATGTGTTGAGCTTCTGAGCGAGTACTGCGAAGCGGCGCTTGGCCGCTTCGTCCGAGAACCTGAAGAAACAGCCAAGTCTGTCAGAAAATCTAAAGATTTATCAAGCTATTACCGGGTTCCTCGTCCCGGTATTTTGTGGCACGAAGACCGTGGTGATCCTCTCTCTGAGGATGGTGGCAAGGAGCGCGCTCGCAAATTTGGTAAGAAGCCTCCCAAAAATCGCAGGAAGCACCGCTAGACAGCCGAAAGTATGCTGACGTTCTGTGTCTCGCCTGCACCGAGTGACTGGCCGTGAGAGCAAGTCGTGCATCCGGCGATGTCAACGCGCAGCGGTCGCTGCTCGCGCTTCCGCCGCGACCCGGTTCACTCGTAGAGCAGGCTGTCCGGGGTTTTCTTTGGCAGGCGGATGCGTGGGAATGCGCCGAGGCTCAGATCGCTGAAGCTGCCCCGCAGCACCAGTTCCACCGGCAGTAGCGACTCGCGGCCGCGCACTGCGCCGAAACGCTCGCGCGCGCCCAGGTAGCGGTAACTCGACGCCGCGCCGGGCCGCAGATCCAGGTGCTCGACGGCGCCGAGCCGCGCGCGCTCGAAGTAGGTGTCGCGGGCGGCGTCGTGCTCGGGCTGCACATCGTCGTCGCTGCGCAGAGCATGGTGCGCGCTCTCTTCGAGTTGCGCGACCGTGCGCTCGAGCCGCCGCTTCGAGACGCGCTCGCGCACGCGCGCAGGCTCGTCATCCTCGTCGCCGCTTTCGTCCACAAAGTTGATCTCGATGAAGCGCCCGCCGAGCAGCGTAATGCCCTCGGGGTGCAGTTCGCCGTTTTCCACTTCGCCGTCGAGGTAGCGCGCGCGCAGCGCAAGCCCCTCGGGCCCGGCGACCAGCGGGTTCTCTTCGAGAAAGCCGCGGCTGATGCGGATGCGCTGCGACGACCAGCGCTCGATCTCCCGCCGCGCTTCGAGCCCCGCCTCGCGCCCCGGCTCGGTGTCGGGGAAGAGCCGCGTCACATCGCGCAGCAGACGCAGGCGCACTTCGTGTCGCTGTTCGCCGCGCGCGGTTTCGAGCGCCTGCCCGGCGGCGCGCGCGCGCAGGGTTTCGAGTTGGCCGGCCTCGAAGTCACTACTTAATTGCGCCATCCGCCAGGCGCTCACAAAGTTGCCGCGCTCCCGCTCGTGCTCGATCAACCAGGCGCGCAGCGTTTCGGCGTGTGCGCCATCGGGTGAGCGCGCCAGATAGCGCCGCGCGAGCACGCCCGGTGAGCGCTGCGTCTCGGGCAGGAAGGGGAAGCCGATCAGGCGCTGCGGCAGGCCCAGCACCACGGCGGGCGTGCTCGGGATTTCGACCAGCCACTCGACCGGGCGCGGCAAGTCGTGGTCGCGTGCGCCCTCGGCCAGCGGGCCGAACATCAACCAGCGCGCGCGTTTGCTCCGGCTCGCGGCGCGCGCGGCGAGGAAGCCGCCATAGGGATTTGCCTCCAGGCTCGTGACCAGCGCGCGCGCGTGCCGCGCCATGTTCGAGCGTTTGGAGTTGCCACGGGCGAGCGCTTCGAGCGTCGCCCAGCTTTCGATCTCGTGCCCGGCTTCGATGTCGGCAATGGCCAGCGCGAAGCGCGCCTCGTCGGCGCGCGCGCCACGCGGTGCGGTTTCGAGCAGCGCGCGCGCCGACGCAGCGATGTCGGCGTCGGGCAGCCACAGCGCTTCGAGCAGTGCGGCCTCGGCGCGCGCTGCGGGTGTGTCGGGATTTTTTGAGGCGACGGGCGCGGCTTCGAGCGAGCGCGCGCGCTCCTGCTCCCGGTGCGCGCGCAAGCGGTTTGCCTCCGCCAGCAGTTTCTGTGCGTCGCGGCTCTCCGGTGTGTAGCGCAGCGCGCGCTCTGCCAGTGCGGCTGCCAGGTTGGCGTTGCCGCGCTCGAGGGCAGCCCGCGCGCCGCGCAGGTTCTGCTCGCGCTTGGTTTCGAACCAGCGCTCCTGTTGCGTCTCGATGGTTTCGAGCAGCGCCGCGGTCTCCCGGGCGTCGGCGTTCTCTGCGACGAAGTTCTTGAAGTGGAGCAGCGCCTGCCGCTCTGCGGTCGAGAGTTCATCGCCCTTGTGCTCGCTGATGCCGATGCGCGTCAGCACCCGCGCGATGCGCAGCGGCAGCAGCACGGGGTTTTCGAGATTGCTGCCGACGCTCGCCGCCAGCGCGTTGGCCATGCCGCCAAAGCGCTTGATGCGCCCGTCGCGGATGCGCTGCTTCGCCAGCAGCAGCGGGTCGTCCGCCACATCAACCTGAAGCCGCGTGCGCAGCGTGGCGGGGAGGTCGTCGCGTTCGAGCAGTTGCCGGTAGGCGTGGCGGCGCGCGCGCGCGTCGGGCAGCAGCGCGATTTCGGCGTCGAGCGCCCAGGGCAAAAGCCCCGGCTCCTGCGCTTCGAGTTCGCGGATGCGCGCAAGCGGCGCCGCGCTGGCCCCGGCTTCTTCGAGAAACAGCGCGGTGGCGAGATCGCGCGCCGCAAGGCTCGTCTCACTCGGCAACTGCGCCGCGAGTTTCGGCAGCGGCTCGAGGGCGTCGCGCGGCGCTGGCGGCGCCGCCGTCGTCGCGCAACCCGTCAACGCGAGCAGCGCGAGTGTCAACCCGGCGCCGGCGCACACGCGCCCGCGCAGCTTGCGAAGCAAGCTGTGGCGTTTGTCTTTCGGGTTAGGGAGAAAAGCGGTCACGATCCACCCTCAGTGTGAAGGCGAGGAAGGCTTCGAGCCGCCGCGCGGCTTCGAGCTTTTCGGTCGCCCCGTCCTGATTGCTGACGGATTCATAGATGCGCACGCCGCTCTCGACCAGCTCCCCGAAGTGCGCCGGGTCGAAGCGCAGGCTCTCGGGCGGGTTCTCCTCCACATACTCGCGCGCCAGTTCGCCATACAGGTCTGCGAGCGCGAGCAGGTGGCGGTTGGCGTTCTTGCTCTCGCGGTGGCGGGTGACATTGCGTTGCAGCGCGGCGAGCGCCCGGATGTCGCCGTTCGGCAGCACCCGCCGCAGGTCGAGCAGCAACCCGGCGCGCTCGATGTCGAGATGCTCGTGCTCCTCCAGAAGAATCGTCGCGTAGTGAAGGCCCTCTGCATCCTGCTCGAGCGCAGCGAGCAGCGCGGCGCGCGCATCGAAGCCCCGCGTGATGCGCTCTTCGAGCGTCGCCACATCCGCCGGCCTGCTGGCGTCATCGAGTTTCGGGCCGATGGTGACGGCCTCGGCCAGCGCGGAGCAGAGCGCCGCCGCGCGTCGCGCCTGCTGTTGCAGCGCGCCTTCGAAGCGCGCCGCATTCAGGTAGGCGGCTGCAGCCAGATCGTAGGCGCGCAGCCGTTCGAGCGCGCGTCCCTTCGAGAAGGGGATGACCTCGTCCCAGGTACCGGCGCGCAAGGCCCCGCCCCGCGCGCGCTCCAGGTTTTCGAGGCGCAGCAACGAGGCGCGATAGACATTGCGCCCCGTGAAGTCGCGCGCCGGGGGATGGCGGTAGGTGTCGTCGGGAATGTGGCGGCGCAGCACGCTCGCCACTTCGAGCAGGCTCTCGCTCGGCCGGTTCAGCGGGCTCGGCTCCGGCGCGCCGCCGGCGCAAGCGAGCATTGCAGTTGCGAGCAAGACGGGGCCGCCACCGCCGCGCACCGCGCGCCGCCACCTCACCGTTCGTTTTGCTTCGCCACGGCGTTCAGCATTTTCTCGGTGGCGATGACGGCGGCGGCCAACTGGTCCGAGTCCACGCCGAGGGTTGACCAGTTTTCCTCGCCGGCTTCGCCGCCCCAGGTGATGAGCGTCTCGACCAGCGCGCTGGTTCGCCCACCGGGCGGGATGCGCACGCGGAAGTCGCGCAGCAGGGGCGCTTCCAGCCCGAAGGGTTTGAGCGCCTTCTTCAGCGCGTTCATGAACGCGTCGTACCCGCCGTCGCCCTTTGCGTTGGCGTTCGCTTCGCGGCTTTTGTAGCGCACGCGCACCGTGGCCTCCGGGTGCTCGTCGCTGCCGACGCTGACATGGTACGCGGTGATGCGCAGCATCTGCTCCTTCGGCGCCTTCAGCACATCGGCGATGATGAAGCGCAGGTCTTCGGGCATCACGGTGTGCTTCTTGTCCCCGAGTTCGATGATGCGCCGGAGCACCTGCTCGCGCGCCTTCTCGGGAAGTTCGATGCCAAGCTGCGCGAGGTTCTGGTCGAGCGAAGCCCTGCCGGAAAGTTTGCCGAGTGCGTAGCGACGCTTTCGCCCGAAGCGGCGCGGCGCGAGCCGGCTTTCATACAGGTCGCCCTTGGCGTCGCCGTCGGCGTGAATGCCCCCGGTCTGGGTGAACACATCCGTCCCGACGATCGGCGCGTTGGCCGAGATCTCCTTGCCGCTGAAACTTTCCACCAGCCGGGAGACACCGACCAGCGACGCCTCGTTCACGCCCGTCTCGAAGGGGCCGTGGTCGTTCAACACCGCCACCACCTCGGCGAGCCGCGCGTTGCCGGCGCGTTCACCGAGCCCGTTGACGGAGACATGCACGCCGCGACAACCGGCGCGCGCGGCGGCCAGACAGTTCGCGGCGGCGAGTCCGTAGTCGTTGTGGCAATGGTATTCGAAGTGCGTCTCGGGCCAGGACGCGATCATCAGTTCCACCGCACGCCGCACATCGTCTGGCGACTGGTGGCCGAGGGTGTCGGCCAGATGAATGCGCTCGACGCGCTGCGCGCAGAGTGTTCGCATCATGGCGAAGATGTAGTCCGGCGCGTCGCGCATGCCGCTCGACCAGTCTTCGAGATAAACGCCGCTGCGCACGCGCCGCTTGCGGGCGTATTCGAGGGTTTCGGTAACGCGCCGCCGGTGCTGCTCGGGCGTCATCCGCAGTTGACCCCGGCAGTGGCGCTCGCTGCCCTTGACCAGCAGGTTCATCACGCGCCCGCCGGTTTCGTGCAGCCAGTCAACGGATTTTTTTCCATCGCAGTAGCCGAGCATTTCGATGCGACGCAGCGCACCCTGACGGCGCGCAAAGCGGCAGATGCGACGCGCCGCCTCGCGCTCGCCTTCGGAGACGCGCGTGCCGGCGACCTCGATGCGGTCAACGCCCACATCCAGCAGCAGCACCTTGGCGAGTTGCAGCTTTTCCTCGGGCGTATAGGCGACCTCGGGCGTCTGCTCGCCGTCGCGCAGCGTCGTGTCCATCACCTCGATGCGCCGCCGCTCTCCGCTCATGCCTCTCTCCCGGTCACCGCCGCGCTGGCCAGCCCCGTCGCGCGAAGGTATCAGATTTCAAGAGCCGAATGTCTTCGTCAGGGTGATACCGTGTGCAGCCGCCCCGCCAGCGGGTTGCCGGGCAGCAAGAAGCGCGTCGAGCGTCAGCCCGATGTCCTTCGGGGTGATGGTATTTTCAGCGCCGGTGTTCCGGCCATCAGGCCACGGCGATTTGCTGGGTGCCGACAAACTCGGATTCAAGACGCGGCTCGCCGTCTTCGAGCAGCATTTTGATGACTTCCCGCAGATTGCTGTTCAGTTCGTCCAGAGTTTCACCTTGGGAATGCGCGCCGGGCAGACCGGGGACATAGCCAACATACAAACCCGTGTCTGCGCAATGTTCGACGACGGCGGTAAAGTTCATCATCTCCCCGTCCGGCTCGCATCGTGGCGCGCCGCTTCGTTGCGCTTGTCCGCCTCGGCCTGCTCCTGGGTGAAGCCGCCGCTGGTCATGTGCTTGACGAAGTTGTGGGTGTCGAAGGCGTTGGCTTCGGGCATGGCGGCAGGTTAGCAGAGACCGGGGCGCGCCCGCCCCGGAGGCTGGCTCCGGTGGGGGGTGGCGTGGGGTTGCGGGCGGGGGCGGGGATTTGGGAGCATCCGCAGATGCGGATATGCTCGCGGAACAAGCGCTCCTGATGGATTGAGCAATGGTTACCGCCCCCCTTCTGAAAAAGCTGGTGAGGTCATGGGCTGCCTGACGGGTGCGCCGCGCCGTCGCCGCGCAGCCGGTCTCGCATGGGCAACGGCGCTGTTGTTACTGACCGCGTTCGCGCTGCCCCTCCTCCCCTCCCCCGCCCACGCCCAAACACAAATCACGGTTGACTCGGTCGCGATCACTTCCGACCCCGGCCCCGACCGCAACTATCTGGACGGCGACACGATTGAGTTCTCGGTCGTGTTCCCGCGGGCGGTGTTCATCCGGCCCGGCGGCAG
>JAHRAN010000011.1 GCA_020027245.1 Myxococcota bacterium
ATCGAAGATGTGCGCGAGAACGCAAAGAAGCTCGGCGCCTGATGCCGCTCGCGCTCACCGTCGTCACACCCGAGGGGCAGGCCTTCGACGGCGCCGCCGAGAGCGTGGTGCTGCCCGGGGCAGAGGGCGACTTCGGCGTGCTGCCCGGCCACGAGGTGTTTCTGACCGCGCTGCAAAACGGCGCGATGACGATTGACACCGGCAGCGAGCGCCTGTTCGCTGCCCTCTCGCGCGGCTTCGCCGAGGTGCACGAGGACGCCGTGACGGTGATGGTGGGCAACTGCGAGTTCGCCCACGAGATTGATCAAGACCGCGCAAGGCTCGCCGCCGAGCGCGCCCGCGCCCAACTCGAGTCCCTGCGCGACAGCCCCGAAGGCGAAGCCATGATCGAGGAATACCAGGACCAATACACCCGCGCTGTCGCAAGACTCACCGTCAGCGAAAAGCGCTAGCGGGGCGCGAGCGATAGCATCAGCAAGAAGGAGGACCAGACATGATCCGTGCTTTGATTGTGGTAGCGGTGCTTGCATTGTTGATTGTGATCGCAGCGCCTACATTGTTGTCCGTTCCTGTGGCGCCTGCACTGGTGTCCGAGCTGAGTGCGACACCTGCGGAGTGGATAGTTGACGTCTGGCGCGACGAAATGACAGGCGCCGGACAAGCGGGAGCGACCTCTCCAGTGGCGAAGCCAACTCGCACGCCAGAGTGGCCCTATCATGACATGGAAGCGCAACTGACGTTCGTCTGTGACAGCGACGGTTTCGAGAGTGCATTTGTAAGCTTCAACAAATCCAATTTTTTACACTGGGATGGTTATGTCAAGGATGATGAAATTTTCTATCTGAGAGCTAAGTGGGATGACAGAATACATGAGACAGGTTTCTCTTCGCCTCGCAGCAACGATGATGTGCTTCACTTTACTCGAGCCGCGAGAGATATTCAGAACATTGCAAACCACACCACATTGCTGCTTGAAGTTGAACAGCGCGGTAGTGGTAAACTTTACTTTCGTTTCTCACTCACGGGATCTGCTGCCGCGATTGCAAAGGCTCGCGCAGCCTGCAAATAACTACTCTCTTGCCGTCGGGTGCGTCGTGGCACGGTTGACCGTGTGCCGACGCCGGCCGCGGGGGGATAAATCGTCATCCCCGCGAAAGCGGGGATCCAGAAACGAAACGGTGCCGGAACTGGATTCCCGCCTGCGCGGGAATGACGATAGCGGGGATGGCTCACTCGTCGTCTTCTTCTTGCTCGCGGCCTTCTTCGAGCCGTCGCCGCCTTGCGGACAGCGTTTCGCCTTCGAACATCCAGTAATCCGTGCCGGCAACATCGGTAGAGAATCCTTGTCGATCTCGGATGGTCCGAGCAGCCGGAGAGATTGTTGTCTCTTGTCCTTCGAAAAGGATTCTGTGCTTTCTATTGACTGTTTGGCAAGTAATAGTCTCGTCTTTCCAAAAATAGAGTTCGGTTCCGGGCTCGATGTCGAGCATTTTGAATGTGGTCGGCGGCCGCCTCGTATTGACGATAGCTTTCTTGGTCGCATCATCTTCGGCGATGAGTTCCCGGGGTGTCATCTCTTCCCCTCCAGAAATTTGCAACGCCGAGCGAGCGTGGCTCGGATCCATCTCGAAAAATTCACGATTCATGCGAACGCGCATTGTGCCGAACGCACTGTGTAGAAGCCTTTCTACTTTGTTTGCGTCTTCTACTCGGGCGGCATAAAAGCACTCGAAAGGCAACGGCAGGTTAGTGCCGTCGAGACTCCGAATGCGCTCTTCCAAATTTTCGGGCTTCTCGCCCGTCCTGCCAATCTTGACGTATCCGGGCATCGCCCGGTTGGTCAGGATGTACACGATGCCGGCCATCCGCTGCCTCCTGTCTTTGGTTTTGCGCGGGGCAGGTTAGCGGTCTGCCCAGCGTTCCAGCAACCATTCGTAGGCCGGTTGTGCACGCACGCCTTTCGGCGCGTCCGACGGGAGGCCATTGCGGGTAAGCGTCAACAGCAGCCGTCGCGCCTTCGGAAATGTTTCATGTGCTTCCGAGAGCGCACGCAACTCGCGTTCGGCTGTGTCGGGTGCAGATGCATCCGCGCATACTTGAATCAACTCCATCTTCCCGTCTTCATGGCGCGCGAGAAAATCCACTTCGAGTCCGCTCGGTGTACGCAGGTAGGTCACCTCCGCGCGCCGCCTCTCGAGTTCGATGAGGACGGCGGTTTCCAGTGCGTGGCCCGTGTTGGCTCGACCGCTGCGATCGAAAATCGGAATCAGCCCCGTATCCACGGGGTAGACCTTGCGCGGATTGACCATGCGCTGCCGTTCCGACGATGCTTCCATCCATAGCGTTCGCACCAGAAAACAATCCTCGAGTTGCGCCAGTAACTGGTGCACGGTATCGCGGGCGATCGCAAAGCCTTGGGACTTCAGCGACGCGTGAAATTTTTCCACACTGAAGGTGCTGGCGGCATTGCCGAGTATGTGGCGCACCAGCAAGCGCAGGCCCGCGACATTCCTGGTGCCATGTCGCTCGACCACATCGCGAAACATGGCCACATCCACATAGTCGCGCAGCAGCCGATGGCGCGATGCGGTGTCGAGGCTCTGCACCTCCGGGAAACCACCCACTCCAAGCCAATTCTTGAAGGCTCGCTCAATGCGCCCGCGCTCGCGTGGCGGAAGCGACGCAGATTTCGTCGGCACGCGGTGTCCGTCGTGACGCAGCGCCTCCTTGAAGCTGAAAGGGTGGATCAGTACTTCCCAGGCGCGCCCGCGCATCGCCGTTGCGATCTCGCGGGACAGCAGCGCCGCCGAAGAGCCCGTGATGAACAATTCATTGTCGCCCGCGTCGAGCAGCCTTCGCACGAAACGCTCCCATCCCGTGACGACCTGAATTTCATCGAAGCACCAGGTAACCCGAGGCCGTCGTCGGGATTCCGGAAGCTGGCGCTCGTGCTCTTCCACCAGATAACCAAGCTGCGCAGCCCGGAGCCCCGCGAGCCGTTCGTCCTCGAAGTTGATGTACGGCAGGTACGCGCGCGGCACGCCACGCGCCAGTCGCTCGCTCCGAAGTTGATGCAAGAAGGTGGTCTTGCCAGCCCGACGCATGCCGATTACGGCACTGACTTTGCCCGCAATCTGCACGGCTCCGAATAGCTGCCGGGGAGTGAATTCGGGAAGCGCCTGCCGGGCGTCCATCGAGTCGGCCAGCTTCTCGTCCAGCGCGGCTTTGAGCGGCAAGGGCAGATGGCTCATCTCTATTCTCCTTTTGATAAGGAGAATATAGGCCATATTTCTCCTTCTAAAAAGGAGAAATCGGCTCCGCGGCCCAGGCTTTGTGCGGGAGCCGCTGGCCAGCCTCGTTGGGGAAGGTTCGATAGATCGAGCGGATGGCGCTTCTCTGGCAGGGTGAATGCGCGCGGCGGGCGGCGCCAATCCGGTAAGGTGCGCGCATGGCGCGGGTGTTTTTTGATGGAGTGTTGCTCGATCCCGAGCTGCCGGCGCCGGTGCGGGGCGGGGTGCTGGTCGAGGGTGGGCGCATCGTCGCGCGCTTGCCCGAGGGTGCGGCGGCGCCGGCGGACGCCGAGCGGGTTGCGCTCGGGGAGCGGCTGCTCGCGCCCGGCTACCTCGACCTCCACTACCACGGGCGGCTGATCTTCGGCCACGCGGCGCAGGCCGAGCGCGAACTGGCCGACGCCGGTCGCCGCCTGCTGCGCCACGGCGTCACCGCCTTTCTGCCCACCACCGTGGCTTGGCCACGGCAGCGGCTGCTCGCGCAGGTCAGCGCCTGGGCCGCAGCTTGTGACGCGCTGGCGAATGACGCGCGCGGCGCCATCGCCCAGCCGCTCGGCTTGCACCTCGAAGGCCCGTGGATCCGCGCCGAGGCGGCGGGTGCGCAGCCGCTGGCCGCCGTCCGCCCTTATGACGCGGGCGAGGGGGCCGAAGTGCTGGCGCGGGCCGAGGGCTGGCTGCGGATGGTGACGCTCGCGCCCGAAGCGCCCGGTGCGTCAAAGCTGCTCGACGCGCTGGCGCGAGCCGGCATCCGCGCCGCGCTCGGCCACTCCCACGCCGACGAGCGCGCCGTGCTGCGGGCGATTGACGCCGGCGCGTCACACGTGACGCACCTGTTCAACGCGATGGGCGCGCTGCACCACCGGCAACCGGGCCTCGCCGGCGTCACGCTGACCGACGAGCGGCTGAGTTGCGACCTGATCTGCGATGGCATCCACGTCCACCCCGCCATGGTACGGCTGGCGACGCGCGCGGTTAAAGCCCCGCGCCTCTCGCTGATCAGCGACCGCGTCGAGCCACCGGATGACGCAGCCCGCGCCGCGTCAGAGGACGCTCCCGCTCGCGATGACGCAGTTTCTGACGCGAGCCATGACGCAGCCGCCCCGGTTGACACGGCAGGCACGGCGGACACAGCCAGCACCAGCGCGGCGGACACCGACTTCGGTGCGGGCCTAGTCGTGGAGCAGGGCGGCGCGCTGCGCCTACCCGATGGCCGCCTCGCCGGCAGCGCCTTGACGCTCGACCGCGCGGTGCAAAACGCGCACGCCTTCGGCGGCCTGACGCTGCTCGAAGCCGTGGCCGCGGCCACCCTGCACCCGGCGCGCGTGCTCGGCATCGAGGCCCAGCACGGCGCCCTGCAGTCCGGCAGCCGCGCCGACCTGCTGCTGCTCGACCCCACCGGCGCCATCCAGCAAATCTGGCTCGCCGGCCAGCGCGTCGAGCCCTCGTCAGGAGAAGAGCGGCGTTGACGCCGGGGGAGGGGTCGCCAGCGGCGCGCCACTTGGTGGTTGATATCTGGAAAGTTTACATATAAACTTTTGGGATACCCGATGGTGGCCGGCAGCGGCAGGATGGCCGCGCCGGCACCGACCGGGAGCATCAGGAGGCGCCCATGCGGAGCATCGAATTCGGGGAGTTTGCATTTGCGCGGCTGGCCACGCCGCTGCCGGGTCTGCTCGTGGCCCTCACCTTGCTGGCTCCCGCAGCGCCCGCGCGCGCGCAAGGCGTGCTGGATGAAATCGTCGTAACGGCGCAGAAGCGCGAGCAGTCGGCTCAGGATGTGGGCATCGCCATTACCGCCTTCACCGGTGAACAGCTCGATGCGCTGGGCGTCGAGCAGAGCTTCGATGCGGCTGCCTTCACGCCGGGCGTTCACATTTCCGGGAATCTGGCCGGGCAGAACACCCAGTTCACCATTCGCGGCGTCACCCAGAACGATTTCAATGACATCATCGAAGCGCCCAACGCCGTGTATCTGGACGAGGGCTACTTCGCCGTCGCCCAGGCGCAGACCTTTGCGGTGTTCGATGTCGAGCGGGTGGAGATTCTGAAAGGCCCGCAGGGCACGCTGTTCGGTCGCAACGCCACTGGTGGTCTGGTGCAGTACCTGTCGCGCAAGCCGAACTTCGAGACCATCGAGGGCTACGCCGATGTGACGCTCGGGTTGTTCGACAGCAATGCCGATGC
>JAHRAN010000017.1 GCA_020027245.1 Myxococcota bacterium
CATCTGGGAGATTCACGAGCAGGAGGGACGCTCCCTTCGCGCGAGCGCCTACACGGTGGCAATGCGCCGCCTCGCCACAGCCATCGAAAGCCAGGGCACCCGCGAATACTTCCGCGGCGAAGACTGAGGGTTGGGCTGTCGGGATCAGCACCCGGCCCGAGGCCATCAGCCGGCACTTCTGCTTACTGCTGACCGACTGGTCATTTATGCAGATCGGCTTCAAGTACCTCAAAATAGCTCCAATGAGAAGAATACTAATACTGACGTCGATGTCTACAAATAGCTGAAAAATGATGAAAATCTCTAGAGTCATAAGGACTCCTTTCTAAATAAAATTAGTGGGAATAATTACTACACCCACAGGGGTGCGGACAGGAGCAACATACCAAAATTCTCCACTCTGTCAAGTGGTAGATGAGGAAAAATCCTCTTTTTATGATTGGCCTGCTTGGGGGTAGGCGATCACGCGTCTAGACGACCAGTGACGGCAACTTCCGCAACGCCCGAGCTAGACACCGCCCGCGCCCGTATGACCCCGACCCGAAAGCGCAAACCTACGCGCTAGCAGCCTTCGGCCAGAAGCCCAAAGCCGCATGGAGCCGCTGGGACCCCGCTCCGCAAGGGCTGAAATGATTTCACCCGCTCCCTGCTGCGCTACACGCCGGCGGCCTAGCCGGGCAGGGCGCGATGTGTGGCGCCAGCCCCATCGCTTCCGGCTCCCGCTCCCATCCGGTTCCTAACCCCGCTCCCTGCGAGAGCCCTCTCTCGATGGGAGAGGCAACTCTTACCCCCTCTCCCTCTGGGAGAGGGTGGCGGCGGGGCGTAAACCCCGCCGCCGGGTGAGGGCTCCGGCAAGCAGCTTGGCGCGGTCAATTACTCCGCCTCTTCGAGCAGCGCCTTGCCCTTGGCCGTCAGCCGGTACCTCTGCTTGCTGCGGGTCGGCTTACCCGAGATGCTCATTTCGAGCAAGCTGGCTTCGAGCATATCATAATGATCGCAATAAGAACAATATTGAAATCGATTCCTATAACGATGCTTATAAAAGCTTCAAAAATCATATAACCTCCATAAATTCTGTTAGATGTTAAAGAAATTGCTCTCACTTGAGAGTAACAAGATGATATTGTATCAACAGTTGGTGCGATTGTCAAGTGGAAGATGAGAAAATTTTGAATTTCCCTCTGTTTTCTGATTGGCCTGCCTCTAGGTCGGCGACCACGGCGTCTGGACGACCAGTGACGGCGCCTTCCGCAACGCCCCGAGCTAGATACGCCCACGCTCGTATGGACCCCGACCCGAAAGCGAAAGCCTACTCGCTCGTCGCCCGCCTACAGGTCGAGGTCGAACTCCAGCAGGATGCTGTGGTCGGTGGACTCGTGGCCTTCTTCGCGCTGAAATTCGAGGCTGCTCTGCCAGTGGTCGCCGCTTTGCAGACGGGCGCCGAGCCAGTAGTTGCGGACGGTTTTGTCGAAGCTGAACCGGGTGTAGGGCTTCAGCAGTTTCTCGCGCAGGAGCAGGCCGTAGCCGAGCTCCATCTTGAGCTTGCCGCCATCGGGCACGCGACGGGTGAGGCTTTCGCTCGAGTTCTGCTGCTGCTCCCACAGGGCATCCAGACCGCGCTGCGTAAAGCCGATGCCGGGGCGCAGGCTGAATGAGAGGCCACTGCCACTGGCGCCGGGATCAAGCACGATGGCGCCGCTGACACCCCACTCGTCATAATCGTCGCGGCCCAACAGGCCGTGGCCGCTGAGTTCGAAGCTCAAGCCGCCGGTTGGGCTCGGATAGCGCAGGCTGCCGGTAAACTCCGCCGCGTTGCCGGTTTCGCCATCGCCACCTTCGTGTCGCCACGCCGCTTCCAGCGACGACACCAGCGTGCGGCCGCTGGCGAACCGGGTGGTGCGCACGGCCTCGACACCCAGGTTCACGCGATATCCATCGAGGTCCGTCGCAGGCAAGTTGCCTTCGGCATCCACATCCAGCGTGCTGCGCGTCCCCCGCCCATTCAGGTTCAACGCCACCACGTCGTCGCTCCACAACTCAGTGCTGCCGCCTGCGGTCAACGTCAGCAACTCCGTATCCCTGGTGAAACCACCCCGACCGGTGGCCGTCGTTTCCAACTCGCCTTGCCCGTAACCGACCGTCGCCCACAACTCGCCCCATGTCTGCGACCAGCGCAGATACGGATTCGCGCTGACCAACGAGAGCTCCTGCTCGCCGGTGTTGCGACGGCTGCTACTGCCGCTGGCGGCGAAGTCGTAGTCCACCGAGCTCTCGTTCCACGAGATCGCCAAGCCCGCCAGCAGCGCCGGGGTCAGTAGAACATCCGCGCCGATGTGCACGCCGTAGAGCTCGCCATCCCAGTCGCCACCCGCCCCCTTGCCATCGAAGTCCCGGTAGCCACCCTCGCCCCAGAGCACGACACCGCCCGGCATTCCATCCATGCCAGCCAGCCCGTTCAGCGGCAGCACGAAAGCGCCGTCATTGAGCGCGCCCCGAAGCACCTGCCCGGCGTCGAAGTTGCCATCGCGCACCGCACGCAGGTGACCGACGAGGCTTCCAGCGTCAGCGCGCGCGCCTGCCCCTGCCCCGCCCGCCCGTGTGGTCATGCGCTGTTCGATGGCGCGCGCCGTGTTGTCGCTCATCGCGCGCAGGACATCGGGCAGCACGGTTTCGCTGGCATGGATGATTCCGCTGTCGAGGTCTGCGGTGACGGTGATGATGGCGCTCGCCGTCTGCTCGTCGCTCACGCCAGTGTCTGCAGTCAGCGTGAAGGTGAACTCGGTGTCGGCGGAGAGGCCGGTCGGCGCGGTGAAGCTCACTTCGGCGCTGGTATCGTCCGGCACGAGGGTCACCGCTGGCGTGCCGGTCTGCGCCCATGCGTAGCGGATGCTCCGCCCTTCGGGGTCGGTCGCGTTGCCGGTCAGCGTAACGCTCGCACCCTCGCTGACGATGCGGTTGCCATCGGCATCGGCGGCGGGCGTGGTGACGATGCGCACCGTCAGCGGCTCGCTCGTCGCCGTCACGCCGAGTTGGTTGCCCCGCCCGAGGGAGGTGCCCGGCGCACCTGCAGCGTCCACGGTCGCGCTCGCGCTGACTAGGCTGGGGTTCGGGTTCACCAGCGCAGCGGAGACGCTCGCGTCCGGTATGTCAGCACCAGCACCGGTAAGCGGAGTGATGCCGGTGATGCGGAGCGTCAGGTCACCCGCGCCGGTGGTGGCAACGGGAACCGCCTGGCTGACGCTGCCAGTGCCGCCAGCCTCGAAGGTGAGCGTACCAATGCGGTTGGCGGCAGCGGCGCCGATAATCACGTAATCCGCCCGCACATCTGCGAGCAGCGTCGGCACCGTGGCATCACTACGGCGAGCGGCGATGGTAAAGGTCACCTCGTCGCCAGCGGTGGCGCGCGCTGGCGACACACTGACACCAACGGTCGGCCTGTCACGGTAGGGCGTGTCGACTAAGTCCAAAGTGGTCAGCGTGTCGGTCACCCCATCGAACGCGCCAGCTGCAAGCGCGAGATTTGGATTGTCTCGCATAAAGAGCCCGCGCAGCGCCCCCAGGTGATCAAACACACCGGCAGGCAGCGTCGTGAGTCGGTTGTCCCCCAAACCGAGCGAAGTCAATGCGCTCAAGCCATCAAATATGCCAGTGGGCAGCACTGTCAAACGATTCCTCCTTAGCTGGAGAGAACGCAGCGCATTCAGGTCAGCGAAGTCATTGTGACGCAGGTTGGCAATATTTAAAGAGGATAAGCTCAACCCACCGCGCGGGTTGAGCGCGTTCAATTGTGTACGCGTAACTGTTCCACAATTAGCGGCTGCAACCGGTGGGTTGAGCGCAGCGAGGATTGCGGCGCGCACTTGCAGTGTGCGTGCGTTTCTATCCCTTGCGCACAGCCCGAAGATAGAAGTCGACAGCGCTGTGCCCGGCGTGACCACGTTCGCGCTGGCTGCAACCGGGCGAGGAGTCGGATTCACCAGCGCAGCGGCGACGCTCGCGTCCGGTACGTCAGCACCAGCGCCGGTAAGCGGAGTGATGCTGGTAATGCGGAGCGTCAAGTCGCCCGCGTTCGTAGTGGTAACGGTAACCGATTGGCTGATGCTGCCAACACCACCAGCTTCAAAGATGAGCACGCCACTACGATTAGGCCCCGCGCTGCCCGTGATCGCGTACTCCACCCGCATATCTGCGAGCAGCGTTGGCGTCGCACCATTACTGCGCTCGGCGGTAATGGAAAAATTCAGCACGTCGCCGACGGTGACACGCGCCAGTGACACACTGACGCCGACGGTTGGTGTGGGTGCGGTTCCCTGGGAAAATGACAACTCGGTCAGTGTGTCGGTCACCTCGTCGAACACACCGGCCGTAAGCACGAGGTCAGGGTTTCGGTGTATAAAGAGCTCTTGCAGCGCTTCCAAGCGATCAAACACGCCAGCAGGCAACGCCACGAGTCGGTTGTGCCACATACTGAGCGAGGTCAACGCGGTCAGGTCATCAAACACACCAGCAGGCAACAACGTGAGCCGGTTATTAAACAGGTTGATCCTGGTCAATGCGGTTAGGCCATCAAACACACCAGCAGGCAGCGTCGTGAGTTGGTTATTCGGCAAGCTGAGCCCGGTCACTGAAGTCAGGTCGGCGAAGTCGTTGCTCCGCAGGCTGGAAATGCGCGAGCTCCCCAATTCTAACAACCCTACGCGCGTCCTGAGCGCGTTCAAGTCGGCGCGCGTGACCGCGTCGCAGTTCGCCGCATCCACTCGTAGTTCAGTAAGAATGGCGGCGCGCACCTGTGGCGTGCGTGCGTTGCTATCCCTTGCGCACAACCCGAGTGTGGAGGGCTGCGGCGACGTGGTGTTCACGGTGATGGTCACCGTGGCGGTGCCAGTGGCGTTGCTGGCGCCGCTGCGGTCATTCACGATGAGGGTCAACATCGCGCGCAACGCCGAGTTGCCCGCCGCTACTGTTGGCGCGCGCCAAGTTGTCGAGGCGGCGGCGGGATTGGTGAAGCTACCCGCTGATGCGCTCCACCTGAAGATGTGTGCGTCGCTGGCGTCGGCGTCCGTCACCGTTCCACGGACGATGACCGTGCTGCCCGAAGCGGTACTCGTCGGCGCGTTGATAGTCGCCATCGGCCGGGCGTTCATTGCTGTCGTTTGCGTCACGCCGCCGCCGCTGCCACCACCCCCACCGCAGGCAGGGGCGGTGGCGAACACGAGGATTGCGAGGCTGCACAGCAGCGGACGACTCACGAAGGGCATCACGCTTAGCTGCATGACCGATGCTGGTGATGCAGAATTCTGGGGGGGGGGGGGGGCGATGTGCCGAGACGGCAGTGGCGATGATGGCGGGGGCAACGTCCGTCATCCCGTCACCGTGAGTGGGCAGCAACATGGGTTCCGGCCTTCCTAGGTACGAACAGCAGAAAAAGTTAAATCACCCGGCGCGCCCTTCGCGCCCAGCATGGCGCGCACCTTGCCACAATGCCCGGTGCTGTCAAGACTGCCGCCGAGATAAAACTGCTGGCAGAAGTAACCGCGTGCTCAGGCGCGGGGCGCGGCCAGAATGGCCTGTACCAGTTTTTCGGGGACATCGTCGGGGAGCGGGGCGTCGTCTTCGATGCAGACCGCGCGGCCGAGGCGCACCGTCTCCCGATAGGAATCGAGATACGAAATACAGGGCGGGCAGTCATCGAGGTGCGCGTCGAAGGCCCGGCGCTGGGCGCTGGGCAACTCGTCCTCGATGTACGCCATCAGAAAATCAACCATCTCGCGACAGTTCATAAATCCTCCCGCAGCGTCGG
>JAHRAN010000075.1 GCA_020027245.1 Myxococcota bacterium
GCAAGCGGACGAAAGCGAACCCAGGCTGGGCTTTTCCGGGGAGATCAGCCTTCCAGCATGAGCCAGACTCACACGGAAAGATTGCATGCCCAAGAAACTGTACGTGGGGAACCTTCCCTTCAACACCACCGATGATGACCTCCGAGAGACCTTTGAGCGCTATGGAAGCGTGACCTCGGCGCGCGTCATCACCGACCGCGAGACCGGACGCTCCCGAGGCTTCGGTTTCGTCGAAATGGATGACCCCTCGCAGGCCGATGAAGCCATGCGCGGGCTCGACAACAGCGACCTCGGCGGTCGCCCGCTCCGCGTCAACGAGGCCCGCGACCGCCGCTAGGGCGGCTCGCGGCGGGGTGCGTCAGCACCCCGGCGGCGGCATTTCTGGACATTTTTCCATCAGGAGAAGTGCGCCTGCGCGCCGTTTCCTGACGCGCGGGGTGCTTGCACGTCTTGGGCCGCCGCCTTTGGCGCGGCCAGTTACAACCAACGCGCCTTCTGTTCCACGCCGCGCGCGACGATGCCGAGGCACTCCTCGGCGCTGCCCCAGGCCAGACAGCGATCCTTGCCACGGATGGTGAAGAAGTAGAGGTCGTTTTCCTCGATGTAGCCCTGCCCGCCGTGGAGCTGGTGGCCGGTCATCACCACATCGGGCAGCGCGCGGGACAGCGAGGCCTTGGTCAGCGCCACCTGCTCTTCGCTCGCCACGCCCCGGTCGAGCGCGTCGAGCGTCTCGTAGGTTAAAAAACGACTCGACTCGATGTGCATGGCCATGTCGGCGGCGTGGTGCTGAACGGCCTGAAAGGTGGACAGCGGCCGCCCGAACTGCTTACGCACATTGGTGTAGGCCACGGTGCGCGAGAGCGATGCGTCCATGCAGGCGAGCAGTTGCGCGCAGGTCAGCGCGCGCGCCACCTGCACCAGAAACGCCACGCCATCGGGGCCGCTGATGCGCCGCGCACGCGCGCCGTCGTAGCGCACGCGGCTCTGCGGCGTGCGCCCCAGGTTCGGCAGCGCCTCGCACTTCAGGGCGGCGTCGTCCGTGGCGACCACATAGAGCGCCAACTCGCCATCGCTGTCGCGCGCGGTGACCAGATGGTGACTTGCGGCCGTGGCGTAGTCCACGAAAAACTTCTCGCCCCGAAGCCCGTCAGCCGCCGGGGCGCGCAGCTCGATCCGGTCGAAGTCGTCCTGCGCTTCGAGCAGCGCCGGCACCGGCAGGGCCTCGCCGCTGAGCGTCTGCTGGAGCAGCGTGGTGGCGTCGTCACCCGCACCGTGGTGATGGAGGGTCAGCGCAGACGCGAGCACTTCCACGATGGGCAGCAGCGCGGCGCGGCGCGCGACCTCCTCGACCAGCAGGCCCGCATCCTTGATGCCGCCGTCTCCCCCGCCGAGCTCCGACGGAAAGGGCGTGGCGAGGTAGCCCTGCGCGCACAGCGCGCGCCACAGCTTCAGATCGGCGCGGCCCTCCCGCTCGCATTCGCGCACGCGCTCGAAGCTGCACTCGGCTTCGAGAAATTTTCGCACCGCCGCGCGAAGCAGTTGCCGTGTCTCGCCCAGTTCGAGTTCCATCACCAACTCATTTAACTTGTCTAATTCCAGCGCGCGCGGCTACCGGGCCATGCCCAGATGACGCGCGGCGATGATGCTGCGCTGCACCTCGTTGGTGCCGCCGCCGAAGCGCAGAATCGGCGACGCGCGCCAGGTGCTTTCCTGCCGGCCCCCACCCGGCGCAAGCTCGCCGGCAGCCTCTGTCAGCGCGCCGGCGCGGCCGAGCAGATCCATGGCCAGATTCGTCATCCGGTAGCGCAACTCGCTGCCCGACACCTTGGCCATCGAAGCCAGGCCCGGCGACATTTCATCGCGGGCGATGCTGACCGCGTTGCAAACGGCGAGCGCCCGGTGCCGCTGCACTTCCATCTTCATCTCGGCGAGGCGAATGCGCAGCACAGGGTCCTGAAGTTTCTGCGCCGCGTGCTTCATCAGGTGCTCCACCAGCAGGTCGTAGTTGCGCGCGAGGTTGCCGGTCGGCGAGAGCCCGACGCGCTCGTGGTTCAAGGCGTGCATGATGATCTCCCAACCGCCGTGGAGCGGGCCGATCAAATTCTCGTCGGGCACGAAGACGTTGTCGTAGAAAGTCTCATAGGTGGTGAGCCCGCTGAGCGTCGGCAGCGGGCGGATCGTCACGCCTTCGCTCCCCGTTTCGATGACCATCAGCGAGATGCCCGCGTGTTTCGGCCTGTCCGGATCGGTGCGCACCGCCAGCCAGATATGCGTGGACTGCGCCGCCAGCGATGTCCAGATTTTTTGACCCTGAACGCGCCAGCCGCCAGAAACTTTTTCGGCGCGGGTGCGCAGCGACGCCAGATCGGTGCCCGCGTTCGGCTCGCTGTAGCCGATGGCGAAAGTGTACTCGCCACTCCAGATGCCAGGCAGGTAGCGCTGCTTCTGTTCCTCGCTGCCATGGGTCGCCAGCGTCGGCGCAATCGAGGTGTAGGTGAGGTTGCCATACGGCATTCCCCAGTACTCCATGGTCTCGACCAGAATGAAGCGGTAGATGGGGTTCTGCCCCTCGCCGCCGTGTTCGCGCGGCCAGCACATGCGCATCCAGCCCTTCTGCTGAAGCGCCGCGTAGTACTCCGTGAGCAGCGGCCCGCCGCCCGCGCCCTCGCGCGCACGGTACTCGCGCAGCAACGCGGGCGTGCGCCACTCGTGGATGAAGGTCTCGACCTCATCCCGAAACGCCAGATGCTCGGCGGCCCACTGGTAGTTCATCGCTGACCTCCACGCTGACAATACCGAACTGCCGAGCCCCGGCGGCGGCGGCGACGTTATGGAGCCTCCCACCAGTTGACAAGCGGCGGCAAGACGAAGGCGACGAACACGGACGCGCCGAGCAGCAGCGCGGCGATGACCAGAACCCGGCGCTGACGGCGCAGGCGACGGGCGTCGGCGACTTCGCAGGCCTGTGCGCGGTGCAGACGGGTGCGCGCGTAGAGCAACGCCAGCGCCGTCAGCGCAAAGACCAGCAGCTTGTAGCGCGAGAGCGTCACCAGCCAGGGCGCCGCCGAGACCAGCGACGCCACCGCGCCGCCCGCGCCGAGCACAACCAGCGCGGCGGGTAGCGCGCAACAGGCGGTGCTGACGGCGGCGAGGCCGAAAGATGTGGTGACGCTTATGGCGGCGCTGTCTTCGCGCTGCGTGTTTTTCGCGCGCCGCATCAGAATGCTATGCCGATGCCGAGGTGAAGCTGCGGGCCGCGTGAAACCTGCGTGTCGAAAACCCGCTCGTAGACGGGCAGCTTCCATTCGACGCGCAGCATCAGGTTCTGCCGGTAGGCGACCAGCACCGGGCCGAGCGTGAGCCGCCGCCCGCCGGTCGCGCCCACGGTGTCGCGGCCCCGGCCCTCGTGGCGCGCTTCGATGTCGAGCATCAGGAACAAACCACTGCCACTTGGCGCATGGTGCAGCGGGTGAATGCCAAAATTCAGATCGAGACCGGTTTCGTCACCCCGGTTCATGCCGCGACTGCCCGAGCCGTTTCGCCAGTAAAAGAGGTCCGCATATGCGTAATAAAATGGATCTTCCCAGGTGAAGGATGCGCTCAGGCCGGGGTCGAGGCTGCCGTCGCCAACGGGGTAAGCGGCGCGCGTCGAACCGGTCGGCAGGCGCAGTTGCGGCGTTACACCAAAGTTGAAGGTGCTGGCGTCGAGGTTTTGATAGCGCCGCAGTGGGGCGGCGAGAATGATGTCGCCGAGGCCGCGCCCGCGCTGCAGGGTCGGTGCGCCGTCCACCATCGCCACGCGCCGCTGCTCGACCCAGGGAACTTTCAAGGTCACCCGAAACTCGCGGCGCAGGGTATAGACACCTTCGAGCCACAATGTTTCAACCTTGCGCGAGCGGCCGTGCGGGTTGGCCGTGCGCTGGCCGCCGGTGAGCAGCGTGTTCGAGGAGCGCGACTCGTGGCGAAGTTGAAACCC
>JAHRAN010000038.1 GCA_020027245.1 Myxococcota bacterium
CCGGGGGATGGGGATCATGGCGACCGAACTCTCGAAAATTCGCAACATCGGCATCAGCGCCCACATAGATTCGGGCAAGACCACGCTCACCGAGCGCATCCTGTTCTACACGAACCGGATCCACCGCATCGCAGAGGTGCGCGGCAAGGACGGCGCCGGCGCCACGATGGACCACATGGAGCTCGAAAAGGAGCGCGGCATCACCATCACATCCGCCGCCACCCACACCGAGTGGAACGACCACCACATCAACATCATTGACACGCCCGGCCATGTGGACTTCACCATCGAGGTGGAGCGCTCGCTGCGCGTGCTCGATGGCGCGGTGCTGGTGCTGTGCGGCGTCGCCGGCGTTCAGTCGCAGTCCATCACCGTTGACCGGCAGATGCGCCGCTATCAGGTGCCGCGCATTGCATTCATCAACAAGCTCGACCGCGCCGGCGCGAACCCGAAACGCGTCGCCCAGAGCCTGCGCGAAAAGTTGAAGCACAACGCGGTGCTGATGCAGTTGCCGATCGGCCTCGAAGCCGGCTTCGACGGCGTGGTGGATCTGGTGACGATGAAAGCGCTGCGCTTCGAGGGCGAAAGCGGCGAGCAGGTGGTCGAGGCCGAGATTCCGGTGGCGTTGCAGGCCGAGGCCGATGCCGCGCGCGAAGTGATGCTCGACGCGGTTTCGATGTTCTCGAGCGAGTTGATGGAGGAGATCCTCGAAGACCGCGTGACCACACAGCAGGTTCACGAGGCCATTCGTCAGGGCGTGCTCGCACTCGAGTTGACGCCGGTGTACATCGGCTCCGCCTACAAGAACAAGGGCGTGCAGCCGCTGCTCGACGCGGTGACGCGCTACCTGCCGAGCCCGGCCGAGGTGCAGAACATGGGCGTTGACCTGTCGAAGGCCGACGCGCCGGTCGAGATTTCGGGCGGCCCGGAAGAGCTGCTGATCGCCTTCGCCTTCAAGCTCGAGGACGGCCGCTACGGGCAGCTCACCTACATCCGCATCTATCAGGGCACGCTGACGCGCGGTATGAACATCGTGAACGCGCGCACGAAACAAAAGCACAAAGTAGGGCGGCTGGTGCGCATGCATGCGAACGAGATGGAGGAGATCAAGACGGCGAGCGGCGGCGACATCGTCGCGCTCTTCGGTATCGAGTGCGCCTCCGGCGACACTTTCAGCGACGGCAGCACGGACATTGCGATGAGCGCCATGCATGTACCGGAGCCGGTGATCTCGTTCTCCATCAAGTCGAAGGAGCAGAAAGGGCAGGCGAACCTGGCCAAAGCGCTCGGGCGCTTCGTGCGCGAAGACCCGACCTTTCGCGCCGGCACCGACCCCGAGAGCGGCGAGACCATCATCTCGGGCATGGGTGAACTGCATCTCGATATCTATGTCGAGCGCATGCGCCGCGAGTACGACGTGGAGGTGGACACCGGCGCGCCACAGGTCGCCTACCGCGAGACCATTTCCCGGCGCGCCGAGTTCAACTATGTGCACAAGAAGCAGACCGGCGGCGCGGGGCAATACGGCAAGATCGCAGGTTTTGTCGAGCCGACGGGCAACGGCGAGGACTTCGAGTTCGTAAGCGAAGTGCGCGGCGGCGCCATCCCGACCGAATACATCCCCTCGGTGGAGAAGGGTTTCCGTTCGATGCTGGCGAAGGGCCGCCTGATCGGTTTCCCGGTGCTCGGCATGCGCATCGTGGTCAGCGACGGGCAGAGCCACTCGGTGGACTCGTCGGACAAGGCCTTCCAGGCCGCCGCGCGTGGCGCCTTCCGCGAGGTCTATGGCCGGGCGCGGCCGATCATCCTGGAGCCGGTGATGACCCTCGGCGTCGAGGGCCCGTCGGAGTTTCAGGGCGCGGTGATCCGCACCATCATGCAGCGCCGGGGCATGGTGATCGGCACCACCGAGGGCGACGGCTTCTGCCAGATCGAGGCGGAGGTGCCGCTCGCTGAAATGTTCGGCTACGCCACCGAGCTGCGCTCGGTGACGCAGGGCAAGGCCGAGTTCACGATGGAGTTTTCCAAATACGCGCCGGTGACGACCGAAGTGGCGACCGCGTTGAAAGAAAAATACCAGCAGAACGCACAGATCGTCGAGACCGAATAAGCCCGAGCCGCTGACCGATGCGTGTGACCGCGCGCCACCACGCTGCCATCTGTTCTAGAATGGGCGGATGAAGGCTCGATCGGTGGCGACGACGCAGTGGTGCGAGCGGGGCAGGCGGAGCTTGTTTCTCCCGCCGACCGCCCGTGGTGGTCAACGAGCGGGACGAGGTGCGTCAGCTCCGGCAGCGGCTCGGCGCGGTCAACAGGCGGGGCGGGGTGCGATAGCTCCTCCGGCAGCCGCTCGGGGCGGTCAAAAGGTGGGTGGTGCGCGCCAGCGCACCCGGCGGCGATGAGCGCACTGCCCGCGAAGGAACAGAAGCGCGCGCTGGTGCGCTCGATGTTCGAGCGCATCGCACCGCGCTACGACCTGTTGAACCGCCTGCTGACCGCCGGCCTCGACCAGCGCTGGCGCCGGCGCACGCTGACGCTTGCCGGAGTGGGCGCGGCGGACACCGTGCTCGACCTCGCCTGCGGCACCGGCGACCTGAGCGCGCGGGCCACGGCGCTCGGCGCCCGCGTCATCGGCATTGACTTTGCGCAAAATATGTTGCGCCGCGCACGCGCGCGCCCCGTGCGCGCGCACTTCGTACAGGGCGACGCCGAGCACCTGCCGCTGCCGACGGCGAGTGTGGACGTCGTCGTCTGCGGCTTCGCGCTGCGCAACTTCGTCTCCATCGAAACCGCGCTCGCTGAAATGGCCCGCGTGCTGCGCGCGACCGGCCGTCTGGCGCTGCTCGAAGTCGGTCGCCCCGAGCATCCGCTGCTTGGCGCCGCGCACGCCCTCTACTTCGACCGCATCGTCCCGCAACTCGGCAGTTGGCTCTCGGATCGCGATGCCTACCGCTACCTGCCCGAGTCCACCGCCTATCTGCCCGCGCCCCGCGCCTTCCGCGCACTGCTCGAAGCACGGGGCATCGGCGCGCTCGAACACCACGCACTGATGTTCGGCGCCGCGCAAATCTGGCTCGGCCGCAAGGGCGCTGCCCCGTGACGGAAGCGCCGCCGCCCCCCGTCCATCCCGTTGACCGCCCCGAGCGGCTGACCGGGACGCTGCCGCGCCCCGTCCAACCCGTTGACCGCGCCGAGCCGCTGACCGGGACGCTGCCGCGCCCCGTCCAACCCGTTGACCGCCCCGAGCGGCTGCCGGAGGCGTTGCCGGTCTGGTGGGTCAGTGCGCCGCAACTCAGTGAGCGCGATGCCGCGGCCTTCGAGCGCGCCGATGCGGCCTGGTTGATGGACCCCGCGCGCGACGAACTCGTAATCGGTCTCGGCAGCGCGCGCGATCTCTCCGCCGCCGCCGCAAAGGGTCTGTCCGCGCTGGCCCGGGCGCAGCGCGCGCTGCGCATTGACGCGCGTGGCGATGTGCAGCACGGCGGCGCATTGCTGCTCGGCGCGTCGCCCTTCGATCCATCCAGACCGGCGACGGGTGCTTGGGGCGAAGGCACGGTCGCGGCGCGTTGGGTTTTGCCCGAAATTACTTTTGTGGTGCGCGCAGGTGAAGCGCACTGCGCGGTGGCGGGCGCAACCAGCCGCGCGGACGCCGAAGCGCAGCGCGATCGCGCCCTCGCCACGCGCGCAGCAGCGCGTCCCGCTTCGTCATCGCGCGAGACGCCACGGCTCGAACTCGACGAGTCGCCGGGGTCTTTTCAGCGCCGCGTCCGACAGGCGATTCACGCCATGGCGCAGGGCGAAGTACAAAAAGTCGTGCTGGCGCGCTGCTGCCATCTGCACGCTGCACAAGTTTTCGACGCGCGCCGCATTCTCGCGCACCTGCTTGCGCTGGAGACCGACGCCGTTCGCTACTCGCTGCCGCTCCCGGCCGGTCGCCTGATCGGCGCCACGCCCGAGCGCCTGCTCTGCGTCAGCGGCCGGCAAGTCTCGGTGGATGCGATTGCCGGCTCGATGGCGCGCGGTTTGAAACCTGAATCGGACTTGGTGGCGATGCGCAGCCTGCGCGAGTCCAAAAAAGACCAGCAGGAGCACGCCATCGTGAGCAGAGCGCTGGTGGCTGCGCTCGCGCCGCTGCTCGGCCCCCTCGATGCGCCGCGCGCGCCCCGCATTCTGTCAACCGCCGCGCTGCATCACCTGCACACACCGCTTCGCGCCAGCCGCAACCCGCAGAACCCGGAGCACGCGGCGCTCGAGCTGGCGGCGCGCGTTCACCCGACGCCCTCGGTGGCCGGCTTCGAGCAGGCCGCCGCACTCGTCTGGTTGCGCGCGCACGAGCCGCTTGCGCGCGGCGCTTATGCCGGCCCCTTCGGTTGGGTGGACTTCGAGGGCGGCGGCGCGCTTTCGGTGGCGCTGCGTTGCGCGCTGCTTCGAGGCGCGTGTGCGACGGTATTTGCGGGCGCCGGCATCGTGGCCGATTCAGACCCCGCCGCAGAGTGGATGGAGACGACCCTGAAAATGCGTACCCTGCTCGCTGCGCTTCGGGAGCCTCGATGACCTCGCTCTCTCCCCTCGCTGTGGCGAACTCCGGTTATGCCTTCGGCGCGCATCTCGTCGCTGCGCTGCGCGCGTTGGGCGTGACGCAGTTCTGTGTCTGCCCCGGCTCGCGCTCCGCGCCCATCGCCGCCGCCGCCGCCACGACGCCGGGGGTGCGCGTCTTTGCGCACATGGACGAGCGCTCCGCTGCCTTCTTCGCACTCGGTCTCGCTCGCGCAGCGCGCGCACCCGTGGCGCTGGTCTGCACCTCGGGCACCGCGGCGGCGAACTTCCTGCCCGCCGTGGCGGAGGCGAGCCGGGCGCTCGTGCCGCTGCTGGTACTCTCCGCCGACCGCCCCGCCGAACAGCGCGCGCGCGGTGCCCCGCAGACCATTGATCAGCGGCGCTTGTACGGCACGCACGCGCGCTGGTTTCACGAGGCGCCACCCCCCGAGGACAACGCGCAGGCGGTGACGCTGGCGCATGAACTCGCCCGGCGCGCGGTCGCCGAGGCGTGTGGCGGCACAAAACCCGGCCCGGCGCACCTGAACCTGCCCTTCGATGAACCCCTCGACCCCGGCAGCGCGCGCAAAACAGAAGTGCCGGGTGATGGTGACGAGGGTAGTGGTGACGGTCTTGGCTCCCGTGCTGCGCGCAACGTAGATGCGCCGCCGACTCCGCCAATGTCCGCGCCAGCGTCGTTGCCGACGCTCGGAACATTCACAGCGCCCGGCGCGCCGACACTCTCGCGGGAAGCCGTCGGTGATTTTGTCTCCGCGCTCGCGCGCGCCGAGCGCCCGGTCATCGTCGCGGGCGCCTGGGATGCGACGCCTGCGGAAGCGGAAGCGGTTTTGCGTCTCGCCCAGACGGTTGGCGCGCCGCTGCTGGCCGAGCCGCTGTCGCAACTTCGCTTCGGTTTCAAGGCCACGCCGGGCGTGCGAGTCGCAGCGGCCGATGCGCTGCTGCGCGCCGACGCCTTCGCAGCGCAGATGGCGCCGGATCTGGTGCTGCGCATCGGCGCGCCCGCCATCGCGCGCGCCCAGCAGCGCTGGCTCGCCGGGCATCCCGGCGCGCGGTTGATCGCACTCGACCCCGGACATCAGCGTCTCGATCCCGAGGGTCGCGTGAACCACTGGCTCGATGTGGAGCCCGCGCTACTGGCGAAGGCCGTGCTGCAGCTGGACACCGCCAGGCTGCGCGCTGCCGACCCCACCTGGTTACAGCGCTGGCAGGATGCCGAGAAGTGCGCCTGGGATGCGCTCAATGCGGTGCTGGCCCTGCACCCCGCGCCCATGTCGGCGGCTGCCCTGCGCGCGCTGAGCGTTGCGCTGCCGGGTGACGCCGTGCTCTTCCTCTCGAACAGTCTGGTGCTGCGCGACGCCGAGACTTTTTTGCAGCCGACGACGCAACGCCTGCGCGTGCTTGCGAACCGTGGCGCGAACGGGATTGACGGCGTGTTGTCGAGCGCGCTCGGGGTTGCAGCGAGCGGCGTGCCAACGGGACTCGCCATCGGCGATCTGGCGTTGCTGCACGACGCGGGGGCGCTGCTGACGGCGCGGCGCTTCGCGCTGCCGATCCGCGTGCTGGTGTTGAACGACGGGGGAGGGGGCATCTTCGATCACCTGCCGATTGCCGCGCACGGCGACGCCGTCGCCTACGACGCGGTGTTCCGGCTGACGCACGACCAGGGCGCGCGCGAAATCGCCGAGGCCTTCGGCGTGCCGGCGCTGCGCGTGGACGACGCAACCGAACTCGCGCCCGCCCTCCGAATAGAAAAGTTGAAAAGTATGGGCCCGCTGCTCGTCGAGGCGCCGATTAATCCGCAGCAGAACCTCGAGCTGCATCGGGCGTGCTGGCGCGCGGTGGCGCGCGCGCTGGGCGAAGGGGGTTAAACAACCGCTCATGAGTTTTGCAGACTGCGTTACGGTTGCTCCCGGTCGCCAGCTCTTCGTGCGCGACGAGGGCCGTGGTGCGCCGCTGCTCCTGCTGCACGGCTTCACCGGCAGCGGCGCGACGATGAACGCGCTGCGCCAGAATTTCAGCCCACGTTTTCGCGTGCTCAGCGTTGACCTGCTGGGTCACGGCCAGAGCGATGCGCCGGCAGATGTCGCGCCTTACCAGATGGAAACCTGCGTCGCCGATTTGTGCGCCGTGCTCGAAGCCCGCGCGGTCGCGCGCACGCATCTTGTGGGCTATTCGCTGGGCGCGCGGGTTGCGCTGGCGCTCGCGCTCTGGGCGCCCGAGCGCGTGGCGTCGGTGGTGGCCGTTGCGGCGCGCGCGGGCATCGCCGACCCGAAGGCCCGGCGGCAACGCATCGCAGCGGACGAGGCGCTGGCCCGGGACATCGAAACCCGTGGCCTCGAGTGGTTCGTGGCGCACTGGATGGCGCTGCCGCTGTTTGCGAGCCAACGCCGTCTCGGCGCGCGCTTTCTGGCCGAGGCGCGCCGGCAGCGCCTCGCGAACAACCCGCGCGGGCTCGCCATGTCGCTGCGCGGTCTCGGCGTCGGCGCGCAGCCGCCTCTCGCTGCGGCGCTGGGCGGGCTACGCTGCCCGCTGCTGCTGGTGACGGGGGAGGACGACCCGCGCTTTGGCGCGCACGCCGCCGAGTTGGCCGCGCGTGTTCGAGGCGCAAAGAAGGTGGTGTTGCCCGAAGCCGGTCACGCCGCCCATCTCGAAAATTTTGCGACCTTCCAGCGCGTCTGTTTCGATTTTCTCGCTGCGCAGGGCGTCGCCGCCGCTGCGCAGAGCCAGCATCACCCACCCGAACAAGGAGCACGATCGTGTCCGCCGACACCGCCGACATCCTGAACTGGGAGCGCGTGCGCGACTACCAGGACATTCGTTTCGAGACCGCCGAGGGTTTGGCCCGCATCACCATCTGCCGACCGGAGCGGCGCAACGCCTTTCGCCCCAAAACGCTGTTCGAGTTGATTGACGCCTTTACGCGCGCGCGCAACGACCAGCAGGTTGGCGTCGTGCTCTTCACCGGCGAGGGGCCGGACGCTTTCTGCAGCGGCGGCGACCAGTCCGTGCGCGGCGATGCGGGTTACCTCGACGACGAGGGCGTGCCGCGTCTCAATGTGCTCGAGCTGCAGCGCCTGATCCGCAGCATGCCGAAGCCGGTGATCGCGCTGGTGGCGGGGTACGCCATCGGCGGCGGTCATGTGCTGCACCTGGTTTGCGACCTGACCATCGCCGCCGACAACGCGCGCTTCGGGCAGACCGGCCCGCGCGTCGGCTCGTTCGACGGCGGCTTCGGCTCATCGTATCTGGCGCGCTGCGTCGGTCAGAAGAAGGCGCGCGAAATCTGGTACCTGTGCGAGCAGTACAGCGCCGAAGAGGCGCTGCAGATGGGACTCGTCAACAAGGTCGTGCCGCTTGCGGAACTCACGCAGGCGGGCGTGGCCTGGGGGCGGCGCATCCTCGAACACAGTCCCACTGCAATCCGCTGTCTGAAGGCCGCGTTCAATGCGGACTGCGACGGGCAGGCCGGGTTGCAAGAGCTCGCCGGCCACGCGACGCAACTTTTTTATATGAGCGAAGAAGCGCAGGAGGGTCGCGACGCCTTCAACCAGAAGCGCGCGCCCGACTTTTCACGCTATCCGTGGCGGCCCTGAGGTCGGCGGCGGCGCCGCCGATGACGACACAGGCGCCGGGCCGGGCAAGAGTCTGGTGGCTGGCGGCGCGTCCACGCACCTTGTCGGCGTCGCTTTCGCCCGTGCTGGTGGGCAGCGCCGTGGCCTTCTCCGAAGGGCGCGCGCGTTTTCTTCCCGCACTCGCATGCCTTTGCGCCGCGCTGCTCTTGCAACTCGCCGCGAACTTCATCAACGACTTTGCAGATCACGCACGCGGGGCAGACGCGGCGGATCGTCACGGGCCACCGCGTGCGGCGCAACAGGGTTGGCTTTCGCATCGCGCCCTGCGCCGCGCCGCGCTCTTCGCACTCGTTGGCGCCTTCACCATCGGGTTGTATCTGGTCGCAGAGGGCGGCTGGCCGATTGCCATCGGCGGCGCGGCCGCGCTCTTTTGCGCCTGGGCCTACACGGGCGGGCCGTTGCCGCTCGGCTACCACGGCCTCGGCGACCTGCTGGTTTTTGTCTTCTTCGGGCTCTTCGCCGTCGTCGGCACGCACTGGGTTCAGGCGGGCGTCACATCCCCCGCGGCCTTCGCCGCTGCACTGCCGGTGGGCCTGCTCGCGACAATACTGCTTGCGGTCAACAACCTGCGCGACCGGCGGAGCGACGCGCGCGCGGGCAAGCGTACCCTCGCCGTGCACCTCGGTGAGCGCGGCGCGCGTCGCTACACGCTCGCGTTGCTGGTCGGTTGTTACCTGTCGCTCGTCTGGGTTCACAGCGCGGGCGTCGGTCTCTGGGCGGCGCTGCCGCTTTTAAGCAGCGCGCCGTTCGCAGTAAAGCTTGGTCGCTCGATATTGCGCGACCAGGGCGCCGCGTTGAACCGCACGCTTGCGGGCGTCGCGCGCCTCGGGCTCGTGTTCGCCGCGCTGCTGGCGCTGGCTTTCGGGATGACGCGGTGGCCGGGCTGATTCACGCGTTTAAAGTTGAGCGCAGTGTGCGCAGACTGCGCGCGCCGCTGCGCACTGCGACGGGTCTGCTTCAGCAGCTTCCGGGCGTGCAGGTTCAGGTCGTGTGTGACGATGCGAAGAGCGGAGAGGGCGAAGCGCCGCTGCTCGATGACGCCGAGTGCAGTCCGGTGCGGACGGCGCTTGATGACGCCGAGCGCTGGTTGCGCGGTGTGCCGCCCGCCGAGGGGCGTCGGTTGCTGGCGGCGCGCGGCAAAGTATCGGCGCCCGCAGCCTGGGCGCTCGACTGCGCGCTCTCCGAACTCGAAATGCGCGACCAGGGCGCGCCGCTTGCGCATCGCTTCCTGCAGTCCGCGGACACCGCGCCGCTGCCCCGGCTGCGCACCAATGCGCTGGCCACCGCAGAGACGCCGCCGGCCCTCGAGGCCGAGGTTGCAGCGCTGGTCGCCCGTGGCGAGCACACCATCAAGCTGAAACTCGGCGGCGCTTCGCTTCAGGCGGATCTCGACCGGGCCCTCGCTGCGCGCCGCGCCGCTGGCCCCAAGGTCGCGCTGCGTCTCGATGCCAACGGCGCCTGGGACGAAGCCGAAGCCGGGCGGCGCATGACGGCGCTGGCCGTGGTGCAACCCGAGTATCTGGAGCAGCCCGTCGCCGCGCAGGATGTCGCCGCGCTGGCGCGGCTGCGTCGTCGCGCCCGCTTTCCGCTCGCCGCGGATGAAGCGGCGCGCGACCCGGCGACGGCCCACAAGCTGCTCGCTGCGCAGGCGGCCGATGTGCTGGTGCTGAAGCCCGCGCGGCTCGGCGTCGCCGCCTGCACCCGGGAGTTGGCCGAGGCCGCCGCGGCGCAGGGTGTGGCGGTCGTGCTGTCCTCGCTCTTCGACGGCGCCGTGTCGCTCTGGGCGTCGTTGCACCTGGCCGCAGCACTTCGCCTGCCACGGGCGCATGGTCTCGCAACCGGCGCGCTGCTCGATCCGCCGCTTGACGCGCCGCGCGCGGAGGCCGGCTTTGTGACACTCGCGCCGTGACGCCCCGCGAATCCATAACTTCAGCACGGGGGGAGCCCTGGCTCACGGCGCGCGCCGCCGCGACGCCCACTGCGCTGGCGCTCGAATGCGGCGCGCTGCGTCTCAGTTGGGCTGAACTCGCGCAGCGCGTTGCGCAGGCCGAAACGGTGCTGCGCGCCGCGGGCCTTGGCGCGGGTGACCGGGTCGCGCTCAAGCTCCCGCCGGGCGTTGACTTCGTCGTCGCGCTGCATGCCCTCTGGCGCATCGGCGCCTGTGTGATTCCGGTCAACCTGCGGCTTCCCGCGATCGAGGCGCAGCGGCAACTCGCCCGGGTTGCAGCGCGCGCCATCGTTCGCGCGCCGCTTGCGGAGTCGCCGCCCGAGTTCGTGCCCGGCGGGATGCTTTCGCATCCCGCCCATCCTTTTGACCGCCCCGAGCGGCTGTCGGAGTTGCTGCCCCCGGCGCCGTCGGTGCAGGACGTGCAGGCGGGTGATACGGGACGTGCCGTCGCGTTGATGCTCTTCACTTCCGGCACCACGGGTGCGCCGAAGGCGGCGTGTCTGCGCTTTTCGAACCTCGAGTGGAGCGCGCGCGCCTCGGCGCAGCATCTCGGCACCGGTGTTGCGGATCGCTGGCTCGCCTGTCTGCCTTTCTTCCACATAGGTGGCCTTTCGATTCTGGTGCGCGCGGTTCTCGATGGCTCCTCGGTGGTGGTGCACGAGCGCTTCGATGTGGGGCGGGTGTCGCGCGCGCTCGACGCTTCGGGCATCACCCGTATGTCGCTGGTGCCGACCACGCTCGAGCGCCTGCTCGACCTGCGTCAGGATCGCCCGCCGGAGGCATCGCTCGAGACGGTGCTGCTGGGCGGCGGCGCAGCATCGGTGGCGCTCCTGCACCGCGCGCGCGTTGCGGGCTTTCCGGTGCTGCCGAGTTATGGGCTGACCGAGAGCGCGTCGCAGATTGCGACGGCGCGGTTGGATGATGCGCTCGACGGCCGCGTCGGCCGCGCGCTGCCGGGCAGCGAGATCCGGGTGGTCGGCCCCGACGGCGCGCCCGTTGCGAAGAACGGCGTCGAGGGTGAGATTCAAGTGCGCGGCCCCACCGTGTTCGCCGGCTACTTTGGGGATACGGCGGCGACGCGCGCGGCTTTCGATCAGGGCTGGCTGCGCACCGGCGACTTTGGCCAACTCGCCGACGACGGGCGCTTGCGCGTGCTCGACCGGCGCAGCGACCTGATCGTGTCGGGGGGCGAGAACATCTACCCGGCCGTGGTCGAGGCCGCCCTGCTCGAACATGAGGACGTGGCCGAGGCGGCGGTCTGGCGGCGCGCGGATGCGGACCTCGGTCAGCGCGTGGTCGCCTGGGTGGTGCCGCGCGCCGGCGCGGGTGCGACCGCCACGGCTTTGCAGCAGCACTGCCGCGCG
Organism: Myxococcota bacterium; assembly: GCA_020027245.1. Classification (GTDB taxonomy): domain Bacteria; phylum Myxococcota_A; class UBA9160; order UBA9160; family UBA6930; genus JAHRAN01. Next base: position 11,502 of record JAHRAN010000038.1, read on the forward strand.
CGGCTGGCGGACTATCAGGTTCCGCGCGAAGTGGTGTTCACGCAGTCGCTACCACGCAACGCACTCGGCAAACTGATGCGCAGCCAACTCGACCGCGCCGCCCGAGGGGCTTTAAGCCCCTCTCCAACCTTGAGAACCCTCTCCCCTAACCCCTCTCCCGGAGGGAGAGGGGGATAAGAGGACACCAACCGCCGCCCCATTAAAGTTCGGTGCCGCCACCCGAACCCCCGCGCTCTCCCATAGGGGAGAACGCGCCTCTCCCTTACAGGGAGAGGGGAACCGAGCCTTAATTAAGCGGTGCCGCTTCATCTCATCTTAACCCTCTCCCTGTAAGGGAGAGGGAGGCGACGGGCCTTGTAGCCCGTCGCCGGGTGAGGGTGGCGGCTCCGCTCCGCTCACCACCGCCACTGCAGCGGCTCGGCGCGGTCAACGGGCGCGGCGGGGCGCTCCACGCCCCCGATCAACGGCTTTGCGGGGGAATTAAAAGGATGGGGCGCAAGCCCCTCGAGTCGTGCATACTCGGTAGATGGCAGCCGCACTCTTCTTTGCGCTGAGCGTCGTCGGCCTGTTCGCCTCGGCCTCGGCCTGGTTTCCGCTCCGCCGGCTCGGGCGCGCAAACCCTTTCTACTTTCTGGTGGCGTGGCTCACCGGCGAGTTGGCCCTGCAGCACATGGCGGTGCAGGCGCTGGTCACGCTGGCCTTCGGTTTCGCCGGCGCGTTCCGCTCGGACCTCGGCCTGCTCGGCCTGACGCTGACCTTCGCGTCATGGGGGTTGCTGCTCGCGTGTCACTTCCGCAGCC
>JAHRAN010000041.1 GCA_020027245.1 Myxococcota bacterium
CGCGCATCGGAACCCCATGCGAAGGTACGATGCGCGAAAGCGATCTCCAACCCGTAGCGGTCAAAGAGGAGCGGCCAGAGTTGCGCAACCTGCTCGCCCTGCGTGATGGAGTTGCTCGCAACGAAGCCGACGCGCGGCGCTGAGCGATGTCCCCGCGGGGGGGGGGGCAACTGTGTGTATTCGCCAGCTTTAATGAACCACGCCGCAACATAATCGAGCGTGCCGCCACCTCCACCAAGACCGGCAATGCGATGCACCTGCGCGCGCTGCTCGTTGCTCTGATACTTCGCCCCGCCGAACGGCGGGTTGCCGAGGATGTATGAGCAGTCCCCGGGCGGCAGCACATCGGCCCAGTCGGTTTCGAGCGCGTCGGCGTGGTGAATGGTCGGCGATTTTTCGAGCGGGATGCGCGTGAAGCTCTGCCCGAACTCGAGGCTGAGCTGGTTGTTCATGATGTGATCCATCATCCACAACGCCGTCTCGGCGATACGCACCGGGAATTCCTTGATCTCGATGCCGTAGAACTGGTCCACATCAATGCGCGACAGAATCTCCACGTTCAGTTCGCGCTGCTCCGTGAGTTCACGCAGAATTTCGATTTCGAGCTTCCGAAGCTCCCGGTAGGCGATGATCAGAAAGTTCCCGCAGCCACAGGCCGGGTCGAAAAATTTCAACTTGCCGAGCCGCTCGTGAAACTTCCGAAGCTCGGCGTGGCGACCGCTCTTGCGTTTTCTGATTCGCTCGAACTCGGCGCGCAGGTTGTCGAGAAACAGCGGGCCGATCACCTTCATGATGTTCTTCTCGGTGGTGTAGTGCCCACCCGTCTGACGTCGCTCCACGGGATCCATCACCGATTGAAAGAGCGAGCCGAAGATGGCGGGCGAGACTTTGGACCAGTCGAAGCGGCTGGCGGCGATGAGTTGCATGCGCATCTCGGAATCGAAGGCCGGGGTGCGCAGCACGCCATCGAAGAGATCGCCGTTCACATGAGGGAAGCGCGCGAGGTCTTCGTCGAGCTTCGTCTGCCGTTTATCTCCGTGTGTATTCAGCACCTGAAAGAGTTGGATCAAAAGCCCGCCGAGGTCAGAGCCGTCCTCCCTGGTGCGGTCGAGCAGAAAATCGAGAAACAAATCGCGCGGTTCGAAGATGCCGGTGTCGTCGGCGAACAGACAGAAGACGATGCGCACCAGAAGCCGCTCGAGATCGTGACCCGTATAACCGGAGTGCTCGAGCGCGTCGTGCAGCGCGCCGACGAGTTCTGCGGCGTCGTTGTTGACGGGGTCCTGGTCTTCGAAAGAGCGCCTTTCGAGGCCGAGGATGAAGCCGAATTTCTCGACATTATGCGGCAACTCCGGGAGCGCAAAGTGCGTTTCCTCGCGTTCGTCCCGGTCGAGCAACTCGAAGTTCTGAAAGTCGCAGAGCAGTTGGTAGCGCGGGCGTTCGCCTTCGGGCAGCGCGTCGAAGTACGAATCCGCCTGCTCGCGCGCTTTCTTGAGACTGCGCCCGGCGCTCTTTTGCTCGACGAGCAGTACGCCGGGCCAGAAGAGATCAATGTAACCGTGCGTGTTGTCGAGGCGCTCTACCTGCTCTTCGTAGCGCGCCACACTGCGGCGCTTCACACCGAAGATTTCGAAGAAGTCGTTGTAGAAGCTCTGCGTCTCGCTCTTTTCGCGGGTCGCACCTGCCCACTGCTTCGCAAAGGCAGCGGCGCGCGCGCGGATTTCGTTCCAGGACAGGCGCATTCGTCAGCGGCTCCGGTTGTGCGTCAGCGTTGGCCCCGGCCTCAGCCCGGCAGGGTCAGCAGTTCGTGGGCGCCGGTCATGCGCTCTTTGATGGGGATGCCGACGGGGCAGGCGCCGGCGCAGGGGGCGGGGCAGGTTGCGCAAAGTGCGGCATTGCGGTCGAGCTTTGCGTACAGGCGCATGGCCTCTTTCTCGTCGCCGTAGTCCTCGAAGTACATCCGGTGACGCAACACATCGTGGATGGGAAGTCCTTCGGGGCAACTCGAAAGGCACGCGCCGCAGTGCGGGCCGCAGTAGCTACCGGCAATCTGGCGGTCGTATTCGCCGAGCACCGCCACATCGTCGCTGCTGAGCGCGCCGCCGGAGGCGTGCAGGTACTCGTCCACGTGCTGATGCTTGTAGAAGGAGATCACCGCGGCGGAAACCAGCGGGTTCGAGAGCACCCAGCGCAGCGCGGCCTGACTGTAGGCCGAAGCGTGGTCGTGGAACGCGCCCAGGTTCTCGTGCTTCGCGCCCTTCAGCGTCTTCATCGCCACCACGCCCATGTCCTGCTCGCGCACCGCGCGCTCGATCAGCGCGGGCAACTCCGGCCACGCGCCGTGGTGATAGGCGACCATCATCACATCGAAGCGGCCAGACTCGATGCCGGTGCGCACCACCTCGACCAGATTCGGCGTGTGGGTCGAGAAGCCGAGGAAGCGCACCTTGCCCTCCTGCTTCAACTCGTCGAAAGCCTGATGAACATTCGGGTCGAGCAGGCGCGCGGTGGAATCGCAGGCGTGAATGTGCACCAGATCCACATAGTCGGTGCGAAGCCGCGTGAGGCTGCCCTCGACGGCCTCCTTGTAAGCGGCCACCGGCGCGCCGGCGCCGAGGTGTCCCCAGGGCGTGCAGAACTTGGTGGCCAGAAAGACGCGGTCGCGCTGGCCCTCGATGGCGGTGGCGATCGCACTCTCGCTGCCCGTCTCCGAATAATCCGGCGATGTGTCTATGTAGTTGACGCCGCGCTCGAGCGCCCGCTTCACGATGTCCGCACCGCTCTGCTCGCCAGTCAGCCGCCCGATGCGACCCGCACCGACGACAATGTCCGAAACCGGCCAGCCGCTGCGCCCGAGTCGCCGCGTCTGCCGGATGCGCGCGCCCTTCCACGCACTGAGATGCTCGGGATGCGTGGGCACGACCTTCGCCTGAATGTTGCGGTTGACATCGAGCCAGCCGCTCGGCGCGCGTCCCCAACCGAATGCGCCGCGCAGGAACGCCGCGCCGCCGGTGAGCACCGCCGCGCCGAGGCCAGCGCCGACGGAGAGCAGGCCGCGGCGCGCCAGGTCTGCGCCCGCTCGGGGAGCGGCGTCGTCGGCGTCGTGGCGGCTTAGATGAAAAACGAGGGCGCCGCAGAACAGCGCCGCCGCCAGCATGCCGCCCGCGATATAGAAAAGCCCGGTCATCGCGTTTCGCCCGGCGATGCCGAGCTTTTCAAAGAGCGCGTGAATCCCGTTACCCAGCGGATATGCGCTCCAGTCGAGCCCGATGAAGAGCTCGTAAGCGAAGCCGCCGAGCACGAAGAACCCGAACGCGGCGACACCCAAACACCAAGCGGCAAAGCGAGCAAAGCGAATCATCGGGAATCCTCCTGCGCTGAGCATAGAGCTTTCGGACGGGTTGTGGTTGCGGACGCGAGCTAGCCGCTGCGCGCGTCGAGCAGGGGAACGGCGGCGGCCAGCGGGTCGGCGGCGGTGGGGTTGATGACGACCCAGGCGTCGCAGTCGCCGCCACCGCCGCCACCCGGCTTTGCGCTGCGGCTGAGTTGCGCGGCCTCGCCGGTGTGGGCGCTCTGCCCTTGCCGGCCGCGCGCCGCGCAGGCCTGGTAATAGGGCGTGGCGTCGCAGCCGGCTTCGAGCAGCACGCCGAGTTCGAGTTCGGCCGCGCGCCGCAGGCCTGCCACCGTCCGCGCGCCCACCCAGAGCGGCGGGCCGCCGGGCCTTTGCGGCTTCGGGTGAACATCGGTGTCCGCAAACGAGAAGTGCTCCCCCGCAAAGCGCAGCGGCGCATCATTGAAAGCCGCGCGCAAAATCGTCACCGCCTCCTCGAAGCGCTTGCCGCGCGCACCCGCACCCACTTCAAGGCCGAAGCCGGCCTGCACTCCGCGCTCGGCGCCGAGTCCGATGCCGAGTTCGAAACGCCCGTCGGAGAGGCCGTCCACGGTGGCCGCATCCTCGGCCACGCGCAGCGGGTGATGCAGCGCGAGCGGCAGCACGGCGGTGGCGATGGCGATGCGCGTTGTCGCAGCGGCGATCGCCGCGCAAACTGGCAGGGCCGCCGGCACACCGCCGTCACCCAGACGCTCGGGCACGGCAAAGAGATCGAAGCCGCGCTCTTCGGCCAGCCGCGCAAGCTCGACGAGACGCGGCAGCAGCGCGGGGTCGTTCCCCGAATGCACAACCGGCCGCACACCGACACGCCGCCAACGCCTCGTAGTCAAAACGCCTCCCGGGGGTGCTGACGCGCCCCGCCCATCCCGTTGACCGCGCCGAGCGGCTGACCGGGGCGCTTGCGCGCCCCGTCCCACCTTGTTGACCGCGCCGAGCCGCTGTCGGAAGTGCTGGCGCCAAACCATCCAACTTTTGAGAACCCTCACTCTAACCCTCTACCAAAGGGAGAGGGAACCGAACCTTAATGGGGCGGCGGTTTTGTCTCTTGTTCCCCTCTCCCTCCGGGAGAGGGGTTAGGGGAGAGGGTTCTTAAGGTTGGGGAGGGGCGAAGCCCCTCCGGGCGGGTGCAGCCCGCCGGGGCTACGCTCTTTGGTCACACGCCCCAGCCTTTCGCGCCCGGGATGAACGATGGCCGAGCCGCTGCACATCTCCGATCTGGAAGCGCTGCGCGACATCGTCGGCAGGGAGCTTCCGCCCGCTGACTGGCTCACGATAACGCAGCAGCGCATTGACCGCTTTGCGGAGGCGACCGACGACAGGCAGTGGATCCACACCGACCCGGAGCGCGCGCGGCGCGAGTCGCCATACGGAACCACCATCGCCCACGGCCACCTGACCATGTCGCTGATGCCGATGATGCTCGCGCAGATCATCCAGGTGCAGGCGCGGATGCTGGTGAACCCGGGTGTCGAGCGGGTGCGGCTGCGCGCACCGGTGAAGTGCGGCGACCGCGTGCGCATGCACGCCAAGCTGACCGCGCTGCGCACGGTTCCGGGCGGCGGCGTGCGCGCCAGGTTCCGCGTCTCCTTCGAGATCGAGGGCGAAAGCCGGCCCGCCGCCTTCGGCGATGTGCTGCTGGTCTACTACCTCGAGGCGGGCTGATGGCGAAGGGGAGCACGGTGAAGCTCGGGATCGCGCAGTTGAATCCGACGGTTGGCGATCTGGCCGGCAACCGCCGCCTGATTGAAGACGCGGCGCGGCGCGCGGCGGCGGCGGGGTGCGACCTCGCGCTGTTTCCCGAACTCGCGCTCCCGGGCTATCCGCCGCTCGATCTCCTCGAGCGCGACGACTTCGTGCGCGATCAGTTGCGCGAACTCGCCGCGCTCGAACAGTTGACGGCGCATCTCGGCGACACCGCGCTGCTGCTCGGCGCGGCGCTGCCAGCCAGCGGCCGCGGCGGCAAGCGACTTCAGAACGCGGCGCTGCTGCTTCAGGGCGGCGAGCGGCGCGCGCATCAGGCAAAAACGCTTTTACCCAGTTACGATGTGTTCGACGAGAAGCGCTACTTCATCCCCGCCGAAACCGTCACGCCTGTTGAACTCGGCGCGCTGCGGCTTGGGATGAGCGTCTGCGAAGACGCCTGGGTGGACGCGGTCGGTTACCCGAGCGACCCGATCACCGAGCTTTCGCAGGCGGGCGCCGGGCTGATTGCGAACCTGTCGGCGTCGCCCTGGCACCTCGGCAAACCGGAAGCGCGGCGTCGTCTCTTTGCGGAACTCGCCGCGAAACACGGCGTGCCGATTGCGTTCGCCAATCAGGTCGGCGGCAACGACGAACTCATTTTCGACGGCGGCTCCTTCGTGGTGGATGCGCGCGGCCGGCTCGTCAAAGCGCTGCCGCTCTTCGAGCCTGCGCTCGAAGTCATCACCCTCGATCTGGAAACGCCGGGTGAGGGTGAAGAAATCCTGCCCGGCGATGCGGAGGACATCGCCCAGCTCGCCGCCGCGCTGCAGCTCGGCATCCGCGACTATTTTTGCAAACAGAAGCTGCCGCCGCGCGCCGTGGTCGGGCTCTCGGGCGGCATAGATTCTGCGGTCACGGCCTGGCTCGCCGCCACAGCACTCGGCCCCGAAAACGTACTCGGCATCGCCATGCCCGGCCCCTACTCATCGAAGCACAGCATCGAGGACGCAATCGCCCTCGCTGAAAAACTCGGCATCGAGTTGCGCCGCGCCGACATCCGCCCCGTTTATGAAAGCTACCGGGACATTTTCGCCACGCTGTTCGGCGCGCGCGAAGACTACGGCCTGGCGCAGCAGAACATTCAGAGCCGCATTCGCGGCGCGCTTTTGATGGCGGCGTCCAACGCGGAGGGCCGGCTGGTGCTGGCCACCGGCAACAAGAGCGAACTTTCGGTTGGTTACTGCACCTTGTATGGCGATACCGTCGGTGGTCTCGCGGTGCTGGGCGATGTGTACAAGCGCGATGTCTATGCGCTGGCGCGCTACGCGAACCGGGAGCGCGAGCAGATTCCGCGCCGCAGCCTCGACAAAGCGCCCTCCGCCGAGCTGGCGCCCGGCCAACTCGACAGCGACGACCTGCCCGAATACGCGGTGCTCGACGCCGTGCTGCATCAGGCCATCGAGGGCGGGCTCGGCGCCGCCGAGATCACCCCGCCCGAGGGCGCGAGCGCTGCACAGGCCCGCGAGATTGTGCGGCGTCTCGACCGCAACGAATACAAGCGGCGTCAGGCGCCGCTGGTGCTGCGCGTTTCCGAAAAAGCCTTCGGGGGAGGGCGACGACTCCCGATCGCCCAGCGCTACGCCTTGTAGCTACGCCACGCCGGCATTCACCCCGCCGGTTCGGAGACGGCGCGGACGTGCTCGGCGCGCGCGCCGCGCGGGCTCTCCTGGGTGACATACTCGACCGTGTCGCCCTCGCTCATCGCATCGTAGTCGCCGCTGTTCATGCCGGAGCGATGAAAGAAAACCTCTTTGCCATTTTCACCCCGGATAAAACCGAAGCCGCGGTCGCGCACCATTTTCTTGATCTTGCCCTTCGAGCGCGGGCCGGTGGGCGCCGGTGCGGGGCCAGCGCCGTAGCGGCCACGGCCCCGCCCGCGGCCACGACGCGGGTCGCTGTAGCGGTCGCCGAGTACGAACTCGGCCTGAAACAGACTCGCGGGAACCGTCAACGGCTCGTGCCCCTCGGCCTCGGCTTCGAGCAGCACCTCGCAGGCCTTCGCATCCACATCCACCACCGTGTAGCGCAGACGGGTGTTCTTGTGCGTGCACTGCGCGCCAGCTTCGATTTCGTCGAGCGCAATCATGGCGCCCTCCCATGTTTCGCTCGCGTCGCGGCCAGTGGCGGGCTGCGAGAAGTACCGGCCGTGGCGTCGGATTCCGGGCGACGCACTTTAGGGAATCGCCCGGGGAGCGTCAAACGGCGCTGCGGGCGAGCCAGCGCCCGACGCCGTGCACCAGCAGGCCCGCCGCAAGTGCGAGCAGCAGCGAAAGCGCGTAGCGCAGCAACGCGAAACGCGGGCCGAGGATGGGCAACTCCCAGGCCAGCAAGCGGTGCACGGAGAGCAGCGACCAGGCCACGAGAAAGGCGATCACCGGGCCGGGCGCCGCGCCGGAGCGCAGCAGCGTGAGTGCGATGGGCATCGAGACGAAGGGGCCCGAGGGTGTGATGGCGCCGGCGAAGGTAGCGAGTGCGATGCCCCGCAAACCGGCCTCGCGCCCGAGGCTCTGCTCGACAAGGCCTTGCGGCAGCAGCGTGCTGATGAACCCCGCGGCCAGAAACGAGACGACGATCAGCAGGCCGAAGCGCAGCAGCAACCCAACGCCCTCGCCGAAGCCTGCGGACAAGAGGGCGCTGCCGCCACGCCAGTGCGCGAGGGCCATCAGCGCAAGCAGCAGACCAAGCAGAAACAAAAGCTGCGGCTCGAAGATTCTGCGGTTCCTCCAGCCCTCCGCGCGCGCGGGTGTGGCGTTCATCCCCACAAGATACCGTGGCGAAGGCGCGGCGCCGCGCCGTTACAGCGCGCGCAACCCGGTCAGGTGTTCGCCGAGGATCAGGGTGTGGATGTCGTGGGTGCCCTCGTAGGTGCGCACGGTTTCGAGGTTCATCATGTGGCGCATGGACTGGTAGTCGTCCACGATGCCGTTGGCGCCGAGCAGGTCGCGCGCGCCACGCGCAATGGTGAGCGCCACGTCCACGTTGTTGCGCTTGGCCATGCTCACCATCGTCGGCGTGAGCAAGTCCTTGTCCTTGAGCCGCCCGAGGCGCAGAGCCAGAAGCTGCGCCTTGGTGATTTCGGTGAACATGTCGGCGAGCCGGGCTTGCGTGAGTTGTTTGCCCGCGAGCGGGCCGCCCTGCACCATGCGCTCGCGCGTGTATTCGACCGCCTCCTCGAAGCAGGCCATCGCCGCGCCGATGGCGCCCCAGGCGATGCCGTAGCGCGCCTGCGTCAGACACGAGAGCGGCGCCTTCATGCCCAGGGCATCCGGCAGCCGGTCGGCCTCGTCGAGCGCTACGTCCTTGAAGTAGAGCTCGCTGGTCACCGAAGCGCGCAGTGAGAATTTGCCCTTGATGTCCGGCGCCTCGAAACCGGGTGCGCCCTTCTCGACCAGAAAGCCGCGCACGCCGTCGTCGGTTTGCGCCCAGACGATGGCCACATCCGCAAGCGAGCCGTTGGTGATCCAGCGCTTGCTGCCGTTCAACACCCAGCCGCCGCCCCGCCGTTCGGCGCGGCTGCGCATGCCCTGGGCGAAGCTGCCGAAGTCGGGCTCGGTCAGACCGAAGCAGCCGATGGCCTCGCCCGCCGCCATCTGTGGCAGCCACTTCTCTCGCTGCGCGTCTGTGCCGTAGCGGTGAATCGGGTACATGCAAAGCGAGCCCTGCACGCTGGCGAAGGAGCGCAGGCCCGAGTCGCCGCGCTCGAGTTCCTGCATCACCAGCCCGTAGGCCACGTTGTTCATGCCGGCGCAGCCGTAGCCCTCGAGGTTCGCGCCGAAGAGGCCGAGTTCGGCGATCTGCGGGACCAGCTCCATCGGGAACGAGCCGTCGCGCCGGATGTGCTGCTGAATGCGCGGCAGGAACTCGCTGCTGACCCAGGCGCGCACGGTGTCGCGCGCGAGGCGCTCTTCGCTCTCGAGTTCCTCGTCGAGGAGCAGAAAGTCCGCGCCCTGAAAATCGCCCACCGCTTACCTCCAAGTCGGCGCAAGCGTAGCGGCGGGCTCCGCCCACCGGCAGACCTCAAGAACCCTCACCCCCCGCGCTCTCCCATAAGGAGAGGGGGGAATCAACCAAGCGCGAGAGGGACTCTGCTCCCTCTCCCTGTGGGAGAGGGTTGGGGTGAGGGTTTCTTAAGGCCGGGGAGGGGCGAAGCCCCTCGGTTCAGGCAGGCCGGGCGGGCGTAAGCCGACCGGCGCGCTTTGCCTTCGACTTCTCGAGCGCGCGCACCTTGCGGTTCAAGCGCTCGACCTTGCGCTCGAGCTTGCCGAGTTCACTCGAGCGAGCGACGGGCAGGTTTTCGAGCAGGGTGTTCACGCGCTCGCGGGCGTTCTGGTCAGCGGCGAGGCGGATGCCTTTGATGTGCTGACCGACGGGGGTCTCTTCGAACTCGGCCTGCATCTTGCCGATGCGCTGCCCGAACTCGCGCCGGCGCTTGTCGGCCTGCTTCTGGAAGCGCGCAAAGTCCCTCTGGAATGTGCCAACCGTGTTCTCGATGCGTGCGCGGCCCGCTTCGAACAGGTCGGGAAGGGTGTTGTCTTGCCAGTTCATCGGGGTTCTCCTCGTGCCCGGCGCGCCACGAGGGCAGCGGGCTGTGGAAAGTTTCAATGGGTTCGGGGTCAGATGGCGAGCAAATCTAACACGCTGCGTCAGTGCGTCAAGTACATTGGTGAAATTTTTATTTCTCTTTGATTTCAACGGCTTATGGTTGACGCACTGTGGCGTCAGCGAGCCGGGAAGCGCCAGGTTAGACGCACTGCGGCAGAGTCTCGGCGGCCTCGTCTCAGGCGCTGCGCCGGGCCGGGAGGGCGACGCGCTGCGCGTCCTGCTCTTCGTCCCGCTCGAACAGCGCGTGCTCGGCGCGCTCGATCAGCGCCTCGAAGCCGCTGTGCAGGGCGGCGGAAATAGGTACCGCGCCTGCCAGCAAAGCCCGGCCCACGCCCTCGCCCGGCGGCAACTGGTCAATCTTGTTGAAGAGCAGAATTTCGGGCTGCTCGCGCAGGCCGATCTCTTCGAGCACATCGCGCACGGCGGCGATGCGCCGCTGAATATCGTCGCCGCAGGCATCCACTACATGCAGCAGCACATCGGCCTCGTGCAGCTCTTCGAGCGTGGCGCGGAAGGCGCTCATCAACTCCGTCGGCAGGTCGCGGATGAAACCGACCGTGTCGGTGATCACCACCTCCCGGTCGCGCGGGAAGCGCAGCCGCCGCGACGCCGGGTCGAGCGTTGCGAAGAGCTTGTCCTCGATCGCCACCTCGGTGCGGGTCAGCGCTTGCAGCAGGGTGCTCTTGCCGGCGTTCGTGTAGCCGACGATGGCGAGCACCGGCACGCCGCGCTGCTTTCGCCTCGCGCGACGGTGCGCGCGCTGCCGTTGCAGCTTCTTGAGGTCGCGTTCGAGACGCGCCACGCGCTCGCGCACGCGCCGCCGGTCGAGTTCGAGTTTGGTCTCACCGGGGCCGCGTCCGCCGATGCCGCCTGCGAGCCGCGACAGCGACGGGTCGCGCTGCGCGAGCCGGGGCAGGGTGTAGCGGAGCTGGGCCAGCTCGACCTGAAGTTTGCCGTCGCGGGTGCGCGCGCGCCGGGCGAAGATGTCGAGAATGAGTTGCGTGCGATCTATCACGCGCAGGTCGAGACGCCGGGCGAGGTTGCGCGCCTGGGTCGCGTTCAAATCGCTGTCGAAGATCAGCAGGTCCACATTGGACTGGAAGCAGCGAATCATCAGCTCCTGAAGTTTGCCGCTGCCGATGACGGTCTTCGGGTCCGGCCGCGGGCGCTGCTGCACGATGCAGTCCACCACCTCGACCTCGGCGGAGCGCGCGAGCTCCCGAAGCTCGGCGATGTGGCGTTCGGTCTCGGGGCGGCTGCGGCCCGCGGTCACCACCACCAATATCGCGCGCTCGCCAGCGGAGGTGGCGCGCTGCCCGGCAGTCCGCGCAAGTTCATCCTCGAGCGCGCGGATCCATACCTGAAAGTCGAGCTCGAGCTCGGCGGGTCGCTGCGCTTCCAGGTACTGAATGCCCGCGCCGCTTTCGTTCGCCGGCAACAGCGCCGCCGTGTGCGCGAGACCGGGCAGCCCGTCGGCTTCGACCACGACTGCGGTCAGCGCGTCGAAGCGCAGCACCGCGAGGTCGCTCTGGTCGTCGCGTGAAATCGGCTCGCCGCCGAGCCGCGTGTGGATGCAGCGCAGACCGCGCAGCCGTCCCGGCCCGGCGCGCATGCGTCCCCAGTCCGGCATCTCGATGTGGCTGGCGTCGCCCACCATCACATGCGTCACGGCGCCCCGCCGGTCGGCCAGCACTCCGACCAGCCGGTGCAACTCGTGCGACAGCGCACAGAGCTCGCGCGCGAGCTCCTGACTGAGCAGCAGCGAGGGCGACATCCGCCGCCGCCCGAGGCGTTCGAGCCGCCGCAACTGGCTCGCCTTCAACCCATGTGTGTTGCCTTCGACGCGAATGGGCTGCTCCTGCCGGGCGGGTTGCCAACGCAACCCGCCCCCATCCTGTTGACCGCCCCAAGCGGCTGCCGGAAGCTAACGCAACCCGCCCCCCATCTTGCTGACCGCCCCAAGCGGCTGCCGGAAGCTAACGCAACCCGCTCCATCCTGTTGATCGCCCCGAGCGGTTGCCGGAAGGCTGCGCGCCCCGGTCCGCGCCCGGCTGCTAAGCTGCTCCCGACATTTAACCTCCTCCCCCCTCGCGCATAACGCTCGCTGCTTCGACCACCTCGCTCGCCGCTTCACCCTTCTAAGCGATGCCCCCGCCATTCGAGAGGACGCCATGCCCGATGCCACTGCCGGTGTCGCTGCCCGACCGCTCGCGGTGCTGATTCTGGCCGCGGGGCGGGGCGCGCGGATGAAGTCGCGGCGGCCGAAGGTGTTGCACGAAGTGGCGGGCTTGCCGCTGCTCGCCTACCCGCTGGCGCTCGCCGAAGCGCTCTCGCCGGCGCGTTTGCTGACGGTGGTCGCGCCCGACGCCACCGAGTTGCGCGCGGCCTTCGCAGGGCGCAGCGAGTTCGCCCTGCAAAGCGAGACGCTTGGCACCGGTGATGCGGTGCGGGTGGCGCTTGCGGCGCTCAACAGTTTCGCGGGCGATGTGCTGATTCTCTGCGGCGACTGCCCGCTGCTGCGCGCCGAAAGTCTGGCGCGCCTGCTTGCACTCCGGGTCGAAAGCGAGGCGCCGCTTTTGCTGCTGACCGCACCGGCGCCGCTGCCGGGCCTGGTCGAGCGCGATGCCGACGGGCGCGTCCTGCGCATCATCGAACGCAGCGACGCCACGCCCGGGCAGCGCGAACTCGAGGAGGGCTACAGCGGCGTCATGCTCGCCGACGCCGCGTTTCTCCAGGCGACGCTCGGCGAACTCGACCGCAACAACGCGCAGGGTGAGTTTTACCTGACCGGCGTGGTGGAGATCGCGCACCGCAAGGGTCAGCCGGCCCTCGCGCTGCAACTCGAGGACGCCGACGAGGCGCTCGGCGTGAACGACCGCGTCGAGCTTTCGCGCGCGAACGCGCTGCAGTTCCGGCGCAACGCCGAGTGGCACATGAAACAGGGTGTCACCTTTCTCGATCCGCAGAACAGTTATGTGGACAGCGATGTGGTGATCGGGCGCGACACCAGCATCGGCCCGGGCGTGGTGATCACGGCGGGGACGCGCATCGGCGAGCGCGCGCTCGTGAAGGCGCACAGCGTGATCGAGGCCTCGCGGCTCGGCGACGATGTGGTGATTGGCCCGAGCGCGCACCTGCGCCCCGAAAGCGTTCTCGGCGACGGCGTTCGCATCGGCAACTTTGTCGAGGTCAAAAACAGCCGCCTCGGCCCCGGCGTGAAGGCGGATCATCTGGCCTACCTGGGCGACGCCGACATCGGCGCGGACGCGAGCTTCGGTTGCGGCGCCATCACGGTCAACTACGACTGGCAGAGCAAGCACCGCACCACGGTCGGCGCGCGCGCGCGCATCGGCTGCAACGCGAATCTGGTGGCGCCCGTCGAACTCGAGGCGGACAGCTTTGTCGCCGCCGGCGTCACCGTCACCCGCAGCGTGCCGAGCGGGGCGCTGGCGAAGTCAAGCAGCCGGCAGCAGAACCGGGAAGGCTGGGCTGAAGGTCAACGGCGCGCGCGCGCGGCTGCGGATCACGCCGACGCCGAAGACGACTGAGGCCGGGGCGAAAGCGAGGGAGCAACAAATGTGCGGCATTGTCGGTTACATCGGCAGCGAGCGGTCCGCGGAACAGGTGCTGCTCGACGGGCTCACCCGCCTCGAATACCGGGGTTACGACTCGGCTGGCGTCGCCATCTGGGACGGCGCTGCGCTTCGGGTTGCGCGCAAAAGCGGCAAGCTCGAGAAGCTGAAGGCGAAACTGGAAGGAAGTCCGCTTGGCGGCAGCGTCGGCATCGGCCACACGCGCTGGGCGACGCACGGCCGGGCTTCGGACCGCAACGCGCACCCGCACTGCGCCGGGCCGGTGGCGCTGGTGCACAACGGCATCGTCGAGAACTACCGCCAACTGCGCAGCGAACTCGAAGCCGAGGGCTGCCGCATCCTCTCGGAGACCGACACCGAATTGGTGGCGCAGCTCATCGCGCGCAACTTGAAGGCCGATGGCGACCTGCTCACTGCAGTGCGCACCACGGCGCGCGCCCTGATCGGCTCCTTTGCGCTCGCCGTCATGTCCAGCGAAGCGCCGGAGCAGATCGTGGTCGGAAAGTTCGGCGGCAGCCCGGTCATCATCGGCTTCGGCGAGGGTGAGACTTATTTTGCAAGCGACGCCGCCGCGCTCCTGCCCTACACGCGAAAGATGCACTTCCTGCGCGACGGCGAGTTCGCCGTGCTGACGCGCGAGCATGCCCGTGTGGTTGACGCGCAGGGCAACCCGCTGCCTTGTGCGCCGCGCACGATCGAGTGGGATCCGGTCTCGGTGGAGAAGGGCGGTTATGACCACTTCATGCAAAAGGAAATCTTCGAGCAGCCGCGCGCGGTGCGCGACACCATCGGCGCCCGCATCCGGGAGGATGCACCCGCGGTCGAACTCGAGGGCATTGATTTAAGCCCCGAGCGCGTGCGCGCCCTTCGCCGCGTCACACTCGTGGCCTGCGGAAGTTCATACTACGCGTGTCTGATTGGCCGCTACCTGATCGAGAGCATCGCGGGTTTGCCGGCAGATGTGGACCTGTCGAGCGAGTTCCGCTACCGCCAGCCGACCACCTTGCCGGGCAGTCTGCTGCTGCCGGTCTCGCAATCGGGTGAAACCGCCGACACGCTTGCGGCGCTGCGCGAAGGACGCGAGCGCGGCGCGCAGGTGCTCGCCGTTTGCAACACCCGCTTTGCTTCCATCACGCAAGAGAGTGACGAGGTGCTCTACACCGTGGCGGGGCCCGAGATCGGCGTCGCATCCACCAAGTGTTTCAGCACGCAGATCGTGGCGCTCTATCTGCTGGCGCTGGGGCTCGGCAGCGCGCGGGGCCGGCTCGATGACGAGACGCTGCGCCGCCGGCTCGAAGAACTGCGGCAACTGCCGCGCCGCATGGAAGAGACCCTCGCGCAGGAGCAGCAGGTGCGGGCTGCGGCGCGCCGCTACTGCGACGCGCAGAACTTTTTGTTCCTCGGTCGCGGCGTGATGTATCCGATCGCCCTCGAGGGCGCGCTGAAGTTGAAGGAGATCTCCTACATCCACGCCGAGGGTTACGCCGCCGGCGAAATGAAGCACGGACCGATTGCGCTGATTGACCGCAACATGCCGGTCGTGGTGATCGCAAACCAGAGCCCGGTGTACGAGAAGGTGCTCTCGAACCTCGAAGAAGTGCGCGCGCGCGACGCCCAGATCATCGCCGTGGCGAGCATCGGCGACACGGAAATCGAGGCGCGTGCGGATGTGGTGCTGCGCATCCCCGAACTCGGCGAACCCCTGAGCGCGCTGCTGGCCGTACTTCCGCTGCAGTTGCTCGCCTACCACATGGCCACGCTGCGCGGCACCGATGTGGATCAGCCGCGCAACCTCGCCAAGAGCGTCACGGTCGAGTAGCCGTTGCTCGCCGATGACCTGCTCACTGGCCTGAACCCCGAGCAGGCCGAGGCCGTGCGCAGCAGCGAGGGGCCGCTCTTGGTGCTGGCCGGCGCTGGCTCCGGCAAGACACGGGTGCTGACCCAGCGCATCGCCTGGCTGGTCGGCGTGAACGGCCTTGCGCCCGAGAGCCTGCTCGCCGTCACCTTCACCAACAAGGCGGCGGGCGAAATGCGCGAGCGCGTCGAGAAACTGCTGGGCATGGACGCGCGCGGCGTCTGGCTCTCCACCTTTCACTCGAGTTGCGTTCGCATTCTGCGCCGTGAAATCGAAGCGTTGGGACGCGAGCGCAATTTTGTGATCTACGACGAGGCCGACTCGCGCGCCGCCGTGAAGCAGGCGCTGGCGCGTCACGAACTTCCGGCGAGCGCCGCCGACGCGCGCCGCATGCGCTGGCAGATAGACCAGTGGAAGAACCGGGGCCAGGACCCCGAGCAGGCGAGAAGCGAGCGCGACGATTTGTACACGCGCCGCGCCGCCGAAGTGTATGAGAGCTACCAGCGCCTGCTGCGCGAAGCCAACGCGCTCGACTTCGGCGACCTGCTGCTGCTGACGGTCGAACTCTTCGACCGCCACCCCGAAGTTCTGACCGCCTATCGGGAGCGCTGGCAGTACCTGTTGGTGGACGAGTATCAGGACACGAACCGCGTGCAGTACCGGTTGGTGAAGCAGCTTGCAGGCGGTCACCGCAACCTGTGCGTGGTCGGCGACCCGGATCAATCCATTTATGCCTGGCGTGGCGCCGACATCAAAAACATTCTGGATTTCGAGCGCGACTTCCCGGACGCGAAGGTCGTGAAGCTCGAACGCAACTACCGCTCGACGCAGCGCATTCTGTCGGCGTCAACCGCGGTGATAAACAACAACACTGGGCGTCCGCAGAAGAACATGATTACCGACCGTGGCGACGGCGAGAAACTCATCCTCTACGAGGCGCGCGACGACCGCGACGAGGCGCAGTACGTGGTGCGGGACATCATGGAAGCGGCGCTTCAGGGGCGCAGTCTCGGCCAGTGCGCGGTTTTCTATCGCACCAACGCGCAGTCGCGAACCTTCGAGGAGGAGCTGCTGAAGTACGATGTGCCCTACGTCGTGGTCGGCGGCGTGCGCTTCTATGACCGCGCCGAAGTGAAGGACGCGCTGGCCTGGTTGCGCGTGCTGCTGAACCCGGCGGACAATCAGGCGCTGCGGCGCATCGTGAACCGCCCGCCACGGGGCATCGGCAAGACCACCATCGCGCGCGCCGACGCGCTCAGCGACGCGTGCCGGGGCTCGCTGCTCGAGGCCATGCGCCTGTTGCTGCAGCGCGGCGAGGCGGGGCGCGCCGCCAGCAAAGTGCGCGCGTTTATCGCGCTGCTCGACGAGCTCGCCGCCGAGTTGCCCGAACTCGGCCCGGCGGATGCGCTGGCGCGCGTGCTCGAGCGCAGCGGCTATCAGCCCGCGCTCGAAAAGGAGCGCACGCCCGAGAGCGAGGCGCGTCTCGAAAATCTGCGCGAGCTTCTGACCGGCGCCGAGGACTTCGAAGATGCGAACGCAAACGAGGCGTCGGACGAGCGCAGCCCCTGCGCGCGTTTCCTCGATCAGGTGTCACTGGTTTCGGATGTTGACACCGCGAACTTCGATGAACAACGCGTATCGCTGATGACCGTTCACGCGGCCAAGGGGCTCGAGTTCGAACTCGTCTGGCTGGTGGGTATGGAGGAGGGTCTGTTCCCGCTGCACGCGACGGAGAGCGACACGGAGCAGATGGAAGAGGAGCGGCGCCTCTGTTATGTCGGCATGACGCGCGCGATGGAGAAGCTCTGCCTCTGTTATGCGCTCGAGCGGCGGCGCTATGGCTCGCACAGTTTCAGCGCGCCCTCCCGTTTTCTGTCCGAGTTGCCCCGCGAGGAACTCGAAGTGAAGGGCGTCCGGCGCGCGCCCGCGCTGCCGGGTTCGCATGTTGCAGATGGCGAGCGCCGTTACGACTACTCCTTTGAACAACACGCGGAAGACGCCGGCGCGGAGGGCGCTGGCGGCATTGCAGCCGGCGTTCGCGTCCGCCACCGGATCTACGGCGCCGGCACGGTGCTGAAGGTCGAGGGCAAAGGCCCCCGACAGAAACTCAGCGTGCGCTTCGACCACGCCGGCGTCAAAAAGCTCGTGCTGCGCTACGCGAATCTGGAACTGATCTGAGCGCCGCGAGAGGCTTCCGCCCCCGGCGCTTTATTTTTCACCGCTTTCGGCAGTCGTCCGGAGGGGCTTCGTTTCCGGCAGGCGCCACGCTCGGGTGGCGCCGGTCAACGGGCTGGGGTTGGACGTGTCGCTTCGGCGCGTCCAACCGGCAGGGGCCACGCTCGGACGGCGCCGGTCAACGGGTGGGGCGCTTTGGTATAGTGGCGGGATGAGAGCGAAGGGCCGCACGCTTCTGCTCCTGCTCGGCTTCCTGCTGCTGGGTGGCGCCGTCGCCTGCGAGTCGCCGCCGCCTACGCCGCCCACGCCATCGCCGTCGCCGTCCGAGTCGTCGCAATCGAAGTCCAAACAGTCGCAGTCATCGTCGCAGTCCAGCCAGTCGCCATCCGCTTCTTCCGCTCAATCCGGTGCTGACTCCACTTCGAGTCCCTCTTCGCCGTCGCCGAGTGGCAAGCAGCCCGCATCCCCCGGCGAGCAGGCCGGTGCGGACGGCGCACAACCGGGCGCGCCCGGCGCGCCGTCCACAACGGGTGGCCTGCGGGGTGTGCTTGATTCCATCTTCGGCAAGCGCGATGAGGCCCCGGAAGCCGACGGCGAAAGTGGCGACGCAGCGGGCAAACCCGGCGCGGACGGCGCTGACCGCTCGGCGGAAACGGGGCCGGCTGGAACGGACAGGGCCGGATCGGGTTCGGTTGGGGCAGACCCAAGGGAAGCGCCCCCCGGTGAAGCAGGTGCTGACAATCGCGGCGAAACAACAGGCGCGCCCGCTGGCGCGCAGGGCGACGCTGGCTCGTCCGAGGTGGCTGGCGCTCCACGCGCGGGCGAGCGTGATGCGACGACGGGCGAACTCGGCGCGCCGGGCGATGCCGCTGCGCCGGGCTCCGGCATCGCCGGGCCGCCGCCGAACACCGAGTCCGGCGCGCCGGATGCGCATCGTGGTGCGGGTGGTGACGGTGAGCCGGGTGCGCCGGGTTCGAGCGCCGGGGCTGGCGAGCCCGGCGGTCAGGACGTGGTGCTGCGCCTGCCGTCGCGTGGTGTCAGCGAAACCGATCATCTGCGCGGCGCGTTCGAGCGCTCCCTCGGCGTCTTCGACGAAGCGCTGCGCGAGGAGCAGGATCTCCTCTCGAGCATCGCGCGCGGTGGCGACGAGGCGGGCGGCGATGCTGCGGCGGACGCCGCGTCGGGGCAGGGCGCGGGGCAGCCGGGCGATCCGTCGTCGGCGCGCTCCGGTGGTGGCAGCGAGGCTGCGGACGACGCCGACCAGAGCGGCGACGAGCGCGGGTCGCCGCGCCGCAGCCCGGGCCCGGGCGGCCGCGGCAACCAGGACGCATACCCGCCGCCTGCGGATGTGGGCGATGGCCGTGGCGACGACATCGTCGCGCGCAACCTGCGCGAGGCGGCGATGCAGGAACCCGACCCGGAGCTGCGCGAAAAACTCTGGGACGAGTATCGCGCCTACAAAAAAGGCATAGACTGACGAGAGGGAAGGGAGGAATTAAATGGTTAAAAGAGTTGGAAGTCAAACAGCCCTGCTGCTCGCCGTGCTCGCGCTGCTGGCGCTGGCCTGCCGCACGCCCACGAAACCGTTGCAGGTGCAGGTGCTCCGCGCCGCGCAGCCGCCGCCCGAGGAGACGCTGCTCGATGTCGGCGTGCTGTCCTTTCACCCCGGCGTCGAGCCGGACGAGGAGCCGCCGGAGCGCGTGTGGCCGCGGGTGCGTCAGGCCGAGGCGACCTACCTGCCGGTGCTGCTGCGCCGCACGCTGGCGGACACCGGTTACTGGGGCGTGGTGCGCGTGCTGCCGGCGCCGAGCCACAATGTGGATCTGACCATCGCCGCAAAAATTCTCGAGTCCGACGGCGAGCACGTGGCGATGCATGTCAATGCGACCGATGCGACGGGCCGCGTCTGGCTCAATCGAAAGTACGAAACCGGCACGGCGGCTTTGAACTTCGCGCCGCCGCAGACGCCGCACCCGACTTCGTCCTTGCCCACCGCCACACAGCCGTTGGCGCCGAAGCGGGAAGACCCCTATCAGGCCATCTTCAACCAGATTGCGAACGACCTGCTGGCCGAGCGGGGCAAGCTCGCGCCCACCGAGATCGAGCGTCTGCGTCAGACGGCGGAGTTGCGTTTTGCGCAGGAGTTCGCGCCGGAAGCTTTTGCGGGGTACCTGAAGGAAAAGCGCGCGCGCTTCGAACTCGAACGCCTGCCCGCCGAGGGTGACCCGGCCCTCGACCGCGTCCGCGCCGTGCGCGAGCGCGACGCCCTCTTCGTTGACACCATGAACGAGCACTACAACCGCTTCGTGGAAGAGATGGCGGAGCACTATCTGGAATGGCGTAAGGTCTCCCGGGAAGAGACGCTGCGCTACATGGAGTTGAAGAATCAGGTGGACCGGGAGCGCGCGGGGGCGGCCCTGCTGGCGGGTCTGGCCGTGGTGCTCGCCGCTCAGGATTCCAGCAGCCGGAGCGTGGATCGCGCCACCACCGCCGCAGCCGTGGCGAGCGCGGCCGCTGCGCTCGGGGCTTTCGTCCACTCCTTCGAGACGAGCGAAGAGGCGAAGATGCACCACACCTCGCTTCAGGAACTCGGCGAATCGTTCAACGCCGAGGTCACGCCGATCGTGGTGCGCATTGCGGGCGACGAGGCGCGGCTCACCGGCAACGCCGCGGCGCAGTACGAGCAGTGGAAGGAGTGGATGCGTCGTCTGTATGAAGCGGAGACCGCCATCGGCGAGCAGCAGATTGTTTTTGAAACTTCGCCCGTGGTGGAGGATAAAACTTCGCCCGACGGCGCGACGCCGAGCGACCGCGAGGCGCCGCTCTGAGCCAACCCGGTCCAGCCGATGCCTGCGTCGAAACCCACCGAGCCCCCGGCTTCTTCTGGCGTTCGCATCGAGCCGGTTCGCTTCCGCCCCGCTGCCGAGGCGCAAGCCGCCGCCGACGATGCGCCGCCGGCACAGTCCAGCCGTCGAGCCGCCACCCTCAAGCTCGTGTCGGTGCCGCTCTTTCTGTTTCTGGCGCTCGCTGCGTTGTTGTATTACCGAACGCGGCCAGCGGAGGGCGAGTTGGCGGCGCAGGACGAACCGGCAGCGGTGACGGCGCCACGTCCGCGCGCCACAGCACAGCCGCCGCCAGCGTCACCGCCACCGACGGCGCCGACACCACCACCGCCTGCCGCCGCCGCGCTTTCGCAGCGGCGCGCCGAGCTGCAGGCGCTCTTCGCCGAGCTCGAGACCCATGCGCCACTTTGGGCTGCCGCTGAGTTCGAAAGCGCGAAGCAGAGTTTCGAGCGCGCGCAGCAACTGACCCTCACCGGCGATGTGACGCCGGCGCGCGCGCAACTCGAGGCGACGCACACGCAATTGCGTGCGCTCATCGAGCGCGCGCCGGCGGTGCGCGACGCGGCGCTCGAAGAGGTCGAGCAGGCGCTCGCCACAGCAAATCTCGAAGCGGCGCGCGCGCCGCTCCAGGTTGCGCAGGCGATATCGAAGGATGCGACGCGGGTGCAAGCGCTGGCGCAGCGCGTGGCGACCTTCCCCGAAGTGCTGGCGCTTATCGAGGCGGGAGCGGCGCACGAGCGGGTGGGCGAGTGGCCAGCGGCGCGCCGCGCCTACGAGCGCGCGACCGAACTCGATCCCCTGTACCCGCTGGCCGCCGAGCGCCTCGAAGCGCTGACGGCGCGGCAAAGCAGAGCCGACTTCGATACCCGGCTGCGCCGCGGCCTGGCAAGGCTGACGAGTGGCGATCTCGCCCGCGCGCGCCGTGAGCTCGAGGCGGCGCTGGCGTTGCGTCCCGGTCACGCCGAGGCGCAGCGCGCGTTGCAGCAGGTCGAAAGCGAGGCGCGCGCCGCCGCCTTCGACAAGCTGGTCGAGGCAGCAGCGCAGGCGGAGGCGCGCGAGGCCTGGGCGCAAGCGCTCGCTCACTACAAGGCCGCGCTCGCGCAAGATCCCGGCCTGGCTTCGCTGCGTGAGGGCGCAGCCCGCAGCGAGTTGCGCGCGCAGTTGGATGAGCGCCTCGAATGGTTCGCCGCCGATCGCACGCGGCTCTTTGCGCCGAACCCGCTGACGGAAGTGCGCGAGCTTCTCGAGCTGGCCGCGCGGGTATCGCCACAGGGGCCGCGTCTCGAAGCGCAGACCCGCCGCGTCAGCGCGCATCTGCAAGTCGCAAGCCAGCGGTTTCCGGTCGAAGTCAACTCCGACGGGCTGACCGAGGTGACTGCCCTGAAGCATGGAACGCTCGGCGTCTTCACCACGCAGCGCATTGAACTGCGCCCCGGCGTCTGGAACTTTGTCGGCACGCGCAAGGGCTACCGCGATGTGCGGCGTACGCTGACGCTCAGACCGAAGCCCGGCGACGCGCCATCGCGCGTGGTGTTGCGTTGCACGGAGCCCATCTGAATGGGCGGCAGCAGATGATCGAAGCCATCGTCGTAATCCAGAACCGCGAGGAGCAGCGGCACGGCCCCGGTGCGCGCCTCGAACTCGGCGGCGACGCATCGGTGATTCCGCTTCCCGGCGCGCCGCCGCTTTTGGCTTGCATCGAGTTGAGCGACGGGCAGGTGTTTCTCGATGCGGCCGCCGGCGCCAACCTGCGGGTGAACGGCGCGAGGCTCGGCGCCGGCGATGCGCGGCTGCTTCAGGCTGGCGACCTGATCGAGTTGCCCGGCGGCGGCGCGACGATCGAGTGCCGGGGCGGCGGCGCGGAGTTGCGCCTGCGGGTCGTGGCCGATGCCCCTCCCGCGCCGACGGTCGAGGCTTCCGGCGAGACCACGCCCGAGGCGCCCATCATCAAGCCGGAGCGCGTGCGGCGCGCGGTCGCAAAGACGCCGCCCGCCGCGCTGCTGGCCGGCGGCGCTCGGCGCTGGCGCATTCCCATCGTGGTGCTGGCGATTGCGCTGCCCTTCGTCGCTCTCGGCATCCTCAGCCTGCTGGCCGTGCCCGTCGAGATTCGGATCGAGCCGCCGCCCGATTCATGGCGCGCGAGCAACTCGCTGCTGCGCCTGAACTTCGGCGGGCGCGTGCTGCTGCTGCCGGGCGCGCACCGGCTGCGCGCCGAGCGCGAGGGGTATCACCCGCTCGACCTCGAGTACCGGGTGAGCGACGCCGAAGGTCAACGGGTGACGCTGCAGATGCAACCGCTTCCGGGCATTCTCGAAGTCAGCAGCGCGCCGGTCAGCGGGCGAGCCGTATTCATAGACGGGGAGGCGCGGGGCGTGACGCCGCTGCGCGGGTTGAAACTCCCCGGCGGCCGCCACCGCATCCGGGTGCGGGGCGACGACTATCAGGACTTCGAGACCGAGCTTGTGATCGAGGGTTTGGGGCGCGTGCAGCAGTTGGCGGTGCAACTGCGTCCGGCCTGGGCCGTGGTGCATGTCAACACCCGGCCGCCGGGCGCCACGGTGGCGGTTGACGGGACGGAGCGCGGCGTGACGCCGGCTGCGCTCGAACTCAAAGCCGGCGCGCACACCTTGCGCTTCACGCGGGATGGCTTCCGCCCCGTGCTTCAGTCGCTGGTCGCAGAGGCGGACACGGAAGTGACTCTGCCCGATGTGGTGCTTGGCGCCGCCGTCGGGCGGCTGGTCGTCGAGACCGAGCCCCGTGGCGCGCGGCTCAGCGTGGATGGCCTGGACCGGGGCGCCACGCCGTTGTCTCTCGACCTCGACCCGGGGCGCCACAGCCTGCAACTTTTCACGCCCGGTTACGCGCGCCTCGAGCACAGCGTCACGATCGAAAGCCGAAAGACCGAGCGGTTGAAGCTTCGCCTCGAAGCCATGTATGGCGAGATTGACTTGCGGGTTGCGCCCTCGGGCGCGCAGGTGCGGGTGGGCGACGACGAGCCCTTCGTCGGAAGCCGCGTGCTGCGCCTCATCGCCCTGCCGCACCCGATCGAGATTTCACTCGACGGTTACGGCGCGGAGCAACTCAGCGTGACGCCCCGTCCGGGAGAGCGGCGCGTGGTCAGCGTCCAACTGGAGACGCTGCGCGCGCTGCGTGAGGCGCGTCGTCCGCAGGTCATCGAGACGAAGGCGGGTCAGAAGCTGCTGCTGCTGCGGCCCGGTCGCTTCTCGCTCGGGAGTTCGCGCCGTGAAGCCGCGCGGCGCGCGAACGAGGCGCTCTACGAGGTGCAACTCACCCGGGCCTACTACCTGGGCGAGCAGGAGGTGACGAACGCGCAGTACCGGCTCTTCGACCCGAGCCATGCCTCGGGCCGCTTCGCCTCCCACAATCTCGATGCGGATGAGCAGCCGGTGGTGGCCGTCGGCTGGGAGCAGGCTGCGCATTACTGCAACTGGTTGAGTGCGCAACAGGGCTTGCCGCTCGCCTATCCACCGGATGCGTCGGGTCGTCCGCAACGCGCAGCCGTGCCCAACACGGGGTACCGCCTGCCGACGGAGGCCGAATGGGTCTGGGCCGCGCGCTATCGGGGCGGCCAGCGCACCCCGGCGCCGCGTTACGACTGGGGTTCCGAGCTGCCGCCCCCCGCCGGCGCTGGCAACTTCGCCGACCTCGGCGCGCATCCGACGCTCAGCAACGTGCTGCGTGCGTATCGCGATGGCTTCATCGCAAGCGCCCCGTCGAGCGCCGGCGTGGCGAACCCGCTCGGCTTCTTCGGCCTGGCCGGCAATGTGGCCGAGTGGATGAACGACGCCTACGCGACGCCGAAAGCCGGCGCGCTGCTGCGCGATCCACGCGGCCCCGGCGAGGGCGAGCACCATGTCATCCGCGGCGCGAGTTGGCGCCACTGGAGTGAGACCCAACTTCGGTCTAGCTTCCGGGACTATGGCAGCAAGCCCCGCGACGACCTGGGGTTCCGCCTTGCGCGCAGCGGCGACTGAGGCGAGGGTGTTGCGCGTCGCGCTGCTGCTCGTGGCGCTGCTTGGCTTTGCCGCGCCGGCGCTGGCCCAGCCCGAGCCGCCCGGGGCGCCAGCGCGCCCCGTCCCGCCCGTTGACCGCGCCGAGCCGCTGCCGGAAGGTACCGAGCCGTCGGCGGCTGAGGGCGCGCCGGCGCAAAGCCCGCCGCCCGACAAAGCGGTGGGCGACGAGGGCGCGGCGCCCGGGCGCAGCCCGGAAATTTTCGTGCCCTCACAGGAGGTCGCGCCGGGCGCGATCGTCGCGTTCCCTGCCGACATCTGAAGCATCTCATCCGTACATCAATTGGAGAAACAGATGAAGCGAGCGTTCCCCTTCGAGTTCATCTATCAGGTGCTGGCGCTGTTGATCGCCTTCGTGCTGGTGCACACGGCGTATGTCACGGTGATTCGCCCGGCGGCCGCCGCCATCGAGGCTGAGCAGCGCTTTCATCTGACCCGGGATCCCGGCTACATCCCGGAGCGCTCCGCCTTCGTGGTGCTGCGCGACTTCGAGCAGGAAATGTGTCTGGTGCTCATGCTCTGGGCGATGGCGATCATGGGTTACAAGGCGCTGCTCGTCTGGCGCGAGCGGGGGCTGCTCGAACACGATCTGCTGAAGGCGCCGGCGGGCGCGCGCATTCTGCCCGAGGACGGGCGCGACTACGTGCGTCACCTCGAGTCTTTCGACAAGGGCGATCAGCAGCACTTTCTACCGCGTTGTCTCTCCGCCGCGCTGCACCGCTTCGCTGCGACACGGGATATTTATGATGTGTCGGCCATGACCCGCGCCATGTGCGAGTCCGAAAGCGAGCGCCTCGAGTCGGAGCTTTCGATGGTGCGCTACATCGCCTGGGCGATTCCATCCATCGGTTTCATCGGCACGGTGCGGGGTATCGGTCAGGCGCTCGGGCTCGCCCATCAGGCCATGGATGGCAACATTACCGGCGTTACCGAAAGCCTCGGCGTGGCCTTCAACAGCACCTTCATCGCGCTGCTGCTCAGCTTGCTGCTGATGTTTCTGGTGCACCAGCTTCAGCTTCAGCAGGAGCGTCTGGTGCGCGACGCTGGAAGTTACTGCGACCGCGAACTCGTGCAGAAGATGTCGGTTCCGTCGTGAACCCGGACGGCGTTCACCTGATTTCCATCAGCGACGCCCAACTGGCGCTGCTCGGCTCCGACGGTGTGCTGCACAGCGAGCCCGGCGCGGCCATCACCGTCGGCAAGCAGTTGCTCTTCGGCCGGGACGCGACCCGCGCGTTGCGGCGCAGGCCACGGGCTGCTGTACGAAGTTTCTGGTCGGAACTCGGTCACGAACAAAGCGCCGATGGCCAGAGCCATGCCGAGCTGGCGCACGCCCAACTCGGGGCGCTCTGGCGAAGCAAAGCTTCGCCGGATGACCCGGCGGTGCTGATCGTCCCGCCCTATTACTTTGATCGCGACCAACTGGGCCTGCTGCTCGGCATCGCCGAGGACTGCGGCATAAGAGTGCGTGCGATGGTCGAGTCGCCGGTGGCGGCGAGTTGCGAACCCTGGCCCGATGTCGCGCTGCTGCATCTCGAACTCGATGAGAACGACTGCGTGCTGACCCTGCTCGATCAGGAAGAAGGCGTGCGGCGGCGCGAGTGCCGGGTGCTGGCCGACCACGGCCTGTGGCGTTACCGCGAAGCGCTGTTGCAGCAGGCGTCGCGCGCTTTTCTGACATCGCCCACACGCTTCGATGTATTCGGCAGCGGGGACAGCGAGCAGGCTGTCTTCGATGCCCTGTTCGAAGCGCCGCCCACCGCTTCGGGCGAGAGCGAGGGTTGCATGTTGAGCGTCGTGTACCGGGGCCGCCGCTACGAGGCGCCGCTCGAAGCCAGCGCCTTCGAGACCGCCGCCGCAAAGCTGGTGCAGGCCATCCGCGGTTTCGTCGCGCGCGCGGGCGGTGCTGCGGCGCCGCTCGGCATTCAACTTGGCGCGCGCGCGGCCGCGCTGCCCGGTCTCGTCGCCGCCCTGCAGAATCTCGACGCCGCCAAGCTCCGGTGCCTGCCGCCGAATGCGGACCTCGAGGGCGCGCGCGCGCGGCTCGCCAGCTTCGGCCCGGACGAGGCGGTGCGTCTTTTGACGACGCTGTCATGGCCCACGGGCGGCGGACGAGCCGAAGCGTCTCGTCCCCAGTCTGCTGACCGGCGCCGCCCGGGCGCGGCGCCTGCCGAACGAGCCGAAGCAGCTCGTCCCCAGTCTGCTGACCGGCGCCGCCCGGGCGCGGCGCCTGCCGGAGCCGCGCCCACCCCAACGCACCTGCGGGTTGGCGACCTGCTGCACGCGCTCGGCGCGAATCCCCTGCTTCTCGAGGCGACGGGTCAGCCCTTGCCCGCAAAGGCGAAGCAAAGCGCAGCCGGTCTCGAGGTGTCGCTGCGCGCAGGTCAGGTGTTTCTGAATGGCGAAGCCGCGCGCGCGGCAGAGCGGAACGGCAAAACCTTCGACCCTGCGCAACCGCTCGCGCTCGGCGACCGCATCGCGCTCAAAACGGGGGTCGAACTTCACTTCGTGGCGGTTACCCGGGATGGCGCGTAAACGCCTCGAACCCTTCAGCATGTCCTTTCTCGACTGCATGTCCTGCGGTTTCGGCGCCATCCTGCTGCTGTTTTTGATTCTCTCCTCGCAGGTGCGAGAGCAGAGCGAGCAGGATGTAACCGAGTTGCGGGGCGAGGCCGAGCACAGCGAGGCGCGTCTTTCCGCCGCCGAGAGTCATCTGGCGCGCCTGACCGAATTGCTGGGCGAGTTGTTCTCGCGCCGTGAAAAACTCGACGCGCGAACCCGTGGCGCCCGCGCCGCCGTGCGCGAAACCCAGGCGCCCCTGAAGCAGAACACGGCGAAGATCGAGGAGAAAGAGCAGCAGTTGGCGAGCTTGCAACTGCAACTGCTCGATCTCGAAAAGCAGAGCGAGGCGGCGCGGGCGTCGAGCGCGCTCGAGATCCGCAAACAGGGCCGGCGTCAGTATCTGACGGGCCTTCGCATCGGCGGGCAGCGCGCGCTGATTCTGATTGACGCCTCGGCGAGCATGCTCGCCGAGGACATCGTGAATGTGCTGCGGCTGCGCAATCAGAGCGAGGCGCAGCGCCGTCGCGCGCCCAAGTGGCAGCGCGCGGTCGCCGCCGTCGAATGGCTGACAGCGACGCTGCAAAGCGGCGCCGAGTTTCAGATCTACCTCTTCGACACCAGCGCGCGGCCAGCCCTCGAAGGCACGGCCGGAACCTGGCTCGAGGTGGACGACACGGAACTTCTGAAGCGCGCCTTCACCGCCGTCACCCGCACCGCGCCCAGCGGCGGCACCAGTCTCGACGCCGCGTTCCGCGCCATCCGCGAACTTACGCCGCTGCCCGACAATGTGTATCTGCTGGTGGACGGCCTGCCCACGCAGGGTGGCCGGCGCACGCGGCGCGGCGTCGTGGATGGCTCGGACCGGCTCAGGCTGATGAACGGCGCGATGAAGCTGCGGCCCCGGAACGTTCCGATCAATGTGATTCTGTTTCCCATGCAGGGCGACCCCCATGCGATGTATGCATACTGGCAACTCGCAAGGCTGAGCCGTGGCTCGCTGATTTCTCCGTCGCGGGACTGGCCCTGATGGCGCGGCGTCGCAAACGCGAAGTGGAGCCCATGGGGCTCGCCTTTCTGGATGTGGTCTGCTGCGGCTTCGGCGCGGTGCTGCTGCTGCTGGTCATCACCAAGGTTCATCAGCCGGTTGCTGTGGAGGCGAGCCAGCTTGCGTTTGCGCAGCGCATCGAAGACGCCGAGCAGAAGCGTCTCGAAGCGGCGCAGCGTTCCATCGAGACGGAGCAGCGCATCAATGAACTGGCGTCGGAACTCGAGCAGGAGGACGCCGAGTTCGAGCGCTTGCGCGCGCAGGTCGAGGCGCTTTCGCGCGCGCGCGAGCAGAACGAGCAGCGCGCGAGCGTTCAGCAGAGCATTGAGCAGCGTCTGAAGATTGCGCAGCAGGAGTTGAGCCGGGAGATGCAGCGCCTCGCCCTGCGCGATTCGGGCAAGGTGATCGGCGGCGTCCCGGTGGACAGCGAGTACATTATTTTCATCATTGATACCTCCGGCAGCATGCAGCACTACAACTGGAACCGGGTGCTCGAAAAAGTGGAGCAGACGCTGGACGCCTATCCGACGGTGAAAGGCATTCAGGTGATGAACGACATGGGGCGTTACCTGTTCTCGGGTTACGCCCGGGAGTGGATTCCCGACACGCCCTCGCGCCGCAAGGTGATTCTGAGCCGCATGCGGCGCTGGCGCGCGTTCAGCAACAGCAGCCCCGCCGAGGGTGTGGCCGAGGCGATCCGCACCTTCTACGCGCCCGACAAACGCATCAGCCTGTATGTGTTTGGCGACGAGTTCAGCGGCGGATCCATCGCCTCCGTGGTGCGGCAGATTGACCGCATCAACCTCGAGGATGAAGAAGGGCGGCGCCGGGTGCGCATCCACGGCATCGGTTTTCCGATTCCGGTCGAGGAAGGGCAACCGACGAGCGAGCGCTTCGCCGCGCTGATGCGCGAGCTGTGTCAGCGCAACGGCGGAACCTTCGTCGCGATTGCGAACTGAGGCGGCGGCGGCTTATCCGCTCTCCCGACGGTGGCAGAGCGCCTGCCGCGCCCGGCCGCGCTCGAGGGCGAGTTGGATCAGCCGGTCGAGCAGCGCGGGGTAATCGAGCCCGCTGGCCTTCCAGAGCCGCGGGTACATGCTCACTTCGGTGAAGCCGGGCAGGCTGTTCACTTCGTTCAGGTAAATGTTTCCGCTGCCGCGTTCGACGAAGAAGTCCACGCGCGCAAGCCCCGCGCCCTCGAGCGCGACGAATGCCTCGAGCGCGAGTTGCTGAAGGCGCCGCGTCGTCGCCGCGTCGAGTTCGGCGGGCGCGTGCAGCTCGGTCGAGTCATCGGCATACTTTGCCTCAAAGTGGTACCACTCGGCATGCGGGATGATCTCGCCGGGCGCCGATGCTTCGGGCGCGTCGTTACCGAGCACGGCGACTTCGATTTCGCGCGCGTCCACGGCCTTTTCGACGAGCAGCTTCGTGTCGTAGCGCGCGGCTTCGCGCAGCTTCGGCAACAACTCCTGCGCCTGCTTCACCTTCGCAATGCCGACGGAGGAACCCGAGTTGGCCGGCTTCACAAAGGCCGGCAGGCCGATCTCTTTCAGCGCGCGCGCGACGCAGGCCTTCGCATCCGCTTCCAGTTCATGCGCGCGCAGCACAAGCCACGGCGCCACCGGGATGCCCTCGGCGCGCAGCAGGCGCTTGGCCACATCCTTGTCCATCTGCAGCGCCGAGCCGAGGATGCCCGCGCCCACGTAGGGCAGGCCGGCCAGTTCGAGGAAGCCCTGCAGCGCGCCGTCCTCGCCGCCCCGGCCGTGAACGATGGGCAGGATCACTTCGAGTTCGGCGGCGACCTGGCCGCCTTCGACCGTGCGCAGCGTGTGTGCGCCGGGCGTCGCCGGCAGCGTCACCTCCTCGCCCTGCGACACGGTCTCGGGCAGCATGTCGGGCGTGCCGAGATGCCAGCGCCCGTCCTGAGCGATGGCGATCAGCGTCACCTCGTAGCGCGCCGGGTCGAGCGCGCGCAGCACACCGCTGGCCGACGCGATGGAAATTTCGTGCTCCACCGAGCGCCCGCCGAACACGATGCCAACCCGCAGCCTGCCCACCGGCTCACCCCCTGAACAATCAACCTGACAAAATAGCAACCGAACCCGGTCTGACGCCGGTCGCCGGGGCGACCGTGGCGCAGGATTGCCGGGCTGGCCGGTGTGCGCGCTGGCGCCGGGTTCAAGGCGGTCACCCGGGCGCAGGCGCTGCGGGCCGCACAGGTCGAAGACCACCGCGTGGGGCGCGCCTTTTGTACCCCGTTGTTGTATCGTCTGCTTCACGGCGCTGCGCGCATCTTTGCGGCGCCGGTTGATTCCCGCGAGCGCAGGCACAGCAGACAGGGCATCCAGGCATGTTCAACTTTTTCAACAAGATCTGGCTGCGCCTGACGCGCCACCGCACCTTTATCAAGTTCGCCCTGACCGGCATCTGCGGGGTGGTCGTCAATCTCGGCTCCTTCCAGATCCTGCTCGGCATGGGCGTGCATAAGCTGCTGGCTTCGCCGGTCGCCATCGAGTTGTCCGTCATCTCCAACTTTCTCATCAACAATTACTGGACCTTCGCCGACCGTGCTCTGGCCGGGCGCAATCGCGTGCGGGGAGTGAAGTTCAATCTGGTCTCGCTGCTGACGCTGGCGCTGAGCTACGGCACCTTTGTCGCGCTTTCCATCCTGCACCCGGAGGCCAACCCGCTGCTGCTGCAAGGCTGTGGCGTCGTGCCGACCGCGCTGCTCAGCTATTTTGTCAACTCCAATTGGACATTTCGCGAAGTGAAGCCGCGCGGTTCGGGGTGAGCCCTACGGCTCGACACTCCGCAGCACCCGCTCGCGGTTGGCGCGCGCGTCGGTCAGCGACGGATCCAACGCAAGCGCGCGGTCAATGCTTCGCAGCGCCTCGTCGAACCGTTTCAAGCCGGCCAGCGCGACGCCCTTGCCGGAATGGTAACGCGCGTTGTCGGGTTGCAACTGGATCAAACTTTCAAACAACTTGAGCGCGTCATCGTGCCGCCGTTGTCGCAAGCGAAACGCGGCGAAGTGACCGAGGACATCGGTGTCGTCGGGCGCGATGGCGCGCGCGTCGGCAAAATGTTTTTCCGCGTCATCGTGCCGACCCAAGTCCGCCGCCGCCTTGCCCATGCCGAGGTGCGGCCAGAACCAATCGGGACGCGCATCGGCGGCGGCGCGATACGACGCCAGCGCGTCGGCAAACCGGCCGGCGCGGTGATGTTCTTCGCCAAGTTCGTAATCTTTCGCGCCCGGCCGGTTCTGTTTCTCGTAGTCTGCGACCACCACCCGCCGCGTGTCGCGCGCTTGCTGCAACTGCGGATCCAGTTCAAGCGCGCGGTCAATACTGTTTAATGCGTCGTCGTGACGGCCGAGGTTAAACAACGCGACGCCCTTGCCGGAATAGTAGGTTGCCTTTTTGGGTTCCAGGCGGATGATTTTGTCAAACAACGCGAGCGCGTCGGCGTATTGTTGTTGTCCCAGCCGAAACTCCGCCAGTTTGCCGAGCGCGTCGGTGTCGTCGGGGTCGAGTTCCAGCGCGCGTTTGAACTGCGCTTCGGCGTCATCGGTGCGCCCCATTTTTTGAAACGCGATGCCGATGTTGACCGGCACGCTCGCCGAGTCCGGAATCTGTTCGGCGGCGGTCGCGTATTCGGCGAACGCTTGGTCAAACTTTTCTTCGTCGCGCAGTCGGTTGCCCTGTTCCACGAACCATTGGCCATAGTTGTTGCGCGCGCCGCGCGCGTCGGGGTTGTGCGCGAGGATGTGCGCGAAGAACGCGCCGGCGTTTTGGTAGATGCCAACTTGCTGCCAAGTCAGCGCGGTCAGCGGCAACAACATCGCGAGCGCGGCGACGGCGACGGTTGCGGTGCGCGACGCCGGCGGCAAACGGTGAATCAGTTGCACGACGACGGCGACGACGGCGGCGATGACCGCGCTTGAGGCGAGGTATTGATAGCGGTCGGCGACGAACGCGAACTGCATGTAGCCGTAATCCACGAAGCCCAGCACCGGCGACAACACCACCGCGAACACCGTCGCCGCGGCGAACGGCGCGCGGGTGATGCGACGGCGGGCGAACCACAACGCTGCCGCCAGCGCGCCGGCGGCGGCGAGGTAAATCCACGCGACAACATCGCCGACGCCGACGGTGAAGTGCGGATAAATCACCATCAACTTGTCGGGCCATAAAATTTTGCCGAGGTAAAACCACAACGCGCCGGCGGCGATCTGCGCGCGTTCAATTAATGTGTAGTCCAGCGGCGTGTCTTCCACGCTTTTGTAATACGACCAGTCGGCGAAGGAAATCCCAGCCGCCAGCAGCACGAACGGCAATACGCGCATCGTGTCGGCGGCGGTGACGCGAGCGTGCCGCCACCAATGCCAGAGCAACAACGCCGCCGGCAGCATCACCACGGTGGACTTGCTGAACATCCCGGCGACGAACAACGCCAGCGCGATGAAGTAATCGCGTCGGCGACGGTGGTCATTGAAGCGAAGATACAACAACGCCGACGCGAAAAAAAACAACGCCGCCAGCACATCCTTGCGCGCGATGACCC
>JAHRAN010000052.1 GCA_020027245.1 Myxococcota bacterium
CAAGTGAGCAGAAGCGGCAAAAGCGTGCGATGCATAACGGGTCACCTCGAAGCGGAGAACAGCAGCGCAAGGCTAGCGCCTCTGCCGGGGTGCTTTAAGCCACCCCGCCCATCCCGTTGACCGCCCCGAGCGGCTGTCCGGGGTGCTACCGGAGTGCTGTCGCACTCCCCCATCCTTTTGACCGCGCCGAGCCGCTGCCGGAAGCTGCTGCACCTCGGGCGGGCGTCGCCGCCAGCTCAGCCCTTCGGCAAGCTGCTCAGGGCGGCGAACACACCCGTCATCGCCAGCATTGTGCCGACCATCCAGATGATGAGTTCGGACTTGAGGTTGGCGATCCGGGCGTTGATGCGCTCTTCCAGATTGCCGATTCTGCCGTTCAGGCGCGCTTCCGTAGCAGCGAGACGCTCGTCGGTCACCAGATTGGAGTTCAGCAGGTTCACCCGATCTTCGACCCACGCTTCGGCCAGCGCGCTGGCTTGCTCCTCGGTGAAGCCCCGGTTTGTCAGGTGCCGGACGAACTTGTAGCTGTCGAAAATCAATGCCCGGTTCACAGATGCGGCGCCTCCGTTCGTTCCGCCGGTGGTCTTGTCCACAAACTTGCTCCTGTGGGACCGTGGGGTGTCGAAGCCAGAAGCCTAGCAGACGGGGTGACGCCAGGGCGGGCGCGGACCAGCCGCTATGCTCCGGCGCTGTGGCGCGTGTCAACGAGCACTATCGGAACCTGGCGGCGAACTACCTGTTTCCCGAGATCGGGCGGCGGGTGGCGGCGTTTGCCGAGGCCAACCCGGGGGCGGAGTTGATTCGCCTCGGCATCGGTGATGTCACGCTGCCGCTCGCCCCTGCCGTGCTGCGCGCGCTGCACGAGGCCGTGGACGAGATGGGCAGTGCGCAGGGCTTCCGCGGCTACGGCCCCGAGAACGGGTATGACTTCCTGATCGAGGCGATCCTCGAGCACGACTACGGGACGCGGGGCATCGCCACCCGGGCGGATGAAGTTTTCGTCTCCGACGGCAGCAAGCAGGACGCGGCGAACATTCAGGAGATTTTCGGCGCCGACTGCTCGCTGCTGCTCAGCGACCCGGTGTATCCGGTGTACATTGACAGCAATGTGATGGCCGGGCGCGCGGGCGCGCTCGGCCCGGACGGGCGGCACGCGAAGGTTCACTATCAACCTGCCACCGAAGCGAACGGCTTCGCGCCCGATCCCCCCGAGCAGCGCGCCGACCTCGCCTACCTGTGTTCGCCCAACAACCCGACCGGCAGCGTGCTGGATCACGCAAGGCTTGCGCGCTGGGTCAACTGGGCGCGCGCGAACGACGCGACGCTGATCTTCGACGCCGCCTACGACGCCTTCATTCAGGATCCCGCCCTGCCCCGTTCGATTTATGAGATTCCCGGCGCGCGCGAATGCGCCATCGAGATGCGCAGCTTCTCGAAACGCGCGGGCTTCACCGGCTTGCGCTGCGCCTACACTGTTATCCCCGCCGAGTGCACGGGCAGCACGAGCACGGGCGAGCGCGTGCCGCTGCGCGAACTCTTTCGCCGCCGCCACGCCACCAAGTTCAACGGCGTGCCCTACATTGTGCAGCGCGCGGCGGCGGCCGTATTCAGCGCGGAAGGTCGCAAGCAGTGCGCCCTGCAGGTCGCCCACTACATGGAAAACGCGCGCTGCCTGCGCGAAGGACTCGCCACCGCTGGCTTCAAGGTTTTCGCG
Source organism: Myxococcota bacterium (assembly GCA_020027245.1). Lineage (GTDB taxonomy): Bacteria > Myxococcota_A > UBA9160 > UBA9160 > UBA6930 > JAHRAN01. Next base: position 1,715 of record JAHRAN010000052.1, read on the forward strand.
GGCGAGCACGCGCCCTACCTGTGGGTGCGAACGCCCGGCGGACTCGGCTCCTGGGAATTTTTCGAGCGCCTGCTCGCCGAGGCCCGGGTGGTCAGCACGCCGGGCGTCGGCTTCGGCCCCGCCGGCGAGGGCTACGTGCGTATCTCGGCCTTCAACTCCAGGGAAAACGTGGACGAAGCCCTGCGCCGCATCACCCGGGCCTTCAGCACCGGCGCAGCCTGAGCGGCGTGCTGCGCTGCATGGCGGGGTCATTTCTGCATGGGCAGAAATGACGGAGTGGCAGCCCCGCTATGAGTCAACCCCCGCCGCGCGTTCGAGGTCTGCGCGCAGGGCGTCAATGCTGTGCTCGACACCGAGGTAACGGCGCAGAATGCGGCCCTCGGCGTCAATCAGAAAGCTGATCACCAAGTGCTCGATCTCGCCGTTCTCGCTGCGGCCGCTGCCGACGCCGTAGTCGAGCCAGAGCGCTTCGAGCGCGCTGCGCGGGCCGGTCAGGAAGGACCAGTTCGAAAGCGCAACGCCACGGGCCAGCGCGTAACGGCGCAGCACATCGGGCGTGTCCCGCTCCGGGTCGAGCGAGATGGACACGAAGTGCACGCGCTCGCGCAGCGCGCGGGGCAGCGATTTCTGAAGCTCGACATGCGCGGCGGTGAGAATCGGACAGGGGCCCGGGCAGTGCGTGTAGATGAAATCGAGCAGCAGCGTGCGGCCTGCAAGATCTGCAAGCCGCAGCGTGCGCCCGGACTGGTCGGTCAACGCGAAGGCGGGCGCCCATTCTTCGGCGGGCGGCGCGCTGTCCGGCAGCAGGCCGCTTCGCCCGGCGAGCTTTGCATCCGCAGCGAGCGCGCGCGCGTCAACAATGCGAAAGCTGCGCTCACGAACCTGAAGCGTGAACTCCACCACCTGCCCCTCGGACTCGGACAGTGTTTTGAGCACGGCCGGGTTCGGCACATCGAAGTTCATCGTCATCGCCGGCATGAAGTCGGGGATCGCCTCGTGCTCGATCACCGCCTGCTTCTGCGCGGGCGCAACCCCTTGCACCACGCCGCGCACGCGGAAGGTCTGCGCCTTCTGGCTGTGCTGCGCCACATCGCAGGCGAGCAGCAGGAGCGCGCTGCCGAGCAACGCGGCGCAGTGGATGACAACCCGAAACATGATGATGTTGAAACCCTCCCGGTCGCCGTCAGCTTAACGAACCCGTGGCGGGCGGGACGCGCAGGCGTCCGGCAGCCGCTCGGGGCGGTCAAAGGGATGGAGCGGGACGCCAGGCGTCCCGCACGGTCAGGGGTCGAAGGGCGGCGTCTCCCACCACGGGTAGGGCGGTGGCAGATCCCGCGCCGGACGCATCGTGAAACGCGCCGGGCGCTTTTCGAGAAAGGCCTGCACGCCTTCATAGGCATCGGGCAGCTTCCCCAACTGGAAGAGCACGCGCGAGTCGAGGCTGTGGGCCTGCATCGGGTGCGCGGCGCCGAGCATCTTCCACATCATCTGACGGGCCAGACACACCGCCGCGCCGCTGGTGTTGTCGGCGATTTCCCGCGCCAGTGCGAAGGCGGCTTCGAGCAGGTCGTCGTGGGGCACGACCCGCGAGATCAGCCGCCCGGCGCGCGCCTCTTCGGCATCGAACAGACGCCCGGTCGCCACCCACTCCATCGCCTGGCTGATGCCGACCAGTCGCGGCAGGAACCAGGAACTCGCCGCCTCGGGCACGATGCCGCGCCGCGTGAACACGAAACCAAAGCGCGCGCGGTCGCTGGCGATGCGGATGTCCATGGGCAGCGTCATGGTGACGCCGACGCCGACGGCCGGGCCATTCAGCGCGGCGATCAGCGGTTTGCGGCAGTCGAAGAGCCGCGTCGTCAGCCGCCCGCCGCCATCGCGCGGAACCTCCGTTGCCGCCTTGCCCCGGTCGAAGGTGGCGCCGCCACGGCCCAGGTCGGCGCCAGCGCAGAAGGCGCGACCGCGGCCGGTGAAGATCGCCGCCCGCAGCGCGTCGTCGGCGTCGAGCTCGTCCACAACTTCGAGAAGCTCATCGAGCATCGCGTGGTTGAAGGCGTTGAGCCGCTGCTCGCGGCTGAGCGTTATCAGCAGAACCTCGTCCCGGCGTTCGGTCTCGATGGTCTTGTAAGCCAAGTGCGACTCCTTCCGAAAAAATGGGTAGCATACCCGGCTTGCGTCCGGGCGCAGGCTGACGCCCGGCTACAGTACCCCGTCGCCGATGAGCGGCGATCGAGCAGGGAGCCTCTTGCGCATTGGAATCATAAGCGACACGCACAACCACCTGCCCAATGTCAGGCGGATTGTGGCGTTGCTCAACGATGCGGGCGTCGAGCGCGTCGTGCACACCGGGGACATCACCCAGAGCAAGACGGTTCGTCTGCTCGCGCGCCTGCACGCGCCGCTGGTGGGCGTTTTTGGCAACAACGATCTCGAACGCTGCGAACTCGAACAGGCGGCCACGGCGCAGGGCATCCAACTGGTTGACCCTCCCCTCTTTCTCGAATGGAATGAGCGACGCCTCGCGGTAGTGCACGACCCGCTGGATATTGACCCGACCTGGCTGGAAAACTTTGATGTGATTCTGCACGGACACAACCACCGCACCGTCATCGAACGAAAAGTCGGCTGCCTGATCTTCAACCCCGGCGAGTGCGCCGGCATGATGGCCGGCCGAAACAGCGTCGGTGTGCTCGACCTCGACACGCTCGAACCCGAGTTGTTGCGCTTTTAGTAAGGTTAAATAAGGATGGCAATGCCTCGAACCGCGGCGCTTCGGGCGCGCGATCAGGAACCGGCGGGCGAGCGCTTCCTCGAAGAGGCGCTCGCCGGTCTGCGCGCGCCCGACAAGTGGCTGCCCTGCAAGTACCTGTACGACGAGCGCGGCTCAGAACTTTTCGAGCGCATCTGCGAACTCCCCGAGTACTACCCGACGCGCAGCGAACTCGAAATCATGCGCGCGCACGCCGGTGAAATGGCAGAGGCCCTGGGGCCGGGTGTCCTGCTCATCGAATACGGCAGCGGCAGCAGCCTGAAGACCCGGCTGCTGCTCGATGTGCTCGAAGGCCCCAGCGGCTACCTGCCCGTGGACATTTCCCGCGAGCAGTTGCTGAAATCCTCGGCGGCGCTGGCCGCCGACTACCCGAAGCTCGAAGTGCTGCCCATCTGCGCCGACTTCAGCGCGCCCTTCGCATTGCCCGGGACACAGCGCAGGGCAAAGCGGCGGGTCATCTACTTCCCCGGCTCCACGATTGGAAACTTCAGCGCGGAGCACGCGACCCGGTTGCTGGCCGAAGCCGCAGCACTGTGCGCACCGGACGGCGCCATGCTGATCGGTGTGGATCTGCGCAAAGACCGCGAAACGCTCGAGCGCGCGTATGACGACTCCGAGGGCATCACCGCCGCTTTCAACCGAAACTTGTTGCAGCGCATGAACCGCGAACTGGGCGCGGACTTCGACCTCGGGCGCTTCCAGCACCGCGCGCTGTGGGCCGAGGCACAGGGGCGCGTGGAGATGCACCTGGTGAGCGCAGTCGAGCAGGTGGCGCAGATCGCCGGCGAGCGCATCCACTTCCGCGCGGGGGAAAGCATCTGCACCGAGCACTCACACAAGTACACGCTCAAAAGTTTTGCCGGGCTCGCCCGCAGTGCTGGCCTCTGCGTGACGCGCGTCTGGAGCGACCCGCGCCAACGCTTCAGCGTGCAGCTCATTGAGCGCGGTGGTTGAAGTGGCGCTGTACTTCGCATACGGATCGAACCTGAAACAGAGCTGGCTCTGCGAACGCATCGGTGCGGTCCGGGCTTCGGGCATCGCCGCGTTGCCCGATCAAAAGCTCAGCTTCCGCAAGCCGGGACGCGACGGCTCCGGCAAAGCCTGCTTCGAACCCGAACCGGGGCAGACGCTGTGGGGCGCGCTCTACGAACTGGGCGAAGCGCAACTGCGGGCGCTCGCCGCCTTCGAACCGAGCTACCTCCAGTGCAACCTGCAACTGCGGCAGCCCGACGGCGGCGCGCTTTGCGCCATCAGCTTTCGCGCCCAGCGCTTTTGCGATGACCTTCGCCCCTACCACTGGTACCTGGAGCTGATGATTCAGGGCGCGGGCGAGCACGGGCTGCCCCGAAGCTGGCTGGAACAGTTGAAGCAGTTCGACAGCCAACCCGATCCGCATCTCATCCGGGACTGAGCTGCAACACCGCCCGGTAACGACGCTGCGCTGCGGGCTGCCAGGCTGCCGAAGCGCTGGTCTTGTAAAGTGGAGAAGCGATGAGCTGGAAGGATGAAGTCGCGGGCATCGAGGCGCGCCGCCGCCGCGCGCTCGAAATGGGCGGGGCGGAGGCCGTAGCAAAGCAGCACGCGAAGGGGCGGCTCACCATTCGCGAGCGCATCGCGCGCCTCGCAGACCCGGACAGCTTCGAGGAGCAGGGGCCGATTGCCGGCCACTCCGAAACCGACGCGCAGGGCCGGCTCAAAGACTTCATCCCCGCGAACTATGTGCTCGGCGTCGCGCGCATTGCGGGGCGTCCCTGCGTGCTCGGCGGCGAGGACTTCACGCAGCGCGGCGGCTCGCCCTCACCCGCTGGGCTTCGCAAGAGCGTCTTTGCCGAAAGCCTGGCGTTGACATACCGCTTGCCGCTGGTGCGGCTCCTCGAGGGCGGCGGCGGCAGCATCACCGGCAGCGGCGGCAAGAACGCAAAGCGCCCGCCGAGCGGCGAGTCCGTGAACGCCCCGCCGCGCTTCCGCTCCATCATGCAGCTCATGGGTGTGGCGCCGGTAGTGTCGGCTGCACTCGGCGCGGTGGCTGGCTTCCCCGCCGCGCGGCTCGTCGCCTCGCACTTTTCGGTGATGACCCGGCGCAGCGCGCAAATCATTATCGGCGGCCCGGCCCTGGTGGAGCGCGCCACCGGCGAATTGAAAAGTAAAGATGAGTTGGGCGGCGCGGCGGTGCACGCGCGCAGCGGCGTGGTGGACAACATCGCCGAGGACGAGGACGACGCGCTCGATCAACTGCGTCGCTTCCTCAGCTACATGCCGGGCAATGTTTTCGAACTGCCGCCGCTGCAACCCTGTGACGACCCGGAGGAGCGGCGCGCCGAGGAACTCCTCGAGATCATCCCGCGCGACCGGCGGAAAATTTACGACAGCCGAAAACTCGTCCGCCATGTTCTCGACCAGGGCTCGCTCTTCGAACTGGGCCGCAGCTTCGGGCGCTCCCAGGTCACGATGCTCGCCCGGCTCGGCGGTCGCCCCGTCGGTGTCTGGGCGAACGACCCGCGCTTCTACGCGGGCTCGATGACCGCAGACGCCGCGCTGAAGGTGCGCCGCTTCGTTGACCTCTGCGACACCTTCCACCTGCCGCTCGTGTGCTTCGTGGACGAGCCGGGCTTCATGATCGGCTCGCGCGCAGAGCGAAGCGGCACCATTCGCCACGGCGCCGCCGCCATCTTCGCTGTGCAGCAGGCCGAGGTTCCCGTGGCCTCGGTGATCGTGCGCCGCGCCTACGGCGTTGCGGCCGCCGCGCACTTCGGCCCCGAGGGCTATGTGCTGGCCTGGCCCTCGGCGGAGAGCGGCGCGCTGCCGCTCGAAGGCGGCGTGGCCGTCGCCTACCGGCGCGAACTCGAAGCGGCCGAGGACCCGGCCCGGCTGCGCGACGAACTCGAAACGCAGCTTGCTGCACGCCGCTCGCCCTACGCCCGCGCCGAGAGCTTCGGCGTCCACGACCTGATTGATCCACGCGACACCCGCCAGATGCTCGCGCGCTGGCTGCGCCTCGAAGCCACGCGGCTGCAAGAACAAACCGGCCCGCGCCGCTACACGATGCGCCCTTGAAAATTTTTTAGACGAACGGAATCAGACCTGGACGATCTCGCCCGCGTCCAGAAACCAGAGTTCGAATGCGGGAGGCGAAGCCAGAGAAAGCGCCTGCTGCAACGCGCGGCAGTAGACCTCGCCCTGCCCCCGGTAGCGCTCCGCGTGCGCTGAAAGCCCGCCGCCGCCGCCGCCGCCGACTTTGTCGGTCTTGTAATCCACCACCACGAGGTTGCCGCTTGCGGGGTCGCGATAGACCAGATCAATGACGCCGCTTGCGAAGTGCAGCGCGCCGCTGCCTTCCGGCGGCGCAAGGACAGCAAGCTCCCGGGCCACGAAGCTCGGCGCCAGCTCGCAAAAGCGCGTGTGCAGCGGCCCTTCGAGGAACTTGCGCCAGAGTGCTGCGGCGCGACGCCGCGGCTGTTTGTCGCGTTCACCCGCGAGCACCGCTTCGAGCGCCTGCACTGCGCGCGCGCGGCCGTCCTCGGTGTCAACGGGTTTGTAGGCTTCGAGTGCGGCGTGCACGGCGCTGCCCGCGCGGAGGGCATGGCTTTTGTCGTCGTCGCCCTCATCGAATGCGCCCGCGGCCGGATGAGCGGGCGAGACCTCGAGCGCTTCGCTGCGCGCAAGCCTTGTTTCGGCTTCGATATCGGCGCGGCGCCCGTGCTCGGCGCTGGCGACGCTGTGACCGAAGCGCGCCATCCGCTGCCGCGCGTGCAGGCGACGCGCGCGAATCTGCTCCGCATCACTGCGCGCGCGTTCGAGCGAAAGCGCAACGCGACGCGGCTTCCGCTGCGTCGCCACCGCCCCCTCAGCACGGGTGCGCGCCGCGGCCGGGAAGACCCAGCGCGCATGATCCCGGTCCACATGGTGCGGCGCTGCGGACGCCTTGGCTACTTGACCGGCCAGACCTTCGATGTCCAGACGCTCGCGTCGTTTTTCGAGCAACTGGATCAGCGTGCCGCTCGCGCTCCCCCTGCCCTCGTCGGCGGTTTTGCCCGCCAGTACCAGCCGTCGCCGCGCGCGGGTCATCGCCACATAGAGCAGGCGCTCGCGCTCCGCCCGCTCGGTCTCCCGCTGCGCGCGCAACAGTGCGGGCGCTTCGAGCGACGCGAAGCCGAACAGGCGCAGCGCCTGTCGCTCACCCCGGCGCAGCAGCGCGTTCGCCGGCTCCGCATTCGCACGCGAACCCCGGTGCAGTTGCAGCACATAGACCTGCTCGAAATCCAGCCCCTTCGCTTTGTGGATGGACATCACGTGCACAGCATCGTCATCCATCGCGCGCGGGCGGCCCTCTTCCTGCTCCTTTGCCGTCGAAACCGCCTGACGCAACGCGCCGAGCAGCGACGCACGATCCTGCTCTTCGAGCGTGACGACGAGATCGCGAAAGAAGCGGTCGAGGTTTGCGAGCCGGAAGCGACCGAGGGGGCGACCCGCTTCGGATGCCTCGAAGAGCAGCACGCGGCGCAGCGCTTCGACGAAGCGGTCGGGGGCAAGGCGCGCGGCGCGCTCGCGCAGCGGGCCAGCCAGCGCGAGCAGACCCGCCAGATTTTCGCGCCAGCCGCCGATGCGCTCGAGCCCCGGAACATCCCGGGGCAGCGCGACCGTGCGCACGAAGTGCTGAAGCGCTGCGAGTTCCGCCGTGTCCGCGCCATACAACAAGCCGGCGCGCTGCGGCAGTTGCCCGCGCCAGAGCGGCAGCAGCGCGGCGTCGGGCGCGCCGACCAGCGACGAGCGCAGGACCGCCGCCCAGGCCAGATGATCATTCGGGTCGAGCAGCCAGCACAGCAGCGCCGAAACATCAATGATCTCGCGCCGCTGGTAGTAGCTCTGGTCGCGCTCGACCACATAGTTGATATCTCTGCTCCGCAGCGCCGACAGCACGACATCGAGATCGCCGAGCGCGCGCAGCAGAATGGCGAAATGGCCCGGCTTCGAGCCGCCCGCCGCCACTTGATCCGCGATGTCCCGGGCGACGGCTTCCGCCTCGATTTCGTTCGCACGCGCGCTGCGGGTTTTCCCGGCGACGCCGCCCTGCTTCCAGTCCCGCGAAATCCAATGCTCGACGGCGGCGGCATCCGCCAAGGCGTTAGGCTGCTCGTGCGCGCGCGCGTTCTCATCGCTCACCAGCAAGCGCTGAAATGCCGCCTGCCATTCAGAGCCCGTACCGAACACAGGCTCGAGGCAGCGCTGCACTTCATCGAGCAGGGGTTTGCTGGAGCGATGGTTGACGCAGAGCAGGCCGCGCTCTTCCTCGTCGGGCTCCACCTCGGTGACGAAATCGCTGTAGGCCTGCAGGTCGGCGTTGCGCCAGCCATAAATGGATTGCTTCGGGTCGCCGACCAGAAACAGTGTCGGGCCGCCCTTCCCCTTCGTCAGGTGGCGCAGGATGCGACACTGAAGTGCGTCGGTGTCCTGAAACTCGTCCACCAGCAGTTGGTCGGTGCCCCCGCGAAAGCGCCGGGTGATGTCCGGGTTGCGCGCCAGCAACTGCTCGGCGTCGCGCAGCAATGCGGAGAAACTCTGCACGCCCCGACGCCGCAACTCCGCATGCGCGCGTGTGAGCAACAAGCCGAGCACCCGCTGCGCGCGTTCGAGCACATCGAAGTCCGTGTCGAGAAATTGGTTGACAAAGGGAACCAGGCACTCGACGCAGGCCCGAAGCGGCTCGCGATTACGACCGAGCCCGGCCTCATCGCCCGCATCGAAGGGCGCTTTGCCACGCGCCCAGTCGTGGAGCCGCTTCCGGTCGGCGGGGGGCCACAACTCCTGTTGCGCTTTGGCGAGAGCAACCAGTGCGTCGCGCTGGTCGGGAAGCGCCGCCAGTTTCGCACGCAGCGCGACAAGGTTCCCGGCCAGCCGGCGACACGCGGGTTTCTTCGTCAACGCGCGGATGCGCCCTGCCTCCAGCGCTTCGAATGTGTCGAGCAGTGGCAGAAACTCCGCGCGCCAGGTGGCGATGCGCTCCTTTGCTGTCGGCGGCTCGCGCAGCAACTCCGGCGCGGCGCCCGCTTGCAGCAGCGCGAGCAGGGCCTGCTCCAGTTTGGGCGGGCCGATGTCGGCCTGCGCCAGCGCGATGGCGTCGGCGTTACCGGCTGCAGTATCGCGGTAGGCGCTCTCGATAAAGGCTTCCACCTGCGCGCGCGCCACCGCTTCGGTTTCGGCGCCGCTCGCATCCACCGTGAAACTCGGGTGCAGCCCCACAGCCAGCGGATGACTGCGCAGCAGGCGCAGACAGAAGGCGTGGATCGTTTGAATCACAATCTGGTCGGAGGCGTCGAGCAACGCATGCGCACGGCGGGCGCGAAGTTCGAGGTCATCCGGCAGCGCGTCCGCAGCGAGGCCAACCGGCATCTCGCCGCGCACGACATCGAGCAGGCCGCTCGAAACGCGGCGCGCCATCTCGGCCGCCGCCGCATCGGTGAAGGTGATGGCCACGACCCGGGGCAGCAGTTCACGCGCCACCTGCGCAGGCGGCGGCGCGTCCATCGTCTGCTCCTTGATGCGCTGCTCTGTGCGCTCCCAGCCGGGGCCGAGACACCAGGCCAGAATGCGCGAGATCAACACCGCGGTCTTGCCGGTGCCCGCGCCCGCCTCGACCACCAGCGGCCGGTCGAACGCGCACTGTGCGCGCCGCCGCGTGGCCTCGTCGCGCGCGCAGTCGTCGCGGCTCGGGGACGGCGCGCTCACGAACCCGCTCCCAGTTTCCAGTAATCGAGAACGGCGCGCTGCGACGGGTCTGCCGTGTCGCCCGGCGCGGCAAGCCAGGCGCGCAAGCGCTCGCGCGCGCCCGTGTCGGGTTGAAAGCAGGCGCTGCGCACATCACACCACTGGCAGGCGCGCGGCATGGCGCCGCCCTCGTCGAGCAGACGCGGCACGAAGGCGCCGGCGCCGCGCAGGCGCAGCAGCACCGGGGCCGCGTGCCGGCTAAAGGCGTCGCGCAAACCCGTCTCGATGTCGTCGCTCGAAAGTTCCGCCGGCATATCGAGCTCGGGGTTCGCAAACAGGTAACGCGCCCGCGCGCCGCCGCCCGCCAGATAGACGGCGGCCTGCAGCATCGCGCCCTGCTGCGTGGATTTTTGCAATTTTTCCCGCAGCTTCTTCGCTGTTTTGACGACGGTGAACGCGGGCTTTCCCGCCTTGTAGTCGGTCAGCACCAGACCGCCGTCCTGCTGGCGATCCACGCGGTCGGCGCGGAAGGGAACCGTCCACGGCCCGCCCTCGCCTTCGACCGCTGCGCGCCCATCGAGTTCGACGCCGATCACGCCGCGCGCCACACCGTCGGGCCAGTCGCTCTGGCGCACGCGCTCGAAGAACGGCTCGACGCGCGTCACCAGCAGTTGCGGGAAACCCGCGAGGTGGATGCCCTGCTCGGCGAGCAAGGTCGTGGCCGCGCGTTCGAGGCGCTGCGCGAGTTGTTCGGGCGCGGGCCAGTGGACATCCACACCCGGCGCCTTCGGATCGAGCGGCTCATTCGCGCGCGCGCCGGCAGCGCGCACGATCTCTTCGAGCACGCGGTGCAGCAGCGTGCCCAGCAGCAACGGCGACAGCGAGGGCAACTCCGCGCGCGCGTCGGGCAGCGCTTCGAGCTGCAACTCGCGGTGCAGGAAAGCCTGCCAGGGACAGCGCGCGAGCGCCTCCAGATGCGTGACCGGCGCGTCGCCCGACGCCGTGGCGGCGCCGACCCAGCCAAAGTAGGGGCCGGGCGCGCCCGTCGGCAGGTTGCGATCGAGTTCGCGCATCACGGCCACGCGCCCGTCGGCCCAGGCCGCAGCGTCCGGCAACTTTGCTCCGGGATCCGTCGCGTGATGAAGCTCGCCCAGGGCAAGTTGAAACAAGTCGCGCTGGAGAGATGCATCCGCGCCATCGTCTGTGGCCACCAGCGCAAGCGCCTCGTCGGCGGGCAACGCCTGCTCGCGCACGGCCAGCCATTCCGGCGCCAGCCGCACATCATTCTCGCCGAGGTCGCGCGCCAGACGCACGCGCTCGATGAAGGGCGATGGCGGGCGCTCGCGGCCATCGTCGCTGATGGAGGCGTAACTGAGCGTCACATTCGGGCTCGACGAACAGAGCTGCGCAAACAGGTAGCGCTCCTCGTCATAGCCACGGCGCTTGACCGGGATGTCGGGCAGCAGGTCGCGCTCGATGCATTCGCGCAGCGCATCGGGCAGCAGCGCGTCCTCGCTGACCACGCGCGGAAACAAGTCCCGGTTCAGGCCCATCACAAACAAATGCTCGAAGCAGCGCGCGCGCGCCTCGGTGGTGTTCAACACCGCCACGCCGCCGCCTTTGCCGCCGAGGGGATCTGCGCCCACAGGAGCGAGCGCGCGCTCGAGCAGCAGCGGAAGCTCGGCGCTCTCGACTTCGAAGGCGGCGTCCACATCATTGGGAAGCTGGCTCACGCAGCGCTGCACTTCGTCGAAGCCTGTTGTTTTAGTACGCCAGCCGAGCGGGCCGGTGAGCAGGTGGCGCAGGCGCTCGAGATGCTGCTCGAGCGGCGCGCGCGCGGGCCAGTGGCGAAGTTGCTGCTCCAGTTCCTGCGCACGCGCGCGCGCGACTTCGAGCGTGCGGCGGTTGAGCTTGCGCTTCGGCGCGCGTGCGGGAGCGTCGTCGTCATCGGCGTCCACATCGGCGACCTGGCGCAGCGGCAACGCGAAGGTACTGCGGTCGCCAAGCACCTGATCGAGCGGAAGCGTTGCGGCCTGCTCGAGGCGCACGCGGCCCATCAAATGAAACGCGAGACGCAGGTCGCGCCGCTGTTCCGCACTGAACACAGTCTCGGCGTCGAGCCAGCAATCGAGAGCGGCCTGCCCCTGCTCGCGCAGCAACTCGATCAGGGCGCGAACGCGCTGCGCTTCCGGGCGCATGAGTGGACTGCCCGGCCCCGAGTAGGGCACGCCGACGCGGTCGAACTGCGCCCGCAGCGCGCGCACAAAGGGGCCGAGGTCGCGCGCCACGACTCCTATGCGCTCTGCTGGAACGCCCTTCGCCAGCAGCACGGCCACGCGCTCCGCCACCTCGCGCACTTCGGCCTGAATGCCGGGCGCGCGGAACAGGCAAAGCGCGGGGACGGGCTCGGCGGCGCGCGTGACCTTCGCACCCAGCGGCTCGACGCGCGCGCGCAGGCGGTCGAGAAACGCGACGCCGGCATCCGCACCACGCCCGGGGTCGGCAGGGTTGGGCGGCGCGTCGAGCACGATGCCGCCGGGGGTGTTGCGCAGCAGTGTTTCGAGCAGGTCGCACTGGGTGCCGGTGACATCGGCGTAGCCATACACCCAGAGCGCGCGCGCGGCGAGCAGGTCGGGGCGCGCTTCGATGGCCCGGCGCGCCGCGCTGAAGAGACCGGCGCGGGGCGTGCGGCCCAGCGCCTCGAGTTCGCTGCGCACATCGCTCGCCAGCTTCGCCACCGCCGCCGCGCGCAGGCCGACCGCGCCCGGCCACTCCTCTTTCAGCAGATCGCCCAGCGCATCGCTGTGCGCCGCGTCGAAACCCGCGTCGAGCAGGTCGTTCACGCTGCCGATGGTGCTCGCGTAGCCGTCCACGACATTGTCGAGCACGCTTTGCAGTGCGGGCTGCCGGGCGGCGAGGCGGCGCAGCAGCAACGGCAGCAGGGCGCTGCCATCGCGCACCGGGTCGCCCGAGCGGCGCAGCACCTCGAAGGCGAGGCGGCGCAGCGTCGTGACATGAAGCCCCGCCTGCGCGCCGTGCGCGGCGACGATGCGGGCGAGCAGGTGCTCGCGCAGGCTGTTCGAGGGCACGACCAGGTACACCGGCGTCGCAAGCTGTTCCGGGTTCTGATGACGCGCGTCGGCCAGCGCCTTCAATTGGGCAAGCAAAAAAGTCTCGGCCGCGCGGGCGCCCTCCGCCACCACGACCTGCACATCGCCTTCGGCGGCGCGCGGCCCGTCATGTTTGCTCAAAAAGTTCGACATCGTGCGCGGGTTAGCCGGGCGCTGTGTCAGATGCGGTCATCGGCGGGCGCAGCGAATTCGGCGGCCTCAGGGTTCGAGCCACACCAGACGGTCGCCGGCGAAGGTGCCGAGCCAGATGCGACGCTGGTGTTCGAGGGCCGCCGAGACTGCGCCGGCCACCTTTGCCGGGTGATGATCGAGCACGGGCGTTACCGCCAGGCTCTGCGGCTCGATGCGCACGACGCGGGATCCTATGCCGCAGGCGCCCTGCTCCACCGAGAAGCAGGCCGTGGACTCGAGCGCGCTGGCCACCTGACCGGCGACCAGCAACGCGCCGCCTTTGCTCCAACTCATGTTGTCGGGCGAGAAGTCGAGCGCGACGCTCTTGCGCTCGCCGCCGTCGCTGTTCACGCGCACCACGCGCCGGGCGCCCCACTCGGAGAAGAAGATGCGCGCGCCGTCGGCGCTCGTCGCAACGCCGTTCGGGGCGACGCCCTCGCTGTTCGGCATCTTTGTCCAGCCAACGCCTGGCGACCAGCGCAGCACTTCGCCGCTGTTGCGACCCAAAATAAGCGCCAGACTTCCGCGCAACTGGTTTGCGGACATCATCTTCGTCGCGACAAAGCCGCCGTCCGGCAGCGCCGCCACATCGTTCAGAAACGCATCCAATTGCTCTGGCGGCTCCGCGCAGCCGCTCCACACGAGTTCGGGCGGGGCAGATGGCGAGAGCTGCACAGCAAAGAATTCGACCGCCTCGCGTCCGCCGTGGTTGACCACAAGAAGGCGCGTTCCATCGGCAGAAAGATCGAGACCGTGCGGGGCGAAGCTCCCGGCGTCGGGCGGGCCTGCGCAGTTTTGCGCCTCACCCGTGCGCCCGCCCGGCCACAGCCGGTGCTGGACGTCGCGCTCGGGGTGGAAGGCGAGCAGACTGCCCGGCTTGTCCTGCTTCGCCATCTGAGAGACCAGCAACCAACCGCCCGGCAGGGCGACCAGGTCTTCGGGGTTCTGAAACTGGCAAATGGGATGCAAGCCATCGTGCGGCGCGCACTCGAGCAGCGGCGGCGGCCCCTCGCCGCAGGCGAGTTGCAAGAAAGCGAGCGGGATGATGGCGAAGCCCAGGGCTGCGCGGGCGGCGGCGGCGGCGGTGATGGTGGTGGTGGTGGTGGTGGTTAACATTTGAAAGTTTCGCTGGGGTCGGAACATCGGCTCTCCTTTGATCGCGCGCGGTGCGCTGCGCATCGGCTTACAGCGCCTCGCTGCCGCCCAGAATTTCGCCGGCGTTAAAAAAGTAGGCGATCTCGATACGGGCGGTCTCGGGCGCATCGGAGCCGTGCACCGCGTTGCGCTCGATGTCCGCGCCGTAGTCGCCACGGATGGTACCGGTGGGGGCAGCCTGCGAGTCGGTCGGCCCCATCAACTCGCGGTTTCGGGCGATGGCGTTCTCGCCTTCGAGCACGCTCACCACCACGGGGCCGGTGGTCATAAAGCGAATCAGGTCAGCGTAGAAGGGGCGCTCGCGGTGCACCGCGTAGAAGCCGCGCGCGAGTGGCTCGCTCAGGTGCAGCTTTTTCAGCGCGACGATCTCGAGCCCCGCCCGCTCGAAACGGCTCA
>JAHRAN010000071.1 GCA_020027245.1 Myxococcota bacterium
GTGGAAGAACCGCTCGGCGTGCGCGAACAACTCCGGCAGTTGCGCGTCGAGTTCCGAGCGGGCGTGCGCGCAGTCGGCGCCGAAATCTTCGAGCGCGCCCTCGACGCCGGGGCGATAGCCCGTCCAGATTTCCTGCTCCGGATCGCGCGGCTCGACGAAGAGCGTGAACCCGGGGCCGCCATCGCTGCGCAGCACCGCCAGCGCGTCCGGGTGATCAAAACCCGTCAGATAGTGGAAGTCGCTGTCCTGCCGGAAGCGAAACTCGGTGTCATTCGAACGACGCGCGCGCCCGGCGCCCGGAACCAGCGCCACCGCGCCGGGCCCCATCGCCTCGATGAACCGCTTTCTCCGAGCTTCAAACATGGGAAGCGAAGGGTAAAGCAAAGCAACCGCCTCCGCACGACCAATCCCGGCACGCTGCAGCCGTTGCCTCGGCCCACCAATCGTTGGCTGCGCCACCCCATGCGTGACTCAAAATGCCGAATACCGCTCAAGACACTTCCATCATGCGATCCAAGATGACTCTTTGATGAGACTTGGGGGCTATACACTATTTGCCCCACGCTTTCGATGCCTCTCGATTGAACCTGCGCGGGTCGTGCCAGTAGCAGCCGACGCAGGTACCCATGTAGCGTCCATTGCCCGCCCACTGTCCTTTTGAGTAGCCAAGCCGTCGCGCGTCAAACCTCTTGCCGGTCTCCCGACACTTGCGGCAGTGTTGACGCTTGGCGTTGTTCGCCGCCTTTGACAAGGGCTGAAAGTCCGCCAAGCGCACGGCCTTCGGATCAGTCAATCGCGGGTCATCCAGCCGTCCGTCTTTGTGGTCACATTCCGGTTTGCCCGTCGCAAGCACCGCGCACCGGCCTTTGACCACCTTGCGGCGAATCTTGGCTGGTATCGGTTTGTTGAGCGGAGCCTTCTTGTATCCGTTCAGTTTCACCGCGACGATGCGGTTGCCCTCTTTGATGCGCTCGACATTGTAGCGTCGCGCTAGACTGCTGCTATCTCGACACCAGCTACCACCATTGCCGAAACCAAGCCCAACCCGTCGAAGCTCGGAAAGTGAGACGACACGAGAAAAGCCGGTCTCTTTGTTCGGCTTCGCCAGTTTCAGGAAGGTGTCCGCCTTAGAGGTCACGGACACGCGCCTTTGCTGCTTTCACATAAGCAGGGTCAATATCGCACCCCGCGAAGGCGCGCTCGTTCTGCAGCGCGGCCACTGCTGTTGTTCCCGAGCCAAGGAAGGGGTCAACCACCATGTCGCCGCTGTTCGAGTGCTTGCACACAAGCTCCTTGAACAAGGCAAGCGGCTTTTGCGTCGGGTGGATGCGCTTTCCGCCGTGACGCGGGATGGGGAATTCGTAGTCGCCGCTGTCGTATTCGCCATGGAAGGTTGGCCGGCTGCCACGCACGCCCAAGACGGCCATCTCCCGCGCGCCGGTCAGGTAGAGTGCTTTGGAGTTCAAGGGCACGGGGTTAGTCTTGTTCCACACAATCAGCCGTAGCATCCGGAAACCGGCCTCCGACATGGCGTCGGCCACCTGCCCGAGCTTCCAGATGTCATACCAGACAATCGCCGTGCCACCCTTCTTGAGAGCAGCGTAGGCTTCGCGGGCGAACACGCTCAGATTGATTTGCTTGTGATCCCAGTCGCCGAAGTCCATCGAGACCGCGAAGCGCTTTTCGCCGTGGACGACATTGGCGAAGCCAGTTTTCCGGCTGATGGTGTAGGGCGGGTCGGTGAGTATCAGGTCAACCGAGGCGCGCGGCAGGCTGCGCAGGAACGCCCTGAAGTCCCTGCGCTCAATGTCACAGTCAGGGCGGGTGAACAACGGCGGCGTTTTCACCGCAACCCCATCAAATCGTTCGAGTTGCGCCGTGGTGGTAGTCAAGTGATCTCTCCTCTGGTGGTGAGGGCAGTGTAAGTCAGACGCTTTCCAACCGCATGTTCCACAAGCACGGTGAGCCTGTCGAGCGTGTGAACGCGTACGCCGACCTTAAACTTTCGCCGAGTCACTCGGTGGCCGCCAAGAGTTTCCGGGCGATCTCCCGTTTCGATACCGATCGGACACCGACAGTCTGCTCGCGCTCGTCCGTCCAGTCCAGCGCTTTCAGCACACGGCGGATGCCCGGCTTCACGCTTCGGATGAAGTAGGTCGTGCTGGCGGTGTGATGCGTTCCGGGCAGCACTTCCCCTGCGCGGCCACCGACGCGGCGCAGGCCGAAGTGCGCCTTATCGGGCGTGGTGAACCGGATCAAGTGCGATACATCGGGCATGGCGCAACGGGTGCGCTTCGTTGGGCGCTTCGCCCACACCTGGAAAGCGCAGGGGACATCGTGCGGCTGACCGTCCTTGAGGAACGCCAGCTTGGGAACATCCTGATCGTGCAGCAGGTGAAAGCGCAGGTCGAGGCGATCTTGAACGCTTGCCTTGCGAAAGGTGCGCGGCACGATGAAGGCAATCATCTGCGCCC
>JAHRAN010000078.1 GCA_020027245.1 Myxococcota bacterium
GCCACGCGCTCGGCCATGTTCCCGAGCCGCGGGATGATCTGCTCGAGACTGCCGCTTTGCACGAAGATCGAGCGCGGGTCAATCGGCCCCTCGTCGTCGTCCACCCGCAGACAGCGCAGGTCGAGGCTCGCCCCCTCGCCGAACTGCGTGAAGGAGCCATAGAGCACCCACGAAGCTCCCACCGCGCGGGCGGCCGTGCGCGCCTGCTCATCGCTGCGGGCCGCCGCCTGAATGTCGTCAACGCGGATCACGCCCACCCCGATGTGCTGCCCGAGGCGCGACGCCAGCATGTCGGCAAGCCCCGCCTGCAGATAGTCGCGCGGCTCCATGCTGTGGATGACCACCGGCAGCAGCGCGATGCGGATCTCCCCGCCGCCGCCGCCGCCGCGCTGGGCCAGCGCGCCACGCGCCACCAGCCCCATCAGCAGACAGGCGAGCAGGCTGGCGCCGATGTGCCAAGTGTTGCGATGCAAGGGAGGCTCCTCGTCCGGGGCGATGCGATGCCGATGCGGCCTCGGCATCTACTATCCGATGCCGCGCGGGGGGTCAACCGAAGCGCCGCCAGCCTGCCTGCCCGAGCGCGCGGCGCGCATGCCGGTCGCCCTCCGGGTCTCAGCGAAAACTCATGTCAAACATGAGCTTTTGCCGGGAAACGCCTTGTATTCGGGGCTGATCTCGGGAGTTATCCCCCGGGGCTTTGCGGGGCGACACCGGGCGCCTGCAGGACGATGCCGAGCAGCAGAGCCTCGCGCTCGGCGTCGGCGAGCAAGGTTCCAGCCAGCGCGAGATCCCGGGAGCGGCCACGGCGCAGCAGCATGGTGTGATAGGCAAAGCGGCTGTGTGTGGCCCAGGCCCGCGCGCCGCTTTGCATCTCGAGTTCGATGGCGCGCTCGAATTGCCGCTCGGCGGCGTCCCAGTTGCCGACCGCGCTGGCCAGACAGGCGGCGGCGCGGGCCACTGCGCCCCAGGTGTTGACGCCGAACCAGAGCGACGCGATGCGCTCCTCGAACTCGCACAGCAGGGGCCAGAGCGCAGCGAAGTGCGCCGGGTCGCGCAGCCCCGCCGCGGCTTCGCTCAGCAGGCAGAGATTCCCGAGATAGAAGGAATCGCGCGGCAGCGTGCGCACATTGGCCACCATCTTCTCGATCTCCGCGCGCGCCGCCTCTGCAACGCCCATGCGAACCTGAAAGCGCACCTTGGCGTAGCGCCAGCCACGCGCCCCGAGTGGCGCCGCGCGCATGGCCGTGTCGAGCTTTCCGAACACATCGAGGTCTTCGCCGGTGTGGAACTGAAGCACCACGCTCTGGGAGATTGCCACCAACTGCGCGTTGCCATCACCCGAGTCGGCAGCAACGCGCATGATTTTGGCAATTTCGGCGCGCGCGCGTTGAAAGTCGCCGCGTTCGAGGCTCAGCATCGCGTGATAGGCCGGCGCGTACCAGCGCGCGTGGTGGACGCGACGCAGCGCGACACTCGCTTCGAGTTCAGCGAGCAGCGCTTCGGCCTCGTCCAGCCGCCCGTACTCCAGAGTGTTGGCGATGCGCATCATCCACACCAGCAGCGATTCATCATTCAGCTCGAGCTGCGCCGTCTGCTGCTGAAGTTTCAGAAGATCCGCGTGCTCGACACGGCGATCGGGCGACCAACTGGCCGCACTCGCATAAACGCGCGCTGCGACGCTGCCCCGTGAAGTCCTGTCCTCCGCGCAAAGGGTCTCGACCCGCTCGGCGAGTTCGGCGCGCTCCCGCGCGTAACTCGGCGCCCAGTGCAGCGCGGTTGCAAGCTTCGCCACAAGCTCCGCTTCCTCGGGACGACCCCCGGCGTGGGCCAGCGCCTCGCGCAGCAACTGCGCGTGCTCCTCGTCGTAGCTGCCGACCTGAAAGGTGAGCACGCCGGGAACGGCGGCCTGCGCGACGCGCAGCAGCGCTTCCGGGTTCAAGCTCCTCGCGCGCGCCAGCGCCGCTGCTTCAAGGAACGCGGCGCGCGATTTCACACGCTCGCCGAGGCGCTGCTCTGCCCTTGCCAGCAGCAACTGAATTTCAAAAGCGGTTTCATCGTCCGTGGTCGAATGCTGCATGACTTCGAGCGCCAGCTTGCAGACCGTGACAACACGCCGGAAGTCCGCGCCCTCGAAGGCCTGTCGCGCGGCGGCAAGCGCAGCCTCGCGTTGCGCGTCGCGCTCGGCTTCGTCGCCCGCCCGAAGCAGATGCCGCGCAATCTCGGCCCAGTTCGGCGCCGCCGCCGACGCGCGCTGCAGCAGATGCCGGCCGACCTTCGCATGCAAGGCCCGGCGCCGCGCCGCGGGAAGCGCCTCGTACAAGGCCTCGCAGAGCAGCCCGTGCACGAAGCGGAACACTTGCTCCGGGGCATCCGCCGGGCGTTCGAGCAGTTTGCACTCGAGACCCTGCTCCAACAAAGTCGCCGTCTCTCCGAGCGGCGTTTCATTCAGTTCGGCGACCCGCTCGAGATCGAACTGGCGACCGATCACCGCACCGCAGCGGAGCAGCCGGACGAGCGCCTCGTCTGCCGCCTGCAAGTGCTCGAAGATCGCCTCGCGCAACGCCTGCGGCAGCCGCGCCCCGTCAGGCGACACGGCGCCTTGTTGCAAGGTCAACTGCCCGAGCAGATGCGGGTTGCCCGCGCTGCGTTCAAAGATCTGCAAGAACTCGTGCGCCTCGGGAGGGCGCGCCCAACTGCGCTCAATGAACTCGCGGGTTTCAGCCCGGTCGAGCCCCCGAAGTTCGATGCTGCGGACGCCGCCCATCCGCAGGTAGTGCGCGAGGGTGGGTTGACGCTCGCGCCGCAAGGTGGCGACCAGAACGATGCCCGTGGCGCCGAGCTCCGGCGTCAGATGATCGAGCAACCGCAGCGAGGCTTCGTCTGCCCGGTGCAGGTCGTCCAGCGCGAGCAGCAACGGCCCCTGCGCGCGGGCGACCTCGATCCAGAAACGCGCCAACTCGTCGGTGCGTTGAAAGGGCGGCGCAGCGAACGCGGCGGCGGCGTCAGCGGGTTTGTCGCGCAGAACATCCGCTTCACGGCTCCACTGCGGCTTAAAAGCGGGGAAGGCTTCGAGTTGCGCGCGCCATACATCGGCGGAGGCCTGCTCCCGGTAACTGCGCAGCAGTTGCAGCCAGGGCCAGAGGCTCGGCGCGCCCGCAATCGCCGGGCAGCGCGCCAGATGAAACTGCCCCTCGAAGCGGCGGGTGCGCGCCTGAAGCTCCTTCAGCAGCCGGCTCTTGCCGCTGCCCGGCTCGCCGTGGACGACGACCAGCGAGCCCCGCCCGGCGCGCGCGGCGGCGCTGAACGCATCCTCCAGAATGCCCAGCTCGGCGTGGCGGCCGACGAAGGGAATTTCGCCGGGCGGCCAGTAACCATCGCTTCGAGGACGCTGCAAAGTTTCCATGACTTCGGCGACGAAGCGCCAGCCCCGCCCGCGGATGGTTTCGATTGCGCGTGGCGCGCGGGCGTCGTCGCCCAGCAGTTTTCGGACGGTGTAGATACTCTGATCCACCACGCGCTCGCGCACCACGACGCCCGGCCACAGTTGTTCGAGCAGCTCCTGCCGGGACACGATGCGGTCGCGATTGCGAATCAAGTAGAGCAGCAGGTCCATGCTGCTGCGCTCGGCGGGCAGCCGCTTTTTTTGCCCCTGCCGCCGCAGCTCGAAGCGCGTGGCGTCGAGTTCGTATTCGAGAAAGCGGAAGATCATCCAGGCTGCCCGTGACCCGAGCTTGTCACCCGGACTGCGCGCCCGTCGCCGGCAGTTGCTGGACCTTCACGCCCGATTCGTGCAGCAGCTCGAGCGCAAGTTCGCCCAGCGGATAGGACCCGCGGTACACGACCACGGCAATGCCCGCGTTGATGATCATCTTCGTGCAAATCAGACAGGGGCTGAAAGTCGTATAGAGCGTGCCGCCGCGCACCGAGACGCCGTGGTATGCGCTCTGCGTGATGGCGTTCTCCTCGGCGTGTGAGCAGACGCACTCGCCCAGGTCGGCGCCGCTCGGGCCGAAGGCGTTGCAGCGCGGGCAGCCGCCCTCGTTGCAGTTCTTCGTGCCCCGTGGCGTGCCGTTGTAACCGGTGGCGATGATGCGCCGGTCAATCGTGATCAACGCCGCCACCCGGCGCTTCACACAATTGCTGCGGCTCGCCACGACCTGGGCGATGTTCAGAAAGTACGTGTCCCAGTCGGGCCGCTCGAAGTGAAGGTTGCTCTGTAGAAGAGAATGGAGTTGTTCGTGCAACTCACTCAGTGCGCCGTCGTTCGACAACACATCGTCGGCCATTTCCCGCACCGCCCGAAGCTGTTGCCCCGCCGGGTCGTCGCTGCCGAGCTCCAAGCCCTCGAGGCGCTTCAGTTCCTCGATGCTCGTCGGGTCGCCGGGGCGCGCGCGGCTTTTGATGCGCTCGAAGCGGCGCTCGATGCCAGCGTCCACCCAGAGCAGGCGAAAATCGTCGGCGCGGCGCAGCGCCTCGACCTCGGCCGGGTGGCGGATCGAATCCACCACGTGGTTGCAGCCGGGTTCCAGCCCGGCGAGCAGGCGCTGCGCCAGTGCGCCCTGCCCTTCGGCGGCACGCAGCGCATTGCCCGTCTCGATCATGCGCTCGCGCGTCTCCGCAACGCCAAGCTCGAGAAGCCGCGCGCGAATCACATCCGACAGCGAGCCAGCGCTGAAGCCCCGCTGCACGAGGCAGGCGACGACCTCGCCCTTGCCCGAAGCATATAGCCCCGCCACGCCCAGAATCATGCCACCCCCGCGATAGACCGCGCTGGAAATTAAAGCCCGCGTCACCGGTGGCGTCAAGAACGAGGGATAATTATGCCCCCCGGCGTTGCGGTGCTGCCGTAGGGTTAAGCCCATGCGGGTCTGGATCACGGGCGCAGCGGGGTTTGTCGGGGCGAAACTCTGCGCGCGTCTGCGCGGCGAGGGTCACACGGTCTTCGCCAATGACTTCGAGGTGGATGTGACCGACCGCGCAGCTGTGGCGCTGGCCATACGACGCGCGCGGCCCGATGCGGTCGCGCACCTCGCCGCGCTGAGTTCGCCGCCACAAGCCAGCGCCGAGCCGATGCGCGCCTTCCGCGTGAACTATCTCGGGACGCAGATCGTGCTCGAAACCCTGCGCCGGGGAGCGCCCGCTGCGCGCGTGCTGCTCGTCACTTCGGGGGCTGTCTATGGCGCGCTGGCTGCTGGCGAAGCGCCCTTCACTGAATCGGCGCCGCTGCGGCCGGTTGGCGCTTATGCCACCAGCAAGGCAGCCGCCGCGCTGCTCGGCGCGAACGAAGCGGCGCGCGGGCTCAACCTGGTGGAGCTTCGGCCCTTCAACCACACGGGACCGGGGCGGCCGGACCATTTTGTCGAGGCGAACTTCGCCCGGCAAATCGCCGAGATCGAACAGGGTCTGCGCGCCGCCCGGCTGCAGGTCGGGAACCTCGACGCCCGCCGCGACTTCTTGCACGTGGACGATGTGGTGGATGCCTACAGCAGCCTGCTCCATCCGGCTGCGCAGGCTGGCGTGTTCAACGTCGCCAGCGGCCGCGCCACCCGCATCGGCGACCTGCTCGACGGGCTGCTGGCTCACAGCCGCGCGCAGCCCGAAATCGTCATGGATAATAAAATGATATTGCGGCCCGCCGATTCGAGCGCGGGCGACGCCACGCGACTGGCCCGGGCCACGGGCTGGTCGCCCAGACGCAAGCTCGACGAAACGCTGCGCGAAGTGCTCGACGACTGGCGCGCGCGCGTCGCTCACCCCGCTTCGATGCGA
Organism: Myxococcota bacterium; assembly: GCA_020027245.1. GTDB lineage: Bacteria > Myxococcota_A > UBA9160 > UBA9160 > UBA6930 > JAHRAN01. The sequence continues at coordinate 5,770 of JAHRAN010000078.1, forward strand.
TAGGCGCTCGCGCGGAAGCGGTGCGCGCGCAGAACATACTCGCTGGCGAAACCCGGATAGAGGGAGTGGTTGCTCCCGTCCTCCGACAGATACCAACTGTTGCAGCCCGAAGTCCAGACCATGTTTCGCATGCGCCGCTGCAGGCCGTCGTTGTAACGCTGCATCACTTCGGGCCGCACCTCGATGCTCTTCCAGCCACAGCGTTGCATCCGGCGGATGGCATGCAGCACGTGCGCGATCTGCGCCTCGGTGTACACCAGCACCGAGGTGTGCCCCGGCCCGGTGTTCGGCCCCATCAAAATGAACCAGTTTGGGAAGCCCGCAACGCTCATGCCCTGGTAGGCGTGGGCGCCTCCCTGCCAGGCTGCGGCAAGCGACTGGCCCGCGCGTCCGAACACCGGGAAAGGCGCGCTGCTGAGCCCCACATCGAAGCCGGTGGCGAGCACGAGCACATCGAGTTCGCGCAGCACGCCGTCAACACTGCGCACGCCCGACGCTTCGACACTTTGGATCGCGTCGCTGACGAGTTCGACATTGTCGCGCTCGAAGCTGGCCCAGTAGTCATCCGAGATCAGCACGCGCTTGCAGCCGAACTGAAAGCTCGGCCTGAGCTTGCGACGCAACTCCGGGTTGCGAACCTGCGCGTGCAGGTGTCGCAGGGACATCCGCTCGCCGAGGGCGGAGAGCCGGGGCGCGTCGAGAAAGATCATCGGCCCGCGAAGCTCGCTCGTCGCGTACTTGAAAAAGCGACTCGCGCGCAGCAGCAACGGGAAGCGCGCGAAGAGGCGGCGCAACCGCGACGGGTAGCTGCGGTCGAGCTTCGGCACGACCCAGCCCGGCGTGCGTTGAAAGACGCAAAGTTTTGCAACCTGCGGCGCAATCGCCGGCACCACTTGCACCGCACTCGCGCCGGTGCCAATCACGCCAACGCGCAGGCCATTCAGCTTGCAGTCCCGCTTCCAGCGCGCGGTGTGAAACAACTCGCCGCCAAAATTGTCGAGCCCTTCGATTTCGGGCAGCGCGGGATCAACCAGACCGCCGACGCAGGAGATCACCACCCGCGCCCGGTGCTGCGCGCCGTCTTTGTCGCGCAGCGTCCAGAATGCGCCCGCGTCATCGAAGCGCGCCTCGACGATCTCGGAGCCGAAGCGCAGGTGCTCGCGCAACCGCCACTTGTTCACCAAAGCGAGCAGATAGTCTTGAATCTCGTCCGAGGGCGAAAACTTGCGGCTCCAGTCCGGGTGCTGCTCGAAGGACAGCGAGTAGACATGGGAGGGCACATCGCAGGCCGCGCCCGGGTAGATGTTGTCGCGCCAGGTGCCGCCGACTTCGGACGCGCGCTCGAACATCGTGAAGGAATGGATGCCGGCCTGCTTCAGGCGGATGGCGGCGCCGATGCCGGCGAAGCCCGCGCCGATGATCGCAATCGGGAAGTCGGCGCACCCGGCCCGCGCGCTGGCCTGCTGCGCGTGGCTGGCGGCGGATGAATTCGAAAAGACCACGGCGGCGGGAGTGTGTTCCACGCAGGAAGCGAAGGCAAACCGGGGCCTTTTGATACGCTCAAGCCCCGTGGCCCGCTTCGTCTTTCTGGATCGCGACGGAACCCTGGTCCGGGACAGCGGTTACACCCACCGCATCCGGGACTATGAGCTTCTCCCCGGCGTGGTCTCCGGCCTGCGCGCCCTGCGGACTGCGGGCTACCGGCTCGCCATCGTGACCAACCAGAGCGGCATCGGGCGCGGCTTTTTCGACGAGCCGGCCTACCACGCCTTTCAACAGCACCTGCTCGCTGATCTCAAAAAGTATGGCGTCGCCATCGCCGCGTCGTTCTTCTGTCCCCACCGGCCCGAGGCGGGCTGCGCGTGTCGCAAGCCACGACCGGGGATGTTGCAGCGCGCCCAAAAAAGTCTTGGGGCTGAACTCGCAGAGAGCTTCCTGATCGGAGACCGCACAAGCGATGCCGAAGCCGCCCTCGCCGCCGGTTGTCGTGGCAGCGTGATCGTCGGCCCGGCTGCAGCAGACGATGCGCCGCTGCCGGCGCGCGCCGTGCGCGCAAGCGACCTGAAAGCGGCGGCGGCGCACATCCTCGCGCAACCGGGCTAGCGGGCGTTCCAAACTGTGTGCGTCTGCGGAATCACGCGGACATCGGGCAGGCGCGCGGCAGCCAGCGTCTCGAACGCCAGCATCTGCGCGGCCGTCGGGCGCTCGCGCACCAGCGCAAAGGGCGTCACCGGCTGCAGCACCAGACACACCTCGGGGGCCGTCCGCGCCACCCGCTCGCAGGCCATAACGACCTCGGCGTGCTCGGTGCGCGGGGTAATCACCAGCTTCACGATCACCCGCGCCGCGCGCGCCGCAGCCTCGAGAAAAGCTTCGTGCGCGTCGTGAAAGTCTACGTCTTGTTTAACTTGTCTATTGTCTTTTCTATTGTCGGCGTACCGCGCATCGCTTGAAAATTCGCTGTCCACTGTTTTACGGTCGGCATATCGTACATCGCTTGCGAACTTCCAGTCCATCGAAACCACATCGAGATGCGGCAGCACGGTTTCGAGCGCCGCGCGATGCAGGCCGTGGGTTTCGAGCAGCAGCGCCGCGCCCCGGCCGCCGAGTGCGGCTGCGAGCGTGGCCACGGCGGCCGGTTGCAGCAGCGGCTCGCCGCCCGTCAGGCTGATGAAGCGATGCGGCAGCTCCCCGAGCAAGCGCTCACTCGCCGCCAGAAGCTCGGCGAGCGGGAGCGGGTTCGGTCGCGCCTCGAAGTCTCCGCTGCCCGCGCGGCGCTCGAGCCAGGCCACGCGGTCTGGCGTCCAACTGTGCGGCGTGTCGCACCAGGCGCAGCGCAGGTCGCAGCCGGCAAAGCGCAGGAACAGCGTGCGCGCACCGAGGTCGGGGCCTTCGCCCTGCACCGAGGAAAACAACTCGACCAGTTGCAGCCCGTCGCTCAACGCCGGGGGCTCAAACTTCCAGGATGGAGCGCCCCATCCCGATTTCGGCGATCACTTCCTCGATGCGCTCGGCGTCAACATTTTTGATGCGAAAGCGCGCTACAAAGTCTTCGTCAGGCAGCGCCTCGACCCAGGCGAACTTTTCGTCCAGGTGCGCGATCATGTCGCCCATGTTCACCGTGCGCCGCGCGGCAGCGAAGTCGGCGCCGAGCAGGAAGACATCATCCGCCTCGCGCCGCGCGAGCGAAAGCATCGCGTTATAGCGCTCGCGTGCAATGCGCGCGGCGAGGAAGACATCGAGCGGTGCGGGCGCCTCGACCAGCACCAGCGCGGCGCCGCCGAAGTGCACCAGACGCAGGTTGCGCTCCGCAACAAAGGCGAGCTCCGGCGGCGGCGCGGGCAGCGGCGCGAGTGCGGCCTCCTTCGCAAGCTCCGAGGGGCGTCCGGCGATCAGCGCCTCGACATCGCGCAGCACTTCGCCACGGCTCTCGGTGACGCGCCCGAGCCGCTCCCACCAGACGCGCCCCCAGGACTGAAAGTCAAAAGCGCTGAAGCGCGCGCTCAACAGATCCACGAGCTTGTCCGAAAAACGGCTGCGGCGCGTGCAGAAGCGCAGCACGATCGGCAGCGTGCTGTGCGTGCCCGGGCGGATATGCAGCGTCGCCTCAACGCCTAGCACGCGCTTTAATTCGACCAGGTCTTCGGGCGGCCAGTCGTGATGGTCGAACCACAAAAGCCGCCCGCGATACAGGGCCGCCGCCTGAAGTGCTTCGCGCGCGGGCTTCGCCGCAAAACCCACGATGTAGATGGGGGTGCTCTCGCGCAGGCTGGTGGCGACGCTGCGGAAGAAGGTCATCAACTCCTGCTGCGGATAGACCCAGAGGCCCTCGACCTGCCGCAGATCGCGGGCGAGCAGCAGCGCCGCCCCGAGCGAGGCGCGGTCGGCGTGCGCCAGAATGGCGGCGCGCCCCTTCGGCCGTGCGGGCGTTTGATCCGCGAGCGCAAGGGCTGCGTCTTCGGGGATTTCCACATCGCCCGTTGTGATGCGCTCACGGCGGCGCTCGCTGCGCTCGCGCTGCACGCGCTGGCGTTCGAGCGAAGCCTCATCCGCCTCCTCGGTTTCGCCCTCCGGCGCAGCGGTGGGTTCGAGATCGGGCGCCGCCACTGCATCGGGCGCACGCACAGGGGCGGCGCGCTGCGTCGCCGCGCGCGACGGCTCCTCTGCATCATCGAGTTCGAAGAGCGAGAACTCCTCGAAGTCCGGCGCATCCTCCGAAGGGGGCGACGGTTGCGTTGCCTTTGCTGTGCGCTCCTCTTCTGCACTTGCGCGACTCGAACGTCCGCGCCCGCCACGACGACGGCGGCGGCGCGCACGCGGTGCGGCGGCATCCGGCTCCCCGCTCGCAGGCGCGGCGGCGCCATGGCTCTCGCGCGGCGGAAGCCGCGTGTCCGCGCCCGCCGCCGAGGGCTCCCGCCGCTGCGCTGCAGACGCGGGCGCGGGCCGTTGCGCACGGCGGCGCGGCGCGCCACTGCGGTGCTGAAGTTCGCGCAGCGGCCCATCGAGATCGTCGGCCTCGAAAATCGCGAGCGGCAGCGCGATGTGCTGCTGCAGCTCGCGCACGGCGGCGTCGGTTCGTCGAGCCGCGAGCAGCAGGCGCGGCGGCGTGGCGAGGCGCAGCGGCGGCGCGGCCTCCATCAGCACCACGCCGAGCGCGGGCTCGATGGCGCTTGCGGCGTGCAGCAACTCGGACAACTGCGGCAGGCCGAGTTGCTCCCGCCCGGCGACGAGCCGCAACTCGCCATCGGGCGTTACGGCGACGGCGTCAATGGCGGAAGCCGCGCCAGCGACCGGCCAGCGCCGCAGGTCGCGCAGGTCGAGCTGCGCCGCAAGCGCCTGGCTCAGCCGACTGCGCGCCGCCGCGGCGCCGCTGCGCGCGGGACGCCCGCGCAGATGACGACGGAGTTGGCTCTCGATCTGCTCGAGCGCCACGGCCAGGCGCTTTGGATCTTCACCGAGTTCGAAGCGCTGGCGCCTCGGCAACAGCAACTCGATGATGACCTGCTGCCCGTCGGCGCGAAGCAGCGCGAGCGCCGTACCTTGCAGCACCAGTTCGAGGCTCGCCCCGGCGCTTCGCAGCGCGCCGCCGCTGCGCGCCGCAAGGCCAGCGAGCGCGAGGCGCGCGGTGCAAAATTGCTCGCGGCGGCGCGCGTCGCTGAACTGGGCGTCGAGCTGCGCCGGGGTTGTCAAGGCCAGCACCGGCGGCGCGGGTGTCGCGGGCGGCGATGCGTCGTCACCGGGCAGGCTGAGTCCGCGCAGCCGCGTGGGCAGCGCGTCGGCGCTTTTGAGCAGCAGGCGGTGACAGGCAGGTCGCCAGTCCGGCGCCGCCGCCACCACTTCGTCGGGCGGACGCGCGGCGTCTTCCCGCGCCGCCGCCACCACCGCGCCGAGGACGGCGTCGAGCCCCGAGTGCGGACTCACCGACAGCAGCAGGCGCGCGCCTTCCGCGTTCGTACCCGTGGCCAGAAGCGCCTGCGTATCCGGGATGTCGCGCTGCGGCAGCGCCTCGAAGCCTTCGAGCGCCAGCGCTTCCGCCGCGCGGCGCAACCAGTTCGGGTCAATCGGTCGGCGCTCGTCACTGCGCCGCCGTCCAAAGCGACGTCTGAAAATCATGGGCTGCTCCTGCTTCCGCCGACCAGGCTTTTGCCGCTCTACTCTAACAACCCGGAAAGCACATGGCGGGCTGCCGGGGTGCTTCGCACCCCGTCCCACCTTTTGACCGCGCCGAGCGGCTGACCGGGGTGCCTTAAGCCACCCCGTCCCACCTTTTGACCGCGCCGAGCCGCTGCCGGAAGGAGCGCCGGTCGCTGACGTGGCTGGCGCTTCGTGTCGCTACTGGCTGCTACCTCGTGGCATTCTCACACCGCCACAGTTGCGGCAGTGGCGGGGGAAGATTGCGCGCGGCCGCCACCCTCACCCGGCGACGGGCTACAAGGCCCGTCGCCCCCCTCTCCCTAAGGGAGAGGGTTAGGGTGAGGGTGGCGGTGCCGAACCTTAATGGGGCGGCGCTTGGTCTCTCTCCGGTTCCCCTCTCCCGCTTCCGGCAGCGGCTCGGCGCGGTCAACGGGCGTGGCGGGGCGCGGAGCGCCCCGGTCAGCGGCCCCGCAGTTTCTCGTGCTCGACCCGTGCGAAGCGGTCGGTCATGCCCGCGATGTAGTCGGCGATGGCGCGCGCGCGGCCCTCCTCCTCGAAGCGCGTCACCACCTGCATGGGTAACAGAGACGGGTTTGCGCAGAAGCCGTGGTAGAGATCCGAGAGCACGCACTCGACCTGCTGCTGCGCGCTCCGCACCTCGGGATGGTGGTACAGGTTCTGATAAAGGAAATCCTTCAACTCCTTCCGCAAGTCGTTCATTTCACTGGAGTAATGGACGAGCCGCCCCGGCCGCTTCCGCACCGCCTCGGCGCTTTCGGGCGCGGCGCTTTCGAGTGCCCGGCGGGTCGCCTCGACCAGGTCGCTGACCAGTTGATCCAGCAGCGCGATGATCACCTGCGCGCCCAGCACGGCGGGTTCGAGGCCTTTGCCGTAACGCGCTTCGCAGCGGGTGCGCGCCGCAGCAAAGAGCGTGCAGGCCTCCAGTTGCTCGAAGTCGAGCAGGCCAGCGCGCAGGCCGTCGTCGAGGTCGTGGTTCAGGTAGGCGATCTCGTCGGCCAGGTCGGCGACCTGCGCTTCGAGCGAGGGCTGCGCGCCGAGCTCGGGCAGCGGCACGGGATGGGGCCAGTCGGCGCCGTGCTTCAGCAGCGCCTCGCGCGTCTCCCAGGTCAGGTTCAAGCCACGGAAGTTCGGGTAGCGCTGCTCGAACCAGTCCACGATGCGCAGCGTCTGGCGGTTGTGATCGAAACCGCCCTCGTCTTCGAGCAGTACGTTGAGCACCGCTTCGCCGGAGTGACCAAAGGGCGTGTGGCCGAGGTCGTGGGCGAGCACCGTCGCCTCGGCCAGGTCCTCGTTCAGACGCAGCGCGCGCGCCAGCGTGCGCGCAATCTGGCTGCCCTCGAGCGTGTGGGTCAGGCGGTTGCGGTAGTGGTCGCCCTCGTGACGCACGAAAACCTGCGTCTTGTACTGCAGGCGGCGGAAGGCGTGACTGTGCAGCACGCGGTCGCGGTCGCGCGCAAAGGCGCTGCGGTAGCGGTGCTCGGGCTCGGCGTGCAGGCGTCCACGCGAGTGCGCGCTGTGCTGCGCCCAGACGGCGAGACCGGCTTCGCTGAATTCAAAGGCGGCGAGGTCGCGCGTCGGGGGCGCGCTCACGGCGCGGGCTCCAAGTCTGTTTCAACTTGTCCCTTTTCTTCGGCGGGGTCTTGTTCAACTTGTCCATTCTCTGCTGCGCGCGCGGCATCGCGCAACACTTCGCGCAGGGCCTCGCGCGAGGCCTCGTCAATTTCCTCGTGGAGCGGCGGAGCGACCGGGGGGGCGTGGTGGTTAAAACGCCCGTCGAGCCACAGCCAACCCGCAAGCGCCGCAAGCAGCAGCGCCGCGATGAATACGAGCACGCGCTTCGACATCCCGCGAAGCCTACCACTTGACGCCCGCGCTCTATCATCGGGGTATGAAGAAGTCACAGGCCAGCCGTCCGCCCGCGCGTCTGCTGCTCGGACCGGGCCCGTCGAATGTTCACCCGCGCGTGCTCGAAGCGATGGCGCAGCCGCTGCTCGGCCACCTCGACCCTGCATTCCTCGCGTTGATGGACGAAACGCAGCAGCGGCTGCGACGTCTCTTTGGCGCCGAAAACCATGCCCTGACGCTGCCACTCTCTGCCACCGGCAGCGCCGGCATGGAGGCTTGCTTCGCCAACCTGCTGCTGCCCGGCGATGCCGCCGTGGTGGGCGTCGCCGGTGTTTTTGGCGAGCGGATGTGCGAGGTGGCCAGGCGCTGCGGCGCCGATGTCACCCGCGTTGACGCCGAGTGGGGCGACGCGCTTTCCGCTGCGGCGATGGGCAGTGCAATCGCGCGCGTGCAACCCCGGCTCGTGGCGCTGGTGCACGCCGAAACCTCGACGGGGGTTTTGCAACCGGTCGAGGAAATCGCCGCCACCGCAAACGCGGCGGGCGCGTTCACCGTGCTCGACTGCGTGACCTCGCTCGGCGGAATGCCGCTGCGGCTCGACGCCTGGGGGATAGACGCGGCCTATTCGGCGACGCAGAAGTGCCTCTCCTGCCCGCCCGGTCTGTCGCCCCTGTCCTTCAGCCCGCGCGCCATGGCTTTCGTGCGCGAGCGGCGGCGGCCGGTGCAGAGCTGGTACCTCGATGTGTCGCTTCTCGCCGGCTACTACGGCGGCGAAGCGCGCCGCTATCACCACACCGCGCCGGTCTCCGCCATCTATGCGCTCGCCGAGGGGCTGCGCATCGTCGAAGAAGAAGGCATCGAGGCGCGGGCGGCGCGGCACCGGCAGGCGGCGGACGCGCTGCTCGAAAGTCTCGCGCCGCTCGGCTTCGAGCCGCTGGTCAGCGAGGTAGCGTTGCGTCTGCCACCGCTCACGACGCTGCGTCTGCCAAGGCTGATTTCGGGCGCGAACAACGAGGCGCAACTGCGCGCGCGCTTGCTGCATGAGCACGGCATCGAGGTGGGCGGCGGGCTCGGCGCGCTCGAAGGCAAGGTCTGGCGCATCGGGCTGATGGGCGAAAACGCGCGGCTCGAAGCCGTCGAGCGGCTCGAAGCTGCGCTGCATACTCTTTTAACCAGCTAACAAGCGCTTGACCCGCACGTCGGCAGCGGGTTAGACTGCGCGCTCGTCCGGGTTCTCCGGTCCGTCACAAGACCGGGGGCTCGAGGGAAGGCCGTGAAAATCGGCCGTGGTCGCGCCACTGTGATCGGGGTGTGTTGAAAGCGACGGCAGAAGCCACTGAAGCTGCGGGGGTACCGCAGACCTCGGGAAGGCGTCGTCGCCAGCGTTTTGTGCGCAACCCGTAAGCCAGGAGACCTGCCCGGGCGGTCCTGAACCTGCAACTGCTCTTCGCGCAAGAGAGTGGTGCGGTGGCGTCCCCGAGCGGAGAGACCGTCCGAGACGCTCCTTCACCCAGCCACGCGAAGGGTGCTGGAGACTCTCGATGGCTCGGGCGCCCTTTGGCAACAACGGTCGGCAAAGCGCC
>JAHRAN010000087.1 GCA_020027245.1 Myxococcota bacterium
TGGCGCACGAGGATGTTGCCCGAGTGCACCGCCTCGCCGCCGAACTTCTTGACCCCGCGCCGTTGCGCGTTGGAGTCGCGCCCGTTGCGCGAACTGCCCTGTCCTTTTTTGTGGCTCATGGTGTGGCTCCCCCTTCCCTTCTAATTCAACCCTCTATAGCTTCGACGCGAACCTCGGTGTAGGCCTGCCGGTGTCCCTGCTTGCGGCGATAATTTTTGCGGCGCTTCATCTTGAAGACGATGATCTTGGGCGCGCGCGCCTGGGCGGTGATGGTGCCCGTCACCCGCGCGTCGCCGAGCAGGGGCGTGCCGACCCGGGTTTTGCCCTCGCCGCCGACGAGCAGCACTTCGTCGAAGGCCACGGCGTCGCCGACGCCCCCCGCGAGCTTCTCCACGCGCACGGCCTGACCGGGGGTGACGCGCAACTGCTTGCCACCACTGCGAACGACTGCGTACCTCAAGGGGCCTCCCCGGAGCCGCGAAGTATCGGAGATTCCCGCGCTTCGTCAACCGGCGGCGCTGGCATGGCCTCGGTGGGCGGTGGCGCGTCCGCGTCCGCAGCCTCGGCGCTTTCCGGCGCGGGCGACACCGGCGGCGGGGCGGTCTCCACCTCCGCCCGCGCTGTCCCGTCGCCGTCGTCGGCGGCATCCGTCGCCTCTGTGCTCGCTGCCCCGTCGTCGCCATCGCCGTCGCCGTCGGCGTCCGTGGCCCCCGCTTCCTCCGCTTCTTCGATGAGCCAGGGCAGCGAAAGCGGCACGGCCTCGCCGTCTTCGAGCGCGGTGATTTCGAAGCGCTCCTGATGCAGGTCGGCCCGCGCGCGCACCTCGATCTCGCGTCCGAGTTCGCTTTCGATGGCGCGCAGCGTCGCCTGCTCGGCGCCGAGCAGGTGCTCGGCCACGCGCCGCGCCACGGTCAGCAGAACGCGCCGTCCGGAAAAGCGCGGCAAATCCTTGTGCAGTTCGCGCAGCACCCGGTGCGCCATGGTTTCGCCCGCAACCACATACCCCTTGCCGCCGCAATACGCACATGGCTCGCACAGCATCTGCACCAGGTTCTCGCGGGTGCGCTTGCGCGTCATCTCCACCAGACCCAGTTCGCTGATCTTCAGAATGTTGGTGCGCGCCTTGTCCTGCTTGAAGGCTTCCTGCAGCGCGCGGTTCACCTTGTTGCGGTTCTCGGCGCTGTCCATATCAATCAAATCAATGATGATTAACCCGCCGATGTTGCGGAAGCGGAGTTGGTTCACCACCTCCTGCACCGCTTCGAGGTTGGTCTTCAGCACCGTTTCCTCGATGTCGCGCTTGCCGACATAGCGGCCGGTGTTGACATCAATGGCCGTCAGCGCCTCGCTTTGATCAATGATCAGGTAGCCGCCGCTCTTCAGCTTTGCGCGGCGGCCGAGGTTGGCGTCAATCACCGGCTCGGCGCCGAAGTGGTCGAAGATGGGCTCGGCGTCCCGGTAGCGCTGAAGCTCCGGCCGCGGCGCGAGGACGAACTCGTCGAGGAAGTTTTTGAGTTCCTCGTGCACGGCGGCGTTGTCAATCACGATGCGCTTCGTGTCGGCGTTCGAGAGATCGCGGATCACGCGCAGCGCCAGCGTCGGTTCTTCGTACAACAAGGTCGGCGCGCGCACGCGGTCTTTCTTGATCTGAATGTCATCCCAGATGCGCGTCAGGTATTTGAGATCCGCTTTGATGTCGTCCTCGCGCACGCGCTCACCGACGGTGCGGATGATGAAACCCAGATCCGCAGGCTTGATGCGGTCCACCATCGCGCGCAGCCGCCGCCGCTCCTGGCTCTCGCCGATGCGCCGGCTCACGCCCACGCGTTGCGACCACGGCGTCAGCACCAGATGGCGCCCGGCAATCGAAACATGCGAGGTGACGCGCGCGCCCTTGCTGCCGATCGGCTCCTTGACGATCTGCACCACAATTTCCTGCCCCTCTTCGAGCAGGGTGCCGATGTTGGGTACGAAGCGGTTGCGGCGTCGGCGCCCGCCGCCGTTCTCTTCCTCGTCGAGTTCCTCGATGTTCTCGACATAGTCGCCCGCGTACAGGAAGGCGGCCTTTTCGAGGCCGACATCAACGAAGGCGGCCTGCATGCCGGGCAGCACCCGGCGCACGCGCCCCTTCACCACCGAGCCCTCGACGCTGCGTCCGCGCGTCCGCTCGATGTGCAACTCGACAAACTGCTTCTTTTCGAGCAACGCCACCCGGGTCTCGCCCGGTGTCGCGTTGATCAGGATTTCGTTCTGCATGCTGCTCGCTTCCGGCGAAGGGCGGCGACGGGTTGGACGCCTCCGCTTCGGCCTGCGGCCGCGCTGCGAGAGTTCGGTACGGGTGTTGAAGCCCCGGTGGGGCGACGGCGGGTCAGGCGGAGTCCGCAGGCCTCGAATCGAGGTGCGGGTGAACGGGATCCGTGCCGGATTTCCCGAAGTGCTGGCCTGATGGGTTCAAGTTCATGGTTCAGCCTTTGATCGCTCAGACGGCCCCGGTTAGAAGGTCAGAAGGGTTGGTGCGCTCCGCGTTCCCCGCCGGTGTTCGCGCTCCCGCCTCCTGATGCCCCGGCTCTTCCTCGCTCGCCCCCGGCTACACTGACCGGAATGTCTGGCGCGCGTTGGCAAGTTGGCTCGGGCCGAAAAATCGTCTCGGCGGGCATCATCCTCAATTGCGCGGGCCGCCGCAACCCGTTCCCGGGGCGCTTGCGCGCCCCGCCCATCCTGTTGACCGCGCGGATGGGCTTTCGCCCCTCCTCCATCCTGTTGACCGCCCCGAGCGGCTGTCGGAGCCGCTGCCGGGGGGCTTCCGGAGGGCTCGTGGCGCGGCCTTTAATCTCGCAGGGGGCGCCGTGAACGACGATCCGAGGCGCCAGTTGCCCTCCATGGATCGCCTGCTGCGCGAGTTGGCCGTGGCGTTGCCCGACAGCGCCGACTGGGTGCGCCGCGAGGTCGCGCGCCGGGTCATGGTCGAGGCGCGGGCTGCCCTCGCGTCCGGCGCCAGAGCGCTGCCGCTGCTCGAGCGCGCGGCGCAGATGGCGCGTGCGCTCGAGCGTCCGCATCCCTCCCGGGTGGTCAACGCGACCGGGGTGATCTTGCACACCAACCTGGGTCGCGCGCTGCTCGCGCCGGGCGCCGCCATTGCTGTCGCGCAGGCCGCGCGTCACTACACGGACCTCGAGCTCGATCTCGAAAGCGGCGCGCGGGGTGACCGGCTCGAAAGCATCGAGGCGCTGCTGTGTGCGCTCTCGGGCGCCGCCGCCGCGCTGGTCGTCAACAACAACGCTGCGGCGCTGCTGCTGGCGCTCCACACGCTGGCGCGGGGCCGTGAAGTGGTGGTGTCGCGCGGCGAACTGGTCGAAATCGGCGGCTCATTCCGCGTGCCCGAAATTATCGAGCAGGCGGGCGTGCAGCTCTGCGAGGTCGGCGCCACCAACCGCACCCACCGCCACGACTACGAGCGCGCCATCGGCCCCAACACTGGCTTACTTCTCAAAGTGCACCGCTCGAACTTCGAGCAGCGTGGTTTCGTCAGCGAGGTGCCGCTTGCCGAGTTGGTGCAGATCGGCGCGCGCCACGGCTTGCCGGTGATCGAAGATCTGGGCAGCGCGACGCTTCTGGATTTGCGCGCCGAAGGTTTGTCCACCACCACCACCACCGATGCCTCCTTTGCGCCCGCGCGGCTCGAAAGCGGCGCAACGCTCGTGTGTTTCTCGGGCGACAAGTTGTTAGGCGGCCCCCAGGCCGGCCTGCTGCTGGGCGACGCCGACACCATCGCCGCGCTGCGCAAAAATCCTTTGGCGCGCGCGCTGCGGCTCGACAAGCTGTCGCTCGCCGCGCTCGACTTCACGCTGCGCGCCATCGCCGAGGGACGCGGTGACGAAGTGCCGACGCTTCGCCAACTGCGCGAGCCGGTGGCGGCGGTCGAGGCGCGGGCGCGCGCACTCGTCCAACGTCTGCAGCACAGCGGCTTCGGCAACCCCACGCTGCACGCCACCGACGCGCCGGTAGGAGGCGGCGCCATGCCGGGCTTCGCGCTGCCGAGCTTCGCCGTGGCGCTCGAAGCCCCGGCTGGCGCAGCCGGCCTCGCCGCCGCGCTGCGCCACGCGCCCATCCCCGTGATCGCCCGGGTGGCCGACGAGCGCGTGCTGCTCGACGCCCGCACCCTGCTGCCCGGCGACGACGACGCCATCAAGGCGGCGCTCGAAGCGGCAAAGCGGCGCGTTTGATTGCCCCCGCGCCCTCGGTTAACTTCCCCGGCCCATGTTGAACACAAGCGTGCTGGTTCTGAACCGCTCGTACATGCCGATTCATGTCACATCGGTGCGGCGAGCTTTCTCGTTGCTCTATCAGGGCATCGCCCGCGCCATAGACGCGCAGTACCAGACCTTCAACTTCGAGGAGTGGAGCCAGCTTGCGGTGGCGCGCGATGCGGACGCCATCGGCACGCCGGGCGGGTTGATCCGCATCCCGCGCGTGGTGGTGCTGCTGACCTTCGACCGCCTGCCCCGCCGCCATGTGCGCTTCAGCCGCATCAACCTGATGGCGCGCGACAACTTCCAGTGCCAGTACTGCGGCGTGAAGCCGGCGCGGCAGGAGTTGAACCTCGACCACGTGGTGCCGCGCGCGCTCGGTGGGCGCAGCACCTGGGAGAACGTGGTGACGAGTTGCCTCGCCTGCAATCGGAAGAAGGGCGGATGCACGCCGCGTCAGGCGCAGATGAAGCTGCTCAGCCGGCCACAGCGTCCGCGCTGGACACCGCTGCTGAACCTGATGCTGTCGCCGCGCGTGCGCTACGAGGAGTGGCGTCCCTTCCTGTCCATCGTGGACGCCTCGTACTGGAACGTCGAACTGGTGGATTAGGCGCGCGGGTTCCAGGCGGTGGGGCAGCCCGCCGGGAGCTATCCGATGAGTTGCGGCTCGTGAGAATTCTGTTCGTGGTGGCCGAGGCCGAAGCGGGCGAGCGTCTCGACCGCGCGCTTGCGGGGCTTTGTGGTGTGTCGCGTGCTCAGGTGCAGCGTTGGATCGAAGCCGACCGCGTGCGCTGCAACGACGCGCCGGCGCGCGCCACGCGCAGGCTCGCTTGTGGCGACCGCCTGCAGGCCGAGCCGCTCGAGAGCGAAACTTTGCCGTCGGTGCCGCAGCCGGAGCCGCTGCCGCTTCGCGTGCTGCACGAGGACGCCGCGTTGATCGTGCTGGACAAACCGGCGGGCCTGGTCGTCCACCCCGCTCCCGGTCATCCACGGGGCACGCTGGTGAACGCGCTCTTGCATCACTGCGGCGCGCTCTCGGGCGTCGGCGGGCTCTTGCGCCCCGGCATCGTGCACCGCCTCGACCGCGGCACTTCGGGGGTGATGGTGGCGGCGAAGACCGACGCGGCGCACCTGGCTCTGGCCGCGCAGTTTCGTGACCACAGCATCGAGCGCGTGTATCGCGCCTTCGTGCGCGGCGTGCCGGGCGACGACGCCGGCTGCATCGCGCGCCCGCTCGGGCGTCACCCACGCGACCGCAAGCGCATGAGCGTTGCGACCCGCCGTGGCCGCGCGGCGTTGACCCGCTGGCGCGTCAGCCGGCGCTTTCCCGGGAGCGAGATTTCAGAACTCGAGCTGCGGCCCGAGACCGGGCGCACCCATCAGCTTCGCGTGCATCTCGCTTCCATCGGCCTGCCCATTCTGGGCGACACCGTATACGGGCGCCGCAAGCGCGTGCGCTTTCGGACGCGCGCGGCGAGCCAACTCGCGCGCCCGGCTCTGCACGCCGCCGTGCTCGGCTTCCTTCACCCGCAAAGCGGCAAGCCGATGCGCTTCGACGCGCCGCTCGCTCCCGAGCTGCAGGAACTCGAAGCGGCGCTGATGACGCTGGAGCAGCAAACGCAGCGTGCGCGCAAATGAGCGCAGGTATCGAACACCCCCTGATCGATACGCCGCACGCTTTCGGAGTGCTGACGCACTCCGCCCATCCCGTTGACCGCGCCGAGCCGCTGCCGGAAGCTGCCCCTCCCGTTGACCGCCCCGAGCGGCTGCCGGAACCGCTGACCGGGGTGCTGGCGCACCCCGTCCCACCTTTTGACCGCGCCGAGCCGCTGTCGGAAGTGTCGGAGGCGCCGGTAGTGCCGGCGGATGTGTGGCGTCCGACGCAGGTGCACGGCGCGCGCGTCGTGCGCGTCGAAGAGGTGTGCGCTCCCGGCGAGTTGCAGCGCGCGCCCAAGGCGTCGGCGCATCTGCACGACCTCGGCGAGGCGGACGCCGTGCTTTGCACGACGGCCGGTTGCGCCGTCGGCGTCGAGAGCGCCGACTGCGTTCCGATTCTGGCGCAGGCGGGGACGCGCGCCGTGCTCGCCATTCACGCGGGCTGGCGCGGGCTTGCGGCGGGAGTGATTGAGCAAGCCGTCGCCGCCCTCGAAGCCGTGGCGGAGGGCGCAAAGCTTCGCGCGGTGATCGGCCCCTGCGCGCGGGGTTGTTGCTACGAGGTGGACACCCCGGTGCTCGCCGCGCTCGGCGCGCGCTACGAAGACGCGCTGCCGGCAGTCAGCACGCCGACCCGCCTCGGCCACGCGCGCGTTGACCTCGCCATGCTGGCCGAAAGCGCGCTGCATCGCGCCGCCCAGATGCCCATCCGTTGCGCCGTCTTGCCCGACGCCTGCAGCATCTGCGACCCGCGCTTCGAAAGCCACCGCCGCGACGGCCCCCGCGCCGCCCGCATGCTCCACTGGCTCCGCCTGCCAGCAGATTCATAGCGGGTTACATCACTCGATTGTCGCGCGTCGGCCCAGCGCTCGCAGCAGCAGGGTTGTGATCTCTCGTCTGTCCATCAGTCGAATGTCACTACCTTCCGCCAAATCTCTTGCTTCGCCCTCGAAGTCGTCCGCCAGAGACATGACGCACCCGTTTGCCATGGGATATTCTTCCATCATTCCGATCACCTGATGCACTGCTTCAGCGTCGGTGGTTCCCGTATGCTTCTTCACTTGGACGATGAGTTCAACCCGCCCGTTCTCGAACGGAGAGAGATCAGAACGCTCTCGCACACATACCAAGTCAACATCCCCACCCTTGCGGTTGTAGTGGTTGCGTCTGTCAATCTTGTATCCTGCCTCGGTCAGAATGAACTCACACACGCCCTCAAAAGAGATTCTGCTCCCGCTGGGGGAAATATTCTCCAAGGCGCTACCGAGAACCTTCAACAGGCATTGCGTTCGCTCATTGAGATACTCATCCAGTTTCGACAGCGGGAGTGAGTAAGATGGGTCAGCATCAAGTTGGCGCATGATCTCAAAAAATACCGCGCCCGCGCCCTCGTCTAGCGGCAAAATCGGAAGCCGCCTTGCCCTCAGCTTGCTACTCCAGCTTGCGAGACGAACATTGTGGTTGTCTATTTCGCCGTCCAAGCCGTACGATTTCTTGATCCTGACTCGATGGTTCAGGTGCGTCGGGTCGGACTCAAGGTAGTCGTAGCAACCAGGGAAATTTCCATCCACGATGTGCACCGATACCTTGCCTTTTTTGGGAAGATGTGGGACGACGAGTACATCGCCGTCGCAAAAGTTTTTGATTCGCAGCAAACTGTTCGGGACGCGGTTGGTTTCGTAGTCGGGGTGGCTACGGAATTTTGCCCGGAACCCATCGTCGTTTTCAAGGTGCTCCAAGTTGAAGCCGCCTTCTTCTCCGCCTCCCCAACCTTGGCTGAGAAGGGAGTCCTTGCGACGCACTCGCCGAAGCACTTCGTCGAAGTGATCTTTGTCAAATCGGAATTGGTAGATCATGCTCGGGATCATACCCTCCTCCCCGCATGTCAAGCCCCCTTGCGACCCGTGATCGGATGGGCGACTGTCCCCGCCATGGCTGTCCGGCGCACGCACCCGTTTAACCTTTCCATCAGGCTTCATTCGGCGCTTCACGCCGCGTCCGCTGGACACTCGTAACTCCCCGTCAGGTCTACCCTTTAAGCAGGCCCCGGTGGCGGGGCCCGGGGCTGGTTTCGAGCATCATGCCGAACGCAACATCCAATTGGACCGAGAAGATTCGCGACGCCGAGGCGCGCGCCGCTGCGCTCGAGGCGCAGTTGGCCGACCCCAAGGTCGCCACCCGTCCGGCGGAGCTCGCGCGGCTTGGCAAGCAGTTGGCCGCGCTGCGTCCGCTGCTCGACGCCGGTCGCCGCTACCGGACTGCTCTGCGCAGCATCGAGGATGCGAGCAGTTTGACGGGCGATGCGGACCCGGAGCTTCAAGCGCTGGCGCGGGAGGAGAAGGCCAGCGCCGAGGCGCAGCGCGCGCGCATCGAAGAGGAGTTGCGCCGCTTGCTGATTCCGCGCGACCCGGCCGATGAGAAGGCTGCCATACTGGAGATCCGCGCGGGCGCGGGCGGCGACGAGGCTGCCCTCTTTGCCGCCGACCTGTTCCGCATGTACGCGCGTTACGCCGAGGCGCAGGGCTGGAAGCTCGAACCCCTCTCGCTGCACGAGACGGGCGGCGGCAGGGGGATCAAAGAAGTCATCGCCGGCGTCGAGGGGCGTGGCGCCTTCGGGCGCTTGCGTTACGAGAAAGGCGTGCACCGCGTGCAGCGCGTGCCCGTCACCGAAAGCCAGGGGCGCATTCACACCTCGACGGTCACGGTTGCGATCATGCCCGAGGCCGAGGAGTTGGACATCGCCATCGCGCCGGCGGATTTGCGCATTGATGTGTTCCGCGCCTCCGGCCCGGGCGGGCAGAGTGTCAACACCACCGACTCCGCCGTGCGCATTACGCACGAGCCGAGCGGCGTGGTCGTCAGTTGTCAGGACGAAAAGAGCCAGCACAAGAACAAGGCCCGGGCGCTCAAGGTGCTGCGCGCGCGCCTGCTCGACGCGGAGCGCGAAAAGCAGACCAGGCAGCGCGCCGATTTGCGCCGCGCGCAGGTGGGCAGCGGCGAGCGCAGCGAAAAAATCCGCACCTACAACTATCCGCAAAACCGCGTGACCGACCACCGCGCCGGCCTCACGCTGCACAAACTCGACCGCGTGCTGGAGGGTGAACTCGAAGAGCTGCTCGACGGCCTGCGCAACTGGGTCGCGCGCGAGCAGGAGCGGAAGCTGGTGGAAGATGGAGCGTCGGCATGAACTTTGCTGTGGATGCGGCGGCGGCGCGGCCTTTCACCGTGCTCGAGCTGTTGCGCGCGGCAAGTTCGTACTTCGCGCAGCAGGGCATCGAAACGCCGCGCCTCGATGCCGAGTTGCTGCTCGCCCACGCCCGAGGCAGCGCGCGCCTCGGGCTCTACCTCGACTTCGAGAAGCCGGTATCGGCAGCGCTCCGCGCGCGCTTTCGCGAACTGGTGAAGCAGCGCGGCGCGCGGCGCGTCCCGGTTGCGTACCTGACGGGCGAGAAGGAGTTCTGGTCGCTGCCGCTTGCGGTGTCGCCCGAGGTGCTGACGCCACGCCCGGACACCGAGGTGCTGGTCGAGGCCGTGCTCGCCCGCGCCGGCGCCGCCGCCCGTGAGTCTGGAAAGACCGGGGCGCTTCGCGTGCTCGACCTCGGCACCGGCTCGGGCGCCATCGCGCTGGCGCTGGCGAGCGAGTGGCCCGAGGCGCAGTTCGTCGCGAGCGACATCTCGAAGGGCGCACTCGAAGTCGCGCGTCGGAACATCCGGCGGCACGGCGTGGGCGCGCGGGTGCAACTGCTCGCGGGCGATGTCTTCACACCTTTTGGCGCCGAGCGCTTCGACTGGATTGTCTCGAATCCGCCCTACCTTAAAGAGGCGGACGCCACGACGCTCAAAGCGGAGCTCGCCCACGAGCCGCGCACTGCGCTCTTTGCCGGGCCGGATGGTTTAAGACTGCTGCGACGCATCATCGAGCGCGCGCCGGGTTTTCTGAGCGCGGGCGGCTGGCTCGGCCTCGAGCACGCTCCCGAGCAGAGCGACAGCCTGGCGGAGTTGCTCGCGCGCCACGGCTTCGGCGCGCTTCAGACGCATTGTGACCTTCAAGGCCGCGCCCGCGCGCTGACGGCGCGCCTCGGCGCGGAGTCCAGCGCATGAGCGTGCGCGCGCGGCTTGAAAGCGGCGACGGGCTGTTGCCGGTGTATCTGCACGGGGAGCAGCGCTTCGAGCGCGCCTTCGAGCGGTTGCGTCACAAGCGACGGGCCGGCCAGCGGCGTCTCGATGAGCAAGTGCGCGCGGTCGTGGACGCGGTGCGGCGCGGCGGCGACCGCAAGGTGCTGGCCTATACGAAGCAGTTTGACGGCGCGTCGTTGACCCGTCTCGAAGTGACGCGGGAAGAGTGGGACGAGGCCTGCGCCTGTGTGGCCCCGGCCGACCGCGCGGCGCTTTCGCACGCCATCAAGCGCGTGCGCGCCTTCCACCGGCGGCGCGTTCCGACGAGCTGGGAGTTCAGCGAGAGCGACGGTCGGCTCGGTCAGCGCGTGCGGCCGCTTGCGCGCGTCGGCATCTATGTGCCCGGCGGCAAGGCGCGTTATCCCTCGACGGTGGTGATGAACGCGGCGCCGGCGGCAGTCGCGCGCGTGCCGGAAATCTTGATGGCGACACCGCCGGGCCGCGATGGCCGTCTCGACCCGGTGGTACTGCTGGCCGCGCGCCTCGCCGGCGTGCAGCGCGTCTTCAAGATGGGCGGCGCGCAGGCGGTGGCCGCGCTCGCCTTTGGCACCGAGAGCGTGCCCGGCGTTGACAAGATCGTTGGCCCCGGCAACGCCTTTGTGCAGGCCGCCAAACGCCTGCTCTTTGGCGTGGTGGACATAGACAGCGAGGCCGGCCCGACCGAGGTGCTGGTGGTGGCCGACGCGAGTGCGCGCGCCGCCTGGGTCGCTGCCGATCTGATCTCGCAGGCGGAGCACGAGGAGCAGGCGCAGGCGCTGCTCATCACCACATTGCCTCGGCTTGCCAGGCGCGTGAACGCTGCTCTCGAAGCGCAGCTTCGGGGGCTCGAGCGCGAGCGCATCGCGCGTCGTGCGCTCGAGCGAAACGGCGCCATCTTCGTCGTGCCGGGTTTGACCAGAGCGCTGGCGCTGGCCGATGCCTACGCGCCCGAGCATCTGGTACTCGCCGTTGCCGACCCCGACGCCGCGCTCGAGCGGGTGGCGAACGCGGGCACGGTGTTCCTCGGTCACCACACGCCGGTTGCAGTCGGCGACTATCTGGCGGGCCCCAACCACGTGCTGCCGACCGGGGGCACGGCGCGTTTCTTTTCGCCACTCGGCACGCAGGATTTCCTGAAGCGCACGGCCTTCGTGAAGTTCGGGCCGAGCCGGCTCGGCGCGCTCGGCGCGGATGCCATCCGGCTCGCCCGCCTGGAGGGCTTCACCGCGCATGGCGCTAGTATCTCGCTGCGGCTTCGGGGAGACGCCGCGCGCCGCAGCCGCAAGCGGAGAGGTTAAAATGAGCGAAGCCAACCGCCATGCCGTGGTCGAGCGCCGCACCCGTGAAACCGAGGTGCGCGTGGCGCTCACGCTCGACGGCTCGGGTCAATACCAGGTCGAGACCGGCATCGCGTTCTTCGACCACATGCTCGAATCCTTCGCCAAGCACGGGCTCTTCGATCTGGAGCTTCGCGCCAAGGGCGATCTGCAGGTTGACTTGCACCACACGGTGGAGGATGTGGGGATCACCCTCGGTCAGGCGCTGCGTCAGGCGCGGGGCGACGCCGCTGGCATCCGCCGCTATGGCGCGCAGCTTTTGCCGATGGCCGAGGCCAAGGCCGAGGTGGCGCTGGACATTTCCAACCGTGCGTTTCTGGTTTACGACGTGCCGCTCGAAAACAGCCGCGTCGGCGATTTCGATGTCTCGCTGGTCGGAGACTTCTGTTACGCGCTGGCGCAGAACGCGGGTCTCGATCTGCACATCAAACTGCATTATGGGCAGAGCCCGCATCACGCGGTGGAGGCGGTGTTCAAGGGGCTGGCGCGCGCGCTGCGTCAGGCGCTCGAGCGCGACCCCCGGCAGACGGGGCTGCCGAGCGTGAAGGGGACGCTCTAGTGGCGGCCCTGCCGCGCGTGGCCGTCGTTGACACCGGTGCGTGCAACCTGCGAAGCGTGGCGAAGGCGCTTGCGCGAAGCGGGTGTCAGCCCCTGCTCTGCGCCGACGCCGCATCGTTGCAGTCTGCCGATGCGCTGCTGTTGCCCGGCGTCAGCGCCTTCCCCAGCGCCGCGCGGGAGCTCAAAAAGACGGGGCTCGACCGGGCGCTGCGCGATGCCATCGCCAGCGGTCGTCCCTACCTGGGTTTGTGTCTCGGCCTGCAACTGCTCTTCGACGAGAGCAACGAGCACGGCGGGGCAATGGGGCTCGGCCTATTGCCGGGCGTAGTGCGGCGTCTTCCCGAGCGCGCGAACGGGGGCGCGAACGGTGGGGAGGCGTTAAAGCTGCGCGTGCCGCACATTGGCTGGAACCTTGTGCGCTGGCATGGCGCGCATCCGCTGCTCGAAGCCCTGCCCGACGAGGACACCTACTACTTCGTGCACAGTTTCTGCGCCAGGCCGGCAGACGCGAGCGATCAGGTCGGAACCACCGAGCACGGCGAACCCTTCGCCGCGGCGGTGGCGCGCGACAACATGTTTGCCGTGCAGTTTCACCCGGAGAAGAGTCAGGCGGCGGGGCTGCGTCTACTCGAAGCCTTTGCCGGTTGGGTGCGTGCATGATGGGCCGCTGTTTTGTGCTTGCCGTGTGCGCGCTGCTGCTCGCTGGCGCGAATTGCACGCCGCCGCCGGTCGAGGTGCACTCGCACACCACGCTCGCCGGACACGGCGCACCCCGCAAGCTGGCGGTGGCGCCCTTTGTGCTGGCGCCATCGCTCGCCGCAGCGAAGCCCGGCGCGGGCACCACGCCAGAGGTGGCGGCGCAACTGGTCGCGCATCAACTGGCCGAGGCGCTGGTGGCGCGCGGCTTCGAGGTGGTGGCGCCGAGCGATGTCGAGCGCGCCTTGCAACACATGGATGAGGCGCTCTCGGAAACGGCGGAGCACTCGAAGCCTTCGCTGATAGCGCGCCTCGTGGCGCAGGAGTTCGGCGCCGATGCGCTGCTGCTCGGCACGCTGACGCGCTGGGTCCCGCGCGAGGGCGGCGAGTATGGCGCCGCGAAACCGGCCGCGGTGGGTTTTGATGTCACCCTGCGCCGCGCGCCGGACGCGCGACGGCTCTGGAGCGGCGCCTTCGACGAGCGTCAGAAGCCCGCGGGCGAGAATGTGTTCGTCACCCGCCAGTATCCCGGTGGCGGGTTGCGCTGGCTCAGCGCCGAAGAGTTGGCGCGCTGGGGTGTCGGCCGTCTGGTGCGCGCCATGCCGCAGCCCTGATCTCGCTGTGCGAAGTTTCGAACTGCTGCCCGCGATAGACCTGCTCGACGGACGCTGCGTGCGCCTGCGTCAGGGTCGCTATCAGGATGTCACGGTGTATGACGCCGACCCGGCGGCGCTCGCCACGCGCTTCGCCGCACACCCGCTGCGCTTTTTGCACCTGGTGGATCTCGACGGCGCGCGCACGGGGCGGCCCGGAAACCGCCAGGCGGTGTGCGCGATTCTCGACGCGCTGCATAAGATCCCCATCGAACTCGGCGGCGGAATCCGCAGCCTCGAAAGTATCGAGACCTGGCTCGAGCTCGGCGTCGCGCGCGTCATCCTCGGCACTGCTGCGCTGCGCGAGCCCGCGCTGGTGCTGGATGCCGCGCGGCGCTTTCCCGGTCGCATCGGGGTGAGCATTGACGCGCGCGAGGGCCGCGTCGCCGTCGCGGGCTGGCTCGAAAACAGCGAGACCGATGCGCTCACGCTGGCGCGGCGTTTCGAGGACGCGGGCGTTGCGGCGCTCATCCACACCGACATCGCGCGCGATGGCATGGGTAGCGGGCCGAATCTCGAAGCGAGCGTGGCGCTGGCGCGCGCGGTGAAGCTGCCCGTGATTGCAAGCGGCGGCGTCGGCAGCCTCGAGCATGTGCGCGCCGCCGCCGCCTGCGACGAACTGCATGGCCTGATCGTCGGTCGCGCGCTGCTCGACGGCGCGTTCACCCTCGGCGAGGCGCTCGAAGCCGCGTGCTGCTGAAACGCATCATCCCCTGCCTCGATGTGGACCGCGGCCGCGTGGTGAAGGGCGTGCGTTATGTGGACCACGTGGATGCCGGCGACCCGGTCGAGGTGGCGCGCGAATACGATGCGCAGCAGGCGGACGAGCTCACCTTTCTCGACATCAGCGCCAGTCACGAAGCGCGGCGCATTATGCTCGATGTGGTGGCGCGCACAGCAGAGGCGGTGTTCATGCCGGTCTGCGTCGGCGGCGGCGTGCGCGATCTCGGCGACCTGCGCGACCTTTTGAACGCGGGCGCCGACAAGGTTTCGATCATGAGCGCGGCGGTGAACGACCCCGAGCTGGTTTCCGAAGCCGCGCTGCAAATCGGCAGCGCCAACCTGGTGATTGCCATTGACGCCCGGCGCGTGGACGACTGGCCCGCGTTCCGCGCCCGCGCCCGGGAGCGCGAAACGCGGCACGGCGACCGCATCGAGTGCGAGGCGGGGGCTGTGGCCTTCGAGGTCTTCACCCACGGCGGGCGGCGCGCGACCGGACTCGAAGCCCGCGCCTGGGCGCGACGGATGGCGCGCGCGGGCGCCGGCGAGATTCTGCTGACCAGCATGGACCGCGACGGCACGCGCCGGGGCTACGATCTCACGCTTTTGCGCGGCGTCGCCGACGCGGTGCCGATTCCCGTCATCGCATCGGGCGGCGGCGGAACGCCCGAGAGTCTGGCGCGCGCACTCGACGACGGCCCCGAGGGGGGGCACGCGCAGGCCGCCCTCGCCGCCAGCATCTTTCATTTCGGCGAAGAGACGGTGGGCAGCGTGAAGCGCCGCCTGCTCGAACTCGGCATCCCGGTGCGTCCTCCGGGGGGCGCTGCCGCGCCCCGCCCATCCCGTTGACCGCGCAAAGCCGCTGTCGGAAGGCTGACGCACCATCGCCCGGCCTGTTGACCGCGGCCGGAATTTGCGCCCCGCCTTGCGCCCGCCGCAAGGCGCTACGATGGATGCGCGCGCTCGAGCACGAGGAAGAGAACAGGATGCAGCAACCCGCAGCGACATCGAACCCGCGCTCCCCCGAAACCATTCGGCCCGGCCCGCGCGCGCGGAAGTGCGCGGCAACACGGGAGCGGTTGTTTCGGGCTGCGCTTGATGAGTTTCGCCAGCGGGGCATTCCGGCCACGCGCATCGAGCACATCGCCCGGCGGGCGCAGGTGGTACGCGGCACTTTTTACTTTCACTTCCCGAGCA
Source organism: Myxococcota bacterium (assembly GCA_020027245.1). GTDB lineage: Bacteria > Myxococcota_A > UBA9160 > UBA9160 > UBA6930 > JAHRAN01. Next base: position 15,217 of record JAHRAN010000087.1, read on the forward strand.
AGGACCACGTGCTCGAAGAGTTGCGGCTGCGCTGTCAGAAGCAGCTTCTGCTGGAACTCGAACAACTCGACCCGAAGACGGCCAGTATTTCCGAACTCATCGAAACCCTGCTGAACGGCGTCGAGCGCGCGGACAAAATGGTGGCGGACACCGGGCTGATGCAGGTGGCGCTTGCCGTTTATGTGCGTCATGCGCTGCGCAAAGAGCCCAAAAAAGAAAAGGCGCTGCTGGCGATCGAGCGAATCGAGATTCTGCTCACGGGCATCGCCAAGCGTGGCGCGCTGCGGCGCGATGTGTCGCCGGATGCCCTCGCAAATCTGTTGCTGACCAGCATTTTCGGTATCTACTGCGCGCGGCGAGCCGAGGCGCGAACGACCACCATCGAGGGCTGGAAACAGGTCATGGCGCGCGGCCTCGAGGCGCCGTGACAGCCGCTCGGCG
>JAHRAN010000104.1 GCA_020027245.1 Myxococcota bacterium
CCTTCTCGTAGAGTTCGGCCGCCGTCTCGTCCGGCACGGTCAGCATCACCACCTGGGCCTCGCGCGTCGCCTCCTCCGGCGTCAGCACGCGCAGGCCCGCCGCTTCGGCCTTGGCCCAGGAGTCCGAACTGCGGCGCAAGCCCACGAGCACCGAGACACCTGCGTGCTGCAAGTTCTGGGCGTGGGCGTGGCCCTGGCTGCCATAGCCGATGACGGCCACGGTGCGGCCCTCGAGCCGGGCGAGGTCTGCGTCTTTGTCGTAGTAGATGTTGAGGGGCATCGGCTCTCCTGCGTTGCGCCGCACGGCGGGCGGCGCGGGACGGGGGTTGAGGGGTGATGTAGGAAAGGGGGTAGATGATTACCGGCGGGGTCTGGTGGCGTCAAAAGCCGGCGCTTCGTCCGGCTGCGGCTCGACGGGGCTGCCCCTTTGCAACGCCTCCGCCTCGGCGCGGCGCAGGTAGCGCGGCACGAGCAGTCCGGCGTCGCCGCCGTCGCCGGCGCGAAAGCGCGGCCACGCGAGCCGGGCAATGGCTACAGCCCGCGCCTCGAACAGCGGCGGCGCGAGGCGGCGCAGGTCGGGACGCAGCGCGCAAAGCTGCCTTGCGGCGTCGTCCGCGCCCTCGCCCGCCACCAGCCCCGTGGCCGACGGCAACTTCGCGGCGAGCTCAGCCGGTGTGTAGAGCGACTCGGGCACGAGCGTGGCGTCGTGCGCGCCAGCATGCGCGAAGACCCCCGCATAGATCTCGCCCCGCCGCGCATCGAGCAGCGCCGCCAGCGGCCCCGGCGCGGGGTGGGCGCAGGCTGCGAGACCGGCCAGCGTCGAAACCGCGAGCACGGGCGGCTGCCCGCCAAATGCCAGGCCTTTAGCACTCGCAAGCGCGACTCGCAGGCCGGTGAAGGAGCCCGGGCCAATCGAGAGCGCAATGCCATCCACCGCGTCGAGCGTGCAGCCGCAGCTTTCGAGCAGGCGCTGGATGGCGGGCAGCAACAGCGAAGACGGCGCGCGCACGCCGCGCTCGATGCACTCGGCGCGCAACCGGCCCGCCTGATAGAGCGCGACGCCGAGCGTCGGGGTTGCAGTCTCGAGCGCGAGCAGCGTGGGGGCAGCGAGGGTGCGCACTGCGCGCTCAGAAACCCAACCATCCGACAAAGTCGCCCCAGTAGCGGGAGATGTCGTTCCAGAAGGCGAGGCCCATCAGCAGCAGGATCAGCACCAGCCCGAGTTGCGTGGCGATCAGGCGGCTGCGCAGTGACAGGGGGCGGCCGCGCACGCGCTCGATCAGGAACATCATCGCCTGGCCGCCATCGAGCACGGGAACCGGCAGCAGGTTGAGGATGGCGAGGTTGATGCTGATCAGAATCAGCATGCGCAGGAAGCGGCCCCAGCCGGCTTCGAGGGCGCGCCCGGACTGCCGCGCGATTTCGATCGGGCCGCCCACGTGGCGACGCGAAATCTCGCCGGACACGATGCGCCCCACGCCATCGAGCATCAGCAGCGTGAGTTCGGTGATATGCACCACGGCGCGCGGCAAGGCGCGCAGCGGGTTGCGCACCTGCTCGCTGCGGGTGGCGCCCGGCAGCGCGTTGTTGACGGCGCTGACGCCGATCAGGTAATGCCCGTCCTTGACGCCATCGAGTTCGATCTCGCGCTTCTCGGCGCTGAGCGACACGCTGCGCACTTCGCCATCGCGCAGCACATCGAACGCGAGGGGACGGCCGTCGGAGCCGCGCACGATTTCCTGAAAGCTGCGGAAGCTGCCGAGCGGCTGCGCGTCAATGGCCACGATCAGGTCACCGGGGGCGATGCCCGCGCGCGCCGCCGGGCTGCCCGCACCGACTTCACGAATCAGCACCCGCGCGGGCGCGATGCCGAGCGCCGCCGGGTCGCGCTGCCCGGTCGGCAGCGACAGGCGGTGCTGCGTCGGCGCCGCGCCGTCGCCCTGCGGGCGCTCGACGACGAGTTGCGCAACCGCTTTTGCGCCAGCGAGAGCGCGCACGAAGGCGGGCCAGTCCGCCACCGCCACATCGTCCACGGCAAGGACGAGGTCGCCCGAGCGCAGGCCCGCCCGCGCAGCCGGCCCCGTGCGCGTGAGCAGCGCAAGCCGCGCCTGCTCGCGCTCGTGCTGCACACCGATCCAGCCAACCGTCCCCGGTATATTGAAGAAGTCGAGGCCGCTGCGACGGGCGGCCACGACCTCGCGAAGGGAGCGCTGGCCCGCGCGCTCGATTTCGAGGCGCAGCGTTTCCCCGCCACGCTCGCTGATGGCCATTTCGAATTCGATCCAGCGGCCAAGCGGCTCATCGTCCAGCGCCAGTATGCGGTCGCCGATCTCGAGCCCGGCCGCTGCCGCCGGCGAGGCTGGCGCGACGCTGCCGATCACCGTGTCGTCGCGCTCGATGCCGATCCACAGAAAACCCATCATGATGAAGACGGGCAGGATCAGGTTCATCGCCGGGCCGGCGAGTACGATGGCGAGCTTCTTCCACAGCGGCTTCGCGACGAGCGTGCGCTCGAAGTTGGCGCGCGCCAGCGGCGTGTTTTCATCGCCCGGCTGCTCGCCGAGCATCATCACATAGCCGCCGAGCGGGAACCAGGCGATGCGGTATTCGGTTTCGCCCCAGATCCAGTTCAGCCGGTAACGACCGAAGCCGAGGGCCGGGCCGAAGCCGATGGAGAAGCGCAGCACCCGGACGTCGCACAGCTTGGCGACGATGAAGTGGCCGAACTCGTGGACGGTGATCAGCACGCCGAGCATCAGCACAAAGGCGAACAGGTATTCCAACGCGGTGATGATGCCGCTCATGCTGCAAGCTCCTCCAGTTGTCGCCGGGCGGCGCTTCGGCCTTCGGCGTCCGCCGCAAGCACCTGCTCGAGCTGCTCGATGCGCTGACCGGCGTGCGCGGACAAGTGCGCATCGAGCACGCGGGTATTCACGCGCGCGATGCAGGGGAAGGAAATGCGGCCGTCGAGAAACGCGGCCACCGCCTCCTCGTTGGCGGCGTTCAACACCGCCGGCGCGGTCTCGGCGCCAGCGAGCGCGCGCCATGCGAGGTCGAGACAGGGGAAGCGCGCGCGGTCGGGCGCCTCGAAATCGAGCCGCCCGATCTCGGCGAGATCGAGACGCTTGGTCTCGAGCGGCAGGCGCTCGGGATGCGACAGCGCCAGCGCAATCGGCGGCTTCATGTCCGGGTGGCCGAGTTGCGCGAGCAGCGAGCCGTCCACGAACTCGACCAGCGAGTGCACGATGGACTGCGGGTGAACGACCACATCCACTTGCGCTGGCGACACATCGAAGAGCCAGCGCGCCTCGATCACTTCGAGCGCCTTGTTCATCAGCGTGGCCGAGTCAATGCTGATCTTCGGCCCCATGTCCCAGTTCGGGTGGGCGAGCGCCTGCTGCGTGCTGGCGGCGGCGATGCGCGCCGCAGGCCAGGTGCGGAAGGGGCCGCCGGATGCAGTCAGCACGATGCGCGACAAATCTTCCGTGCGCTGACCTTCGAGCGCCTGAAAGATGGCGCTGTGCTCGCTGTCCACCGGCAAGAGGCGCACGCCGCTGCACCGCAACTCGCGCTGGAAGAGCGCCCCCGCCATCACCAGCACCTCCTTGTTGGCGAGCGCCACATCGCGGCCCGCGCGCACCGCGGCGAGGGTGGGACGCAGGCCGACCGCGCCGACCAGCGCCGCTACAACTTTGTCGGCCTCGAACTCGGCGACGGCGATGAGCCCCGCGTCGCCCACGACAATTTCAGGCGCGGCGACGCCCGCTTCGCAAAGCCGCGCGCGCAGTTCGAAGGCGCCCGGGTCGGTCGCCACCGCAACCAGGTGGGGACGAAGCGCCTGCACCTGCTCGGCGAGGCGCGCGATGCGACGGCCGGCGGCCAGCGCCACGACTTCGAAGCGCTCCGGGAAAGCGGCCACGACCTCGAGGGTCTGCTCGCCGATGCTGCCGGTGCTGCCGAGCAGCGCGATGCGTGTAACGGTCACGGGTTCTGCGCCTGCGCCGAGGTGCGACCGAAGCGCCGCTCGCGGCGCGCGTATTCATCGAACGCCGCTTCGAGATCGCTGCGGCGGAACTCGGGCCACATCCGGTCGGCGGTCACCAGCTCGGCATACGCGATCTGCCAGAGCAGGAAGTTCGAGACGCGCTGCTCCTCGCCGGTGCGGATCAGCAGGTCCACGTCCGGCATCTCGGGCGCATCGAGGTGAGCGGCGAACATTTTTTCGTCGAGCGCTTCGGGTTCGAGCCCGCCCTGCTCCTGCACGCGCAACAGGCGGCGCGTGGCGTCCACGATTTCAGCGCGCCCGCCATACGAGAGCGCAAAGACCAGACGCATGCCGGTGTTCGAGGCCGTGCGCGTGACGGCGCGCTCGAGGGCAAAGCGCACCCGGCGCGGCAAGCGCTCGAGATGGCCGATGGTCAGAATGCGCAAACCCCGGCGCTCGGCTTCCGGCAACTCGCGCGCAAAGTATTTTTCGGGCAGCGACATCAACACATCAATCTCGTTCTTCGGCCGGCTCCAGTTTTCCGACGAGAAGGCATACAGGGTCAGCCAGCCGACGCCCAGCTCGCTCGCCACGCGCACGATTTCGCGCACCGTCTCCATACCCGCGCGGTGCCCGGCGCTGCGCTCGAAACCCCGGCGCTCGGCCCAGCGACCGTTGCCATCCATGATGATGGCGACATGGTGGGGAACATCTGCCGGGCATTGCGGTTGCATGGCGCAGTTCGAGGTTCAGACCTCGAGGATCTCCTTCTCCTTGGCCGCCAGCACTTCATCCACCCGGGTTATGTGCTGATCGGTCAGGTCCTGAATTTTCTTTTCGGCGCGGCGTTTGTCGTCGCTCGAAAGACCGCCCTCGCCTTCCAGATCGCGCAGCAGCGAAAGCGCGCTGCGCCGCGCATCGCGCACGCCGATCTTGTGCTCCTCGGCGGTCTTGCGCACCTGCTTCACGATCTCCCGCCGGCGCTCCTCGGTCAACTGCGGAATCGGGATGCGCACCACCTTGCCGTCGTTGTTCGGCGTGAGCCCGAGGTCTGCCGCCTGCACCGCGCGCTCGATGTTCGCCAGCGCGCTCTGGTCGAAGGGCGACACCACGATCAGCCGCGCGTCCGGCACCGTGATGCTGGCGAGTTGCCGAAGCGGCGTCGGCGTGTCGTAGTAATCCACCCGCAGGTCGTCGAGCAGGGCCGGGTTGGCGCGTCCCGTGCGTACCTTCTGGAGTTCGGAGCGCAGGCTGCGCAGCGCGCGCTCCATGTCGCCCTGCGCTTCCTCGATCACCAGTTCGACATCACCCTCGGCCATGGCCGCCACCTTCGCCCTGAACGCGAGTGCCGACGGCTTCGCCAGCGAGCACCCGCCGAATGTTGCCCGGCATGGTCATGTCGAAGACCACGATCGGCAGCGCGTTCTCACGGCACAGCGCAATCGCCGCCTGATCCATGAACGCGAGTTGCTTCTGCAGCACCTCTTCGTAACTCAGTTTCTCGTAGCGCTTCGCTTTGGGGTCGCGCTCGGGGTCGGCGCTATAGACGCCATCCACGCGAGTCGCTTTCAGCACCGCCTCGGCGCCGATCTCGGCGGCGCGCAGGGCGGCCGCCGTGTCGGTCGTGAAGTAGGGGTTGCCGGTGCCGCCGGCGAAAATGACGATGCGCCCCTTTTCGAGGTGACGCTGCGCGCGCCGGCGGATGTAGGGCTCCGCCACCTGCCGCATGTCGAGCGCGGAGAGCACGCGCGTCGGCAGGCCGCTCTGCTCCAGCGCGTCCTGCACCGCCAGCCCGTTCATCACCGAGGCCAGCATGCCCATGTAGTCGCCGGTGGCGCGGTCGGCGCCGCTTCGCTCTGCGGCGGCGCCGCGAATGAAGTTGCCGCCGCCGAGCACGATGCCGATCTGCACGCCGAGTTCATGCGCGCTGCGCAACTCGCCGGCCAGCGTATCCACAACCGGTGAGTGGAGACCAAAGCCCCGCTCGCCGGCGAGCACCTCGCCGGAAAGTTTCAACACGATGCGGCTGTAGCGGGCGCTCATTCGTCGGCGGCGCCTCCCAGGCGGTAGCGCACAAAACCCTCGACCGAGACCGGGCTCTCGACTTTCGCCGAGGCGTCGCCGAGCAACTGCTGAATGCTGCGGTCGGGGTCTTTCACGAAGGCCTGCTCGAGCAGGCAGACCTCGGCGTAGAACTTGCGGAGGCGCCCCTCGACGATGCGCTCGAGAATTTTTTCGGGCTTGCCCTGCTGCGCCGCCTGACGCTTGAAGAGTTCCGACTCGCGCGCGAGCAACGCCGGGTCAACACCATCGCGGTCCACCGCAAGCGGGTGCGGGTCGGCGGCGGCGATGTGCATGGCCAGGTCGCGGGCGAGCGGTGTGAGCGCATCCGCCGGGGCCTTGGAGGCGAGCGCCACGATCACCCCGAGCTTGCCGCCCGCGTGGATGTAGCCCGAGGCGCAGCCCGCGCCCGCGGCCTCGACCCGCGCGTGGCGCCGCAGCACCACGTTCTCACCGAGGGTGCTCGCGGCGGCGGCGATGCGCTCGCTGACCTTCTCGCCGGCGACCTCGAGCGCGAGCAGCGCGTCGCTGTCGCTGACCTCCGGGTGCGCGGCGGCGAGTTCAGCAATGCCGCTGGCGAGTTTCTGGAAGTCGTCGGTCTTGGCGACAAAGTCGGTCTCGCAGTTCAACTCGACGATACCGGCCACCCGGCCCGCGAGCGCCATCGCGATGGCGCCCTCGCTGGCCTCGCGCCCCGCGCGCTTCACCGCCCGCGCAAGCCCCCGCTCGCGCAGCAACTCGCCCGCGCGCGTGAAGTCGCCCTCGGCGTCCACCA
>JAHRAN010000128.1 GCA_020027245.1 Myxococcota bacterium
GCCACCGCCACGCACGACTTCGCCGTCAGCGTGGTGGAAGCCAACACCGCGCCGGTCGCCGACGACTTCACCGCCCGCATTGACGAGGGCGAGGCGCTGCCGGCCGACAACAACCGGCTGGTCGCCAGCGACACCGACACCCCGGCGCAGACGCTGGTGTTCACGCTGACCAGCGCGCCGGCGACGCTGCCGCCGGGCTTGACGCTGAACACCGACGGCACGCTGACCGGCGAAGCCGACGCGGTGGACGGCGACCAGACCTACACCTTCACCTTCCAGGTCAGCGACGGCACCGCGATGATGGACACCGGCGGCGGCACGATTACGGTCATTGATCTGGACGCGCCGATGCTGACGCCGCCGACGATTGATCGCTTCTATCCGGTGAACGAGCCGGTGGCGCTGACCTTCAGCGCCGCGAACCTGGGCGGCGCGACGCCGGTGTGGTCGCTGGCGCTCAACCCGACCAGCGGCGCGAATGCGGCGACGGTCACCGCCGACGCCACCGACCCCACCAGCGCCGTGTTCGCCTGGACCACGCCGCAGGGACGCACCGACACGATGTTCACGGTGCAAGCCGTCGTCAGCGTCGGCGGCCTGCAGCGCATCGCCTCGCACCAGTTCATCGTCCGCAGCGACCCGACGCTGTCGCTGCCGACCGCCGACAACTTCGCGCTGGAGTTGGAAGCCGGCGCGTTCAACCCGACCGTGATTGACTTCAACCCGCGCATCAGCGACGAGGACGACGACGACCAACTGACGGTGACGGTGGACTTCTCCAGCAACCCGTTTTTCGTCATCACCGACGGCATCGCCGGCGCCAACACCAACCCCACCGAGTCCTGCGCCGCCCGCAACACCGACGCCACCTGCACCGGGACGCTGACCTCGGCGCAGATGGTCACCGTGCAAGACCTGCTCGGCAACGCCGCCGGCGGCGTCGGCGACCAGGTGTTCACCTACACCGTGGCCGACTCGCGCGGGCGCAGCAGCAGCGGGCGCATCACCATCGCCATCCCGCCGGCTGCCGTCGCCATCTCGGTGCGCGATGTGGAGATCGGCGTGGTCGCAGGCGCCTCGGTGACCCTGACCGCGGAGCAGATGCGCTCGCTGACGCGCACCATTCCGTTCAACCAGTTGTTGAACACCTCGTTCTCGGTGGCGGCAAGCCCGACGCCGACCGGCAGCGCGACCGCCAACCCCGACGGCTCCATTACTTATACCGCGCCGACGAGCGGCACCAGCGACTCGTTCGGCATCACCGGCACCTACCCGGCCGCCGAGGTGTGCCGCCGCTCCACCACGCCGCCGTTTAGAACCATCTGCACGCCCGGCACCGCGCCGACCGACACCGGCACCGTGACCATCAACATCGCCACCAACACCGCGCCGGTGGCGAGCGACTACGGGCCGGTGACGGCGCACGAGCGCGACCCGTTCAGCGAGCAACTGGTCGCCACCGACCCCGACGCGGTTGACCGTGACGACGAGATTGACCGCACCGACCCGACCAACCCGGTGCCGCCGCGCCGCGCGGCGCTGCCGCCGCAGACGCTGACCTTCACGCTGACCGACGACTCCGACCCGCTGCCGGCGGGCTTGACGCTGAACGCCGACGGCAGCATCACCGGCGTCATCGCCGACGACGCCATCGCCGGCGAGCGCGAGACCTTTACTTTTGAGTGGCAGGTCAGCGACGGCATCGCCACCGTCACGGCGATGGGAACCATCAATGTCATCAACCTGGTCACCGACGGCGTTACCAACCGGGCGCCGGTGTTTGACCCGCCGCGCGACCGCAGCGTGGTGCAAATCGCCGAGGGCGAGACGGTCGCCATTGACGCCGGCGCCAGCGACCCCGAAGGCGACGACTTGTTCTACACCGTAAGCGGCGTCGGCAACCTGGAACTGGATATGGACGGGCTGGCCACCGGCCGCACCCTGCTGCTGCCGCCGGGCTTGACGCTGGACGGCGACAGCGGCGTCATCAGCGGCACGGTCGGCTTCAACACCACCTTTGCCGACAACTCGCCGCTGCTGTATTCGATCACCGTGACCGTGCGCGACCGCGCCGCCGACGCCACCACCGTCGGCCACACGGTGTCGCAGACTTTCGGCATCAATGTCGCCGACACGCCGTCGGCGCTGGCGGTGCGCGTGACTTCGCCGGCCGCCGGTATGGGCGTCAACGCCGGTGTGCCGCTGCCGCTGGTGCCTGCGGTCGCGCCGCCGTTCGCCGACCCGGTCCGCTATCAGTGGAGCGCGACCACGACCGATACGATTACCGGCACGGTTATCACCGCCGCCGGCGCCTTCACCGGCAACGGCAGCGCGAGCGCGACCTGGACGCCCGACGAAGCCGAGTTCCGCGCCATCGTCACGCGCAACGCCGACGGCACTTTGAACCGCGTCCCGAACACCACCGGGCGCGATGTCACGCTGACATTGCTGGCGCAGGACGCGCTCGGTCGCACCCATCGCACCAGCGTCACCGTGCGCGTGATCGCCGGCAATTTCGTCGTCGGCAGCATAGGAGGCGACCTCGCTGGCGAGATCGTCATCGTGCCGGGCGAGAACACCGCCAGCGCGACCGAAACGCGCACCGCCAGCGGCACGCTGACCACCGACCCCGACGGGCGCGACTTCAGCGCGCGGACGCGACCGGCCAACGCCGCCGGCGACGCCTTTGGCGACTTCGCTCTGGGAGCAGATGGCGCGTGGAGTTACACGCTGGACAACGACCATCCGTCGGTGGTGGCGCTCACGCCCGGCGAGATGCTGACCGACGAGCTGGCGGTGGAAGCCACCGGCTCGAGCCGCGCGACCGTCACCGTCACCATCCGCGTCGCACCCGTGACCGCCATCGGCGGCGCGCTCGCTGGCGTCATCAGCATTCCGCTGGGTGAGAACACAGCAGATGCGACACAGGTGCGCACTACAGGCGGCGCGCTGACCACGAACCCGGACGGGCGCACTTTCACGCCGATCACGCGCGCCATCGCTGACCCGATGAACCCGCCGGATGACGTTTTTGGCGACTTCACGCTGAGCGAGGGCGGCGTCTGGGCCTACACGCTGCTGAACAGCCATCCGGCGGTGACGGCGCTGGTCATCGGGCAGGTGCTGACGGAGACCTTCGAGGTGGAAGCGCGCGGGCTCGGTATGGCGACCATCACCGTCACCACCCGGATCAGCGATGCCGCCATCGTCGCCGCCGCCAACGATGCGATTCTGTCGGAGGTGGCGCTGGTGGCGACCGACAGCACGGTCAGCGCCATCACGCGGCGGATCGGGAAGATCGGCAGCGGCAGGCAGGCCGGAAGCGTGGCGCTTGGCGGGCAAAACAGTATTGCCGGTGTGCTGCGTGCGAACGGCAATGCGCTGCGGGATGGCGGCTTCGATGCCGTGCGTCTGCTCAGCGGCGGTGCGTTTGTGCTGCCCCTGCAAGTGAGCGCAGGGCAGGCGGAGGGCGCGGGCTTCGACCTGTCCACGCTGACGCTCTGGGGCGAGGGCGACTACATCGGTTTCGACGGCGAAGCCACCGGCGTTGACTACGACGGCGAGTATTATGGCTTCCACCTCGGCGCGGATGTACAGCTTTCCCCGCAGTGGCTGGCCGGCCTCGCGCTTTCCTGGGGCGAGAGCGAAACGGAATACGAGTTGGCGGCGAGCGGGCGCAGCGGCGATCAGACGCTCTCGCTGACCAGCGTGCACCCCTATATGGGCTGGAGCCGGGATGGCCTCGACCTGTGGGGGACAGTCGGTTTCGGCACGGGCGACTTGGAGATTGCGTCGCAGGGCCGGGCGACGGTCAGCCGGGACGCGGATTTGTTGAGCGTGAGCTTCGGCGGCGGCGGCGAGTTGTGGCGTCACAGGGAAATTTCGCTGCGCGTGAAGGGGCAGTTCACGCACAGCACGCTGGATGTGGACGCGGGGGGCGACCTGCCCGCCTCGGAGATCGAGGCGCAGCGGGCGAACCTGAGCCTGGAATCGAGCCGCAGCGCCAGACTGACGAACGGGGCGTCGCTGCTGACGGCCCTGGAAGCCGGCTGGCGCTACGAGGGCGGCGACGGCGAGGGCGGCAACGGCGCCGAGGTCAGCGCGCGGGCGACCTACACCAGCGCCGACGGCAAGATGAGTTTCGAACTCGGCAGCCACGGTTTGCTGGGGCGCAGCAATTATGAAGAGTGGGGCGTGTCCGGCGGCATCGTGCTGGGGAAGATCGGCGAGCAGGGCCTCTCCTTCAGCCTGAAGCCGGGCTTCGGTTACGCGCCGCGCAGCTTGGACGCATTGTGGGAGCAGCGTCTCGACAAAGACGGCCGCCCGAGCGCGCCGAAGGGCCCCCGGCTGGAGTTGGAGCTGGGCTACGGCCTCGGCTTCGGCCTGCGCGAAGCGCTGCTCACGCCCTACACCGGCATGACCCTGGGCGAGGACCGTCGCAGCTATCGCCTCGGCAGCCGCCTGCACAACGGCCGCCGCTTCCGCAGCAGCTTTGAGCTCGAACGCGAAGAACACTCGAGCCAGCCGACAGCCCACAGCATCCTGCTGAAATTCGACTGGGACTTGTAACCGGTTGCGGCAGTGGGGGTGGAAGATTGCGCGGCGCCGCCACCCTCACCCCTAGCCCCTCTCCCTCAAAGGGAGAGGGGAACCAACCCTTAATTGAGCGGCTCCGCCCATCTCTTCTTAACCCTCTCCCTCCAGGGGAGAGGGGGGCGACGGGCCTTGTAGCCCGTCGCCGGGTGAGGGTGGCGGCCCCGCCGCTTCGACCCCCGCCACTGCCGCAACCGATATGAAGACCAACCGCCATCTGTTCGCACTGCTCGCTGCGTGGCTGCTGCTCGTCGGCCATGTTCCGGCGGCGCAGGCGCAGAATCCCGATGTCTTTCTGCTGAACACCTATGACGGCTCGCAGGATGTCGTCGGCTGGGTGATGAGCGAAAAGCTCGACGGGGTGCGCGGGTTGTGGGATGGCCGGCAACTGCTCAGCCGCAACGGCAAAGTGCTGCACGCGCCGGAGTGGTTCACCCGTGGCTTTCCGCCCTTTGCGCTGGACGGCGAGTTGTGGACCCGGCGCGGGGATTTCGAAACCATCGTCTCCATCGTGCGCCGCAAGACCCCGGACGAGCGCTGGCTGCAAGTGCGGTATCACATTTTCGAAGTGCCGCGTCAGGCCGGGGGGCTTTACGCGCGGCTTTCGGTGCTGGAGGATTATCTGCGCGCGCATCCCAACGAGCGCATTCGAGTCATCCCGCAGCTCGAGGTCAACACCACGGCCGAGCTCACTGATTTTCTGGCCGAAGTCAGCGCCGGCGGCGGCGAGGGCGTGGTGGTGCGCGACCCGTCTGCGCCCTGGCAAAGTGGCCGCCTGTCCTCGGCGTTAAAAGTCAAGAACCATCTCGACGCCGAATGCGTGGTGCAGAAAATCCTGCCCGGCAAGGGCAAATACACGGGCATGATGGGCGCGCTCGAGTGCCGCCTCGAGAACGGGCGGCTCGTCAAAATAGGATCCGGCTTCAGCGACCAACTCCGCGCCAGCCCGCCCAGCCCGGGCAGCGTGATTACCTTCAAGTACTATGGCCTGAGCCAGAAAGGCAACCCCCGCTTCCCCGTCTACCTGCGCCGCAAGCCGTAAGCGACATTGTCATTCCTGCTCGAACCTTAATGAAGCGCCGTTTCATCTCATCTTAACCCTCTCCCTGTAAGGGAGAGGGGGCGATGGGCCATAAAGCCCATCGCCACGGGCCTTGTAGCCCGTCGCCGGGTGAGGGTGGCGGCCCCGCCGCTTCGACTACCGCCACTGCCGCAACCCACCCGTCACTTTGTCATTCCCGCGAAGCTTGATTTCGCGCCGCTGCGCTCAGCTCTTTGATGGCCGCTTCGAGTGCTGTCGTGATGGCGTGCTCCCAGGCGTTGGCGTCGGTTGCGCCCCGGGCCTCGTCGGGAAACAGCACGGCGCGCGAGGTGTTCACGCAGCCGCCTTCGAGTGCGCCCGTCGGGCCCGGCTCGAATGCTGCGAGGGCGTCGCTGGCCGTGGCGCCCTGGGCGCCGTAACCGGGGACGAGGAACAGATTTTTCGGCAGCAGCCGGCGCAGTTCGCGCGCTTCTTCGGGATGCGTGGCGCCGACCACGACGCCGAGGCCCGACCAACCGCTCGAAGCGCCTGCGAGCGCCGTCGCGCGCTGCCCGAGTGCTTCCGCAAGCGCGTGATGCAGCGGCGCGCCGCTTTGCAGACGGCGGCCCTGAAGGTCGGCGCTGCCGGGGTTGCTGGTCTTGAGCAGCACGAAGACGCCCGCGCCGGCGTCCCGCGCCGCTTCGATGAAGGGTTCGAGGGTTTCGAGACCGAGCCACGGGTTCACGGTGAGCGCATCCACGCGCAGCGGCGCAGTCCGGCTCAGATACGCGGCGGCGTAACCCACGGCGCTCGATGCAATGTCGCCGCGCTTCGCGTCGAGGATCACCAGCAAGTCGCGCGCGCGTGCAGCCTGCACCACATCGGCAAGCACCTGCGCGCCTGCCGGGCCGAGTTGTTCGAAGAGTGCGCTCTGCGGCTTCACCACCGCGACGCGCCCAGCCACCCGGTCGAGCACGGCCAGACAGAAGCTGCGCACGGCCGCTGTGGTTTCGGGCGCGCCCGGTTTCATCGCAGCCCGGCGGAACAGCGCGGGCAGCAGGGCGGCGTGCGGGTCGAGGCCGACGCACAGCGGGTGACCGAGTTCGCGCGTGCGCAGAGTCAACCGGTCGCCGAAGGAGCCTGACACGCGGGCAGGGTAGCAAAGGCGGGAGTCATACTCGCTTATGCGGGAATCCAGTCCGGCAGCGGCGCGGCCTGCTAGTTTGGCGGGCCGTGTCCACCTTTCGCTACACGCTGCACCGCGCCGCTGGCGCAGCCCGCGCGGGCGTCTTCGACACGCCGCACGGCCCGGTCGAGACGCCCGCGTTCATGGTGGTCGGCACCCGGGGCGCAGTGCGCGCGCTGACCACGGAGCAGTTGCGCGCGAGCGGCGCGCAGGTGTTGCTGGCCAACACCTATCACCTGGCGCTTCGTCCGGGCGAGGCGCTGGTGCAAAAACTCGGCGGCTTGCACAGCTTCATGGGCTGGGACGGGCCGTTGCTCACCGACAGCGGCGGCTTTCAGGTTTTCTCGCTGCCGCACAAGGAGATCAGCGACCGCGGCGTGCGCTTTCGCAACGAGCACACGGGCGACAGTATGGATCTCACACCCGAGCGCTCGATTGAAATTCAAAACGCGCTCGGCGCCGACATCATCATGGCCTTCGACGAGTGCACGCCGCACCCGGCTGACGAGAAACTCGCGGCCACCGGCGTGCGCCGCACGCTGGGCTGGCTGGACCGCTGCCTGAAAGCGCACACGCGAACGCGCGAGCAGGCGCTGTTCGGCATCGTGCAGGGCGGTTGTTACGAGCACCTGCGAACCGGGTGCGCGACGGCGCTGCTGGCCTTCGACCTTCCCGGTTACGCCATCGGCGGCGTTTCCGTCGGTGAGGGACACGAAGAACTGTGTCGCATTACCGCGCACACCACAGCGCTGCTGCCCGCAGACAAACCGCGCTACCTGATGGGCGTCGGCCTGCCCGAAGACATGCTCGCGACCATCGGCTTCGGCGTGGATCTTTTCGACTGCGTCATCCCCACCCGCTACGCGCGCTCGGCTTCGGTCTTCACCCGGCGCGGGCGCATCCGGCTCAGCAACCGGCGCTACCGGCGCGACGGCTACCCGATAGACCCGACCTGCGCCTGCGGCGCCTGCGCATCCGGCGTGAGCCGCGCCTACTTGCACCACTTGTTTCACGCGGGCGAAATCAACGCGGCCATCCTCGCCTCCATTCACAACGTGCACTTCTACCAGTGGCTGATGCGCGAGGCGCGCGCCGCCATTCTCGCGGGCGACTACGAGCGCTGGCGGACGGACTTTCTGCACGCGTACCAGGGCGGGGCGAGCCGCACAGCCGGCGGCGCCCGAGACTTGCGGCGACGGGAAAATACAGCAAGCTAGCCGCCGATGGCGCTCCGTTGCGGAATTATCGGCCTGCCCAATGTGGGCAAGAGCACGCTGTTCAACGCACTGACCCAGGCGGCGGTGGCGGCTGAGAATTATGCATTCTGCACGGTTGCGCCGAACGCTGGCGTGGTGCCGCTGCCCGATGCGCGGCTTGCCGCCCTCGACGCCATCGTGCACGCAAAACAGGTGATACCCGCCAGCGTCGAGTTCACCGACATTGCAGGTCTGGTGCGCGGCGCGTCCAAAGGCGAAGGGCTTGGCAACCAGTTCCTCGCGCACATTCGTGAGACGGCGGCGGTGGCGCAGGTGGTTCGCTGTTTCGAGGACGCGGACATTGCGCATGTCGAGGGTGCGGTGGATCCCCTTCGCGATGTCGAAATTATCGAGACCGAGCTTGCGCTGGCCGATCTCGAGAGCGTCGAGAAACGCCTCGAGCGCGCGCGCCGTGCGGCCCGCACCGGGCGCGCCGAGGACGGCAAAGTGGCAGTGTTTCTGGCGGCCCTGCTCGCGCATCTGGCCGAGGGACGCGCCGCGCGCGACTTTCAGGTTCCGTCGGAGCACGAGGCCCTGTTCCGCGACTGCTTCCTGCTCACCGCGAAGCCGATGCTCTACATCGCAAACCTCGACGAGGCGGGGCTCACCGACGGCAACGAGCACCTGCGCGCGCTCGAAGCGCAGGCCGAAGCGCGCGGCGGCTTAAAACTGCTCGGCATCTGCGCGCGCAGCGAGATGGAACTCTGCGAACTCGAACCCGGGGAGCAGCGCGCGTACCTTGCGACCCTCGGCCTCGAAGAGCCGGGGCTGAACCGTCTGATCCACGCGGCCTGCGAGTTGCTCGACCTGATCACCTTCCTGACCGCTGGCGAGAAGGAGGTGCGCGCCTGGCAGCTTCGGCGCGGCGCGACCGCGCCGCAGGCGGCGGGCGTCATTCACAGCGACTTCGAGCGCACTTTCATCCGCGCCGAGATCATCCCCTTCGATGACTTTGTTGCAAGCGGCGGCGAGGCTGGCGCGCGCGCCGCCGGCAAGATGCGCGTCGAGGGCAAGAGCTATGTGATGCAAGATGGCGATGTGGCGCACTTCCGGGTGGGCGGCTGAGGCTGGGAGGGGCGCCGTGGTGGACCGACTGACGCGCGAGAAGCTCGAAAGGGTGTTGCAGTACCACCAGAAGGGGCCGAAGACGGGCGTGTTCACCGACGGCTCCTGCGAGGGCAACCCCGGCCCCGGCGGTTGGGGTTTCGTCTGGGTGGAGCAGGACGAAGTGGTGCGCGAGCAAAGCGGCGGCGCGCCGGCCACCACCAACAACCGCATGGAGTTGACCGCACTGATCGAAGCGCTGCGCGCGCTGCCCGAGGACGCGCAGCTAACAGTCTATTCCGACAGCCAGATCTGCGTGAACACGGTCAACCTCTGGGCTGCAGGCTGGGAGCGACGCGGCTGGAAGCGCAAGGGCGGCCCGATCAAAAA
>JAHRAN010000154.1 GCA_020027245.1 Myxococcota bacterium
GGCTGATCTTCATCCACAGCTTTTTTCAGGACCTGTTCGGCAGCGCAGACCAGCCGCCGATGATGCAGGACTTCCTGCGCGCCGCCGATGTGGCCGAGTGCTACCAGCGGGTGAGTGGCCACCGGCCGAAAAACCTGCGCTGGTACATCACCTACGCCGCGCTGCGCCACGGCGTGGTGATGACGCGCATCGCAGCGCGCATGCAGCACTTTGGTCAAAGCGAGTTGGCGGCGGACCCGGACGCGCGCTTTCCGCACCGGGCGCTTCTCGAAGCCATGCTCGATGGCAGCTACTGGCGCGACTGCGGCGCGGATTATTAAATCCCCTTCTTCTTGTCCTTGTCCTTCGATATATCTTTTTCGAGTTCCAGCAGCCGCGCTTCGATCTCTTCGAGCTTCCCGCGCAGCTTGCGCGCAAGCGATCGCCCGAGCCCCGGCGCATCGTGATCGCCGCGCTTGAAGAAGCGCCGGATTTCCACCGCGTGCTCTTCGTCGTCGAGAACCTCCGGCGTCACCGAGAGCTGCTTCTCCCGCCCGTCCCGCACCAGCGTGAGCTTCAGGCTCTTGCCTTCCTCGACATCGGCGACGGCGTGAATCAGGTCGCGCGGTCGCTCGATCTTTTCACCACCGGCAACGGTAATGACATCGCCCACCTCAATGCCGGCCTTCGCGCCGGGCGAATCCGGCGCGAGCTCTGCGACCAGCACGCCCCGCTCCTTCGGCGCCTTGAAGAAGGCGCGCAGGTCATCCGACATCGGCTGAATGTGTACCCCGATGCGGGGGCGGTTCATCCGCCAGGCCATGCCATCCAGATGGCGACCGTGCCGGGCCTCCTTGTGGTGCTTGCAAACTTTCCCGTCGTGATCTTTTTCCCCGGCGCTGGCGCCAGCGCCCAGTGCGCAGGCGACGCCGAGGGCGAAGAGCGTGAGAAGGGTGGAGCGGATCATGGTGGTTACACCTCCTGCAGGTTGGGCGAGACGAGTCCGCCGCTGGTTCGCCTCTTGGAAACCGCGCCACGGCGATGGGTTCCCATCGTCAGCCCCGGGGCGCTCCGCGCCCCGCCACGCCTGTTGACCGCGCCGAGCCGCTGCCGGAGGGGGAATTAACCAAGTGCGAGAGGGACCTCTGCTCCCTCTCCCTGTGGGAGAGGGTTGGGGTGAGGGTTCCTCAGGCCGGGCGGCGGGCGTAGCCCGCCGGGGCGAAGCCCCTCGATCCTCGTATGCTACCGGCGATGTCCGGCAGCGCCCCGCCGTCTGATTGGGCTTCTGACTTCGCCCCCTTCGCGCGCAAGCTGCGCGAGAGGGGCGCGCCGGCGTCCGTGCAGCGCGCCTTCCGCCGCGCCTTTGATCAGCTTGCGCGAGGTGAGCGTGGCCTGATCTTCGAAGCGGAGCTCGAGCCGCCGGGCGCGTTGCCGACGAGCGATGACATAGACGAGGCCACGGCGCGGGCAGGCCGGGCGCTCTTGCCGCATGCCGTGCTGCTGAAACTGAACGGCGGGCACGGCGCGACGATGGGGCTCGAAGGGCCCAAGTCGCTGCTCGAAGTCAAGGCGGGGCAGAGTTTTCTCGATCTCATCGCGCACCAGCTCGGGCGGCTGCGCGCGCGTCACAATGCGCCGGTGCCGCTGGTGCTGATGAACAGCGCGCCGGGTCGCAGTCCGACCCTTGCCGCGCTGGCCAGACACGGCGCGCTGTCGGGCGCACTCGACGCGGATTTTCTGCAACACCAGACGCCGCGCATTCGCGCCGCCGATTTGACGCCCGTCACCTGTCCCGAAAACCCGGAGCGCGAGTGGTGCTCGCCGGGCCACGGCGATTTTTACTTTGCCCTGCGCGACGAAGGCATGCTCGAACAGATGCGTCGCGCCGGCTTGCGTTACGCCTTCGTGTCGAATGCGGACAACCTGGGCGCCGTGCTCGACCCGGCGCTGCTCGGCTGGTTCGCCGCCAGCGGCGCGCCCTTCGCGATGGAGGTGAAGCGCCGCCGTCCCTCCGACCGCAAGGGCGGTCATCTGGCGCGCAGCCGCGACGGGGATAAATGGCTGCTGCGCGAGATTGCGCAGTGTCCCTTCGCTGAGCGCGCCGCGTTTCAGGACATCGAGCGCTGGCGCTTCTTCAACACCAACAACGTGTGGCTCGATCTCGAAGCATTGGCGAGCGCGCTTGCGGATGCCAACAACCCCTTCGAGTTGCCGATGATCTGCAACCAGCGGCCGCTCGACCCGCTGACGCCGGACTCGGAGGCGGTGCTGCAACTCGAGACGGCGCTCGGCGCGGCGATTTCCCGCTTCGAGGGCGCCTGTGCCATCGTGGTGCCCGCCCGCCGCTTCGTGCCCGTGAAGAGCACGGCAGATCTGCTGGCGCTGCGCTCCGACGCTTTTTCGCTGAACGCGGACTTCGAGCCCGTGCCCACGCCGGGCGGCCAGGGCGCGGCGTTGCAGATCGAACTCGACGCCGGCTTCGAGCGGCTTTCGGCCTTCGAAGCGCGCCTGCCGCACGGCCCGCCCTCGCTGCTCGACTGTACGAGGCTGCGGCTGCGCGGCGACGTGCGCTTTGGCCGCGGCGTTCGCATCACCGGCGATGTACGCATCGAAGCGCCGCCGGGCGAGACCCTCGAGATTCCGGACGGCGCGGAACTCTCCGGCTGAACTTTGCTGTCAGCGCGCGCCGAGCGGGTACACTCGCGGGCCATGTCCAACCTGCTTCGGGATGAAATTGCGGGGCTGAAGGTCGCCCAACTCGCGCGCGACTTCGGCACGCCCACCTATGTGTACGACGCCGCCTGCATCACCCGGCGCGTGGCGGAGCTCAGCCGCTTCGATGTGCTGCGCTTTGCGCAGAAGGCAAACTCGAATCTGGCCATCCTCGACCTGCTGCGCCGTCACGGCGTGCTGCTCGACTCGGTTTCGGCGGGCGAAGTGCAGCGCGCGCTGCTCGCGGGATACCCGGCCAGCGGCGCGCCGCCGCCGATTGTCTATACCGCCGATGTATTCGACCACGAGTCCCTCGAACTGGTTGCGACGCGGGGCATTGCAGTGAACTGCGGCTCGCAGGACATGATCGAGCAATACGGCGCGCGCGTGCCCGGCGGCGAGATCACGCTGCGCCTGAACCCCGGCTTCGGTTATGGCCACAGCCGCAAGACCAACACCGGCGGTGAGCACTCGAAGCACGGCATCTGGCATAGCGAACTAAATCAGGCTTTGGCGCGCGCGCGGCGTCACGGCTTGCGCGTCACGGGTTTGCACATCCACATCGGCAGCGGCGCGGATGAGGGTCACCTGGCGCGGGTGGCGGCGGCCCTCGAACGCTTCGCCTTGCAGATCGGCCCCGAGCTTCAGATGATCAGCGCGGGCGGCGGGCTGCCGACGCCATACCGGGAGGGCGATCCCGTGTTCGACACCGACGCCTACTTCGCAGGGCTTGCCGCAGTGCGCAAAGGTCTGGCCGCGCGCTTCGGTCACGCGCTTTCGCTCGAAACCGAGCCGGGGCGCTATCTGGTCGCCGAGTCGGGCGTGCTGCTCTCCGAGGTGCGCGCGGTGAAGCGCAGCGGTCAAAACACTTTCGTACTGCTGGACGCCGGCTTCAACACCCTGGCGCGCCCCGCCATGTATGGCAGCTATCACCCGATGTCGCTCTGCCCGATGACGCCGGGGCCGCGCCCGGAGCACGAGGTCGTTGTCGGCGGCCCGCTCTGCGAGTCCGGCGACATCTTCACGCAGCAGGAGGGCGGCTTCGTTGCGCCACGGCTTCTGCCCGAGGCGCGCGTCGGCGACCTGCTGCTGATCGAGTGCGCCGGCGCATATGGCTTCACCATGAGCTCCAACTACAACAGCCGCCCGCTGCCGGCGGAGGTGCTGATTGCGGAGGGCCGCGCCCGCTGCGTCCGCCAGCGCCAGAGCCTTGATGATATGCTGCGGCTGGAGCAGGTCCAGGTCTAATTTAGACTTTTCACCCACCGCCGTTTAGCCGGCGCTTTTCTGGAAGGCCGCGCTATGGTGGCGCGCCACGGCGGAGCAGCGCCGACCGGGAGTCCCCCTTGCCCACCTCCGAAACCCTGTTGCAGGAACTCTGTTCGCGCACGCTCGAGCGGACGCGCTTCGAGGGCCTCGGTCGCCGCATCGAGGGCAAGGTGCGGGACAGCTACCTCGACGGGAAGCGCCGCATCATCGTGACCAGCGATCGCGTCAGTTGCTTCGATGTCGTGGTCGGCACCATTCCGCTGAAGGGGCAGGTGTTGAATCAACTCGCCGCCTTCTGGTTCGAAAAGACGCGGGGCATCGCCGGGAACCACCTGCTCGAGACGCCCGACCCCTGCGTCTCCGTCGTGCAGCAGGTGGAAATTCTGCCGGTCGAGTTCGTGATGCGCGGCTACCTGACCGGCGTCAGCAACACTTCGATCTGGACCGCCTACGAGGGCGGCGCGCGCGAATACTGCGGGCACCGGCTGGCCGAGGGTATGGTGCGCCATCAGGCGCTGCCCGCGCCGCTTTTGACGCCGACCACCAAGGCGGCGGCGGGCGAGCACGATGAACTGACATCGCGCCAGCAAATTCTCGAGCGCGGGCTGGTCCGCGAGGCGCACTTCGAGCGCGCCGCCGAAATCGCGCAGGCGCTGTTTGCGATGGGGCAGGCCTGGGCCGAGAGCCGTGGCCTGATTCTGGTGGACACCAAGTACGAGATGGGCGTGACCGAGAGCGGCGAACTGCTGGTGGCCGATGAAATTCACACCCCGGATTCGTCCCGCTACTGGTATCGGGACGGCTATGAGCAAGCGCTCGCCGAGGGCAGCGACCCGAAGGCGCTCGACAAGGAGCACGTGCGCCGCTGGCTGGTGAACGAGCACAACTACCGGGGGCAGGGCGCGCCGCCCGCGCTTTCCAATGCGCTGCGCTGCGAGGCAGCGCGGCGTTACATCGAGGCCTTCGAGGCGCTCACCGGGCGGGACTTCGAGCCCGACCTCGAAGAACCCGAAGCGCGCGTGCGTCGCAACCTCGGCCTTTCCGGGACGCCCTGAGCCGAGGGCTTCGAGCAGCAAGCGATGAGCGAAACCAAACCGGCGTCCGAAACCCCGTTCACCACGCCCGCGTACTCGAGGTACGTGCTCGGCATTCTGTTTCTCGCCTACGTCTTCAACTTCGTTGACCGGCAGATTCCCTCGATGCTGGTGGAGCCGATCAAGGCGGAGCTGGGGCTCAGCGATACGCAGATGGGCTTCCTGACCGGCACCGCCTTCGCGCTTTTCTACGCGACTCTCGGCGTGCCGATTGCGCGCTTCGCCGACCTCTGGTCGAGGTGCAATGTCATCTCCATCGGGCTTGCGCTGTGGAGCATCATGACCGCGCTCTCGGGTCTGGCGCAGAACTTTTTGCAGTTGGCGGCGGCGCGCATCGGTGTCGGCGTCGGCGAGGCCGCGCTCTCACCGCCGGCGCACTCGCTGATCGCCGCTTACTTCCCGCTCTCGCAGCGCGCCACCGCCCTCGGCATCTACGCGATGGGCATTCACATCGGCATCCTCTTCGGCGCGCTGGCGGGCGACTTCCTGCGCGAAGTCTGGGGCTGGCGCATCGCCTTCATTGCCGTCGGCCTGCCCGGTGTCGCGCTGGCGCTGCTGCTCTATCTTACGGTGCGCGAGCCGCCGCAGCGGAGCCGTAGCGAAGCGCCGCCGGTAAGCGAAGTGTTCCGCTACCTGTGGGCGCTGCGCTCCTTTCGTCACGCGGCCTTCGCCACCGGGCTTACGGCCTTCGCCGGCTACGCCTTTGCGAACTGGACGCCCACCTATCTGGAGCGCGTCCACGGGTTGGTCGGCACCGAGCGCGGCGTCAAGTACGGGCTGGTGCTCGGCGTCGGCGGCGCGCTGGGCTCGGTGCTGGCGGGCTGGCTGTCGGATCGCTTCGGCCGTGGCGATGTGCGCTGGTGGCTCTGGATTCCCGCGCTGGCGACGATCGGGCCGCTTCCCTTCACGCTCATATTCTTCTTTGGCGACAATGTGAACGCCATGCTCGGTTGGGTTTTCCCCGGCCTGCTGATCGCGGCCATGTATCAGGGGCCGGTGTTCGCCACGGTGCAGACCCTCGCGCACGAGCAGATGCGCGCGGTGGCCTCGGGCATTTTGCTCTTCGTGATCAACATCATCGGTCTGGCGCTCGGCCCGCCAACCGTCGGCCTGCTGAACGACTATGTGTTCGACGCCCACGGCGTGGACGCCATCCGCTACTCGATGGCGACCGTGTTGCTGGTGATGGGCGTCTGGGGGTTCTTGCACTTCCTGCTCGGCGCGCGCTATCTCAGAGCCGACCTGTATCGAAAGGATGCGTGAATGCGCGCGCAAACTTCACGCCCGACCCGCGCGAAGGGCTGATCGCCCGCGCCACTGGAGGAACCGTGCCCGATTTCCTTGCCGCCTACGCCGCAGCCCACCCCGACAAGCCCGCCGTCATTGACGACCGTCCGGACGGCGCGTGCTTCACGCAGAGTTATGCCGAGTTGAATGAGCAGGTGAACCGCCTCGCAAATGTTCTGCTCGGCTTCGGCATAGCGCCGCGCGACCGCGTGGTCTGGTGCGGAAAGAACTCACCCGGTGTGGTGACCATCTCCCACGCCGCCCGCAAAATCGGCGCGACCGCGGTGCCGCTGAACTACCGCTTCTCCGTCGAGGAAGCGGCCTATGTGGTGGACAACTGCGATGCGCGTCTGGCCTGGGTGGACGCGGAGTACGGGCCGCTCTTCGAGGGGCTGCGGCCCGCGTGTCCGCAACTCGAAGAGGTGTTGCTCTTCGACGGCCCGTCCGATGGCGCCGGGCAAAGCGCCGCAAAGCTGCTCGAAGCCGCGTCCACTTCGGAGCCGGCCGAGCCCGGCGTCGAGGCGCAGAGCATGATCTACACCTCCGGCACCACGGGGCATCCGAAAGGCGCGGTGCGCGAGGGCAGCGGCGACCCGCAGCAGATCGCCGAGATCATCGGCCTGATCGGCTACCGGCCCGACGATGTGTACCTGACGACCGGGCCGCTCTACCACTCGGGCCCCGGCGGCTTCATGGCGATGGCCTTCGGACTCGGGCAGACGGTTGTGCTGCAGCGCCGCTTCGAACCCGAGGACTGGCTGCGTCTGGTGCAGAAGTACAGCGTCAGCAGCACCTTCTCGGCGCCGACGCCGATCCGCATGGTCTGCAACCTGCCGGACGAGTTGCGGCTGCGCTTCGATGTGCGAACGCTGCGCGTGATGATCGCCAACGCCGCGCCCTGGTCTTTTGCGCTGAAGCAGCGCTATGTCGAGTGCTTTCCGCCGGAGTCGCTGTGGGAGGTGTATGGCAGCACCGAACTCGGCATTGACACCATCCTCGAACCCGCCGATCAGTTGCGCAAGCCGGGCTCCTGCGGAAAGCCCGCGCCCCGGGTCGAGCTCGCGCTCTTCGACGACGAGGGTCAGCGCGTTGCCAAAGCGCACACGCCGGGGGAGCTCTTCGTGCGCAGCAAGAGCGTGCTGCTGACCTATCACAAGGCCCACGACCGCTACGAGGCCGACACCCGCGACGATTACCACACCGTCGGTGATGTGGCCTACTTCGACGAGGAGGGCTTTTACTACATCTGCGACCGCAAGAAGGACATGATCATCTCGGGCGGTATGAACATCTACCCCGCCGAGATCGAAGCCGCGCTCGAACAGCACCCGCAGATTCTGGAGGCCGCGGTGTTTGGCGTCCCGAGCGAGGAGTGGGGCGAGAGCGTGCACGCGGTGGTGGTGCGAAAAGCGGGCGGCAAAGTCGAAACCGATGAAGTGATCGAGCACGCCCGCGCGCACTTGGCCGGTTACAAGACGCCGCGCTCGGTCTCCTTCGCCGAGGCGTTGCCCAAAACGGGCAGCGGCAAGATCCTGAAGCGCACGCTGCGCGAGCCCTACTGGGAGGGACACGAACGGCGGGTGGGTTAGTCGGCGGCGCTTTCGCCCCGTCGCTGCCGGAGGGCTTTGAAGTCGGGTTCAGCCCAGGAGCGGTGCGCGCCCTCTGCGTAGGCGCGCGCGTTTCGACAGTAGAACCGGGCGTTCTGGCGATTTTCGAAACTCGCGTCGCGCTCGCGGATGCGCTTGCCGGGAACGCCCGCGACGATGGAGTGAGGCGGGATCACCGCGCCCTCGGTGACCACCGCGCCGGCCGCCACGATGGAGCCGCGCCCGATGACCGCGCCATCCATCACCACGGCGCCGATGCCAATCAGACAGTCGTCCTCGACGCTGCAGCCGTGCAGCGTCGCGTGGTGGGTGATGGAGCAGTAGTCGCCCACCCGCACCGGGTGGTCGTAGCCGACGTGCAGCATCGCGAAATCCTGAATGTTCGTGTGGCAGCCGATCCACAGCTCGTGCACCTCGGCGCGCAGCACGCACTTCGGCCACAGCGAGGATTCGCGCCCCACATGAATCTTCCCATACAGTTCGGCGCTCTCTGCGACCCAGACACTCGGGTGGATTTCCTGCACGGGGCCTCCGTCCATGCCCAGCGTAGCCGGCCCACGCGCCGGGGGCCGCCGGGTGGACGCCTCGCCTTGCGGCCTCCCCGGTGGTCTCCTACCCTGCGCAGCCCCACATCCCCGGCCCCGGCGAGAAGGGCCACGAAGGTCTCGAAACATGGCGAAGAAATCCCAGATCACCCGCGATGAGAAGCGGCGGCGGCTGATTGACAAGTACGCCGAGCAGCGCAGCGCGCTGCGCGCCCGCCTGAAAGATCCCGAGGTCTCGATCGAGGAGAAGTTCGAGATTCAGGAGCGCTTCGCCAGGCTGCCCCGAAACTCCTGCCCCACCCGGCTGACCCGCCGCTGCCGGCTGACCGGCCGCGCGCGCGCGGTGTATCGGAAGTTCGGCCTGTCGCGCATCAAGGTGCGCGAGCTGGCGCTGCGTGGCGAACTGCCGGGCGTCAAGAAGTCGAGCTGGTAGAGCGGCGCAGCGCGATGAAGCCCGACATTCACCCCGACTATCACAAGGTGTTGTTCGTGGACAACGCCACCGGCCGCGAGTGGGTTTCGCGCTCCACCCTGAAATCCGAAAAGACCAAAGAGGTGGACGGCGAGACGCTGCCGGTAATCCGCCTCGAGATTTCCTCCGAGAGCCATCCCTTCTGGACCGGGCAGCAGCACTCGGTTGATTCCGAGGGCCGCGTGGATCGCTTCCGCAAACGGTATGGCAAGAAGAAGAGTTGATGTCGAAGCACTGCCAGTTGACGGGCAAGCATTCGCGGGCCGGGCGCAACGTCGCCCACTCCAACACCCGGACGCCGCGGCGCTTCGACCCGAACCTTCAGCATGTGCGCCTCGAAAGCACCGCACTCGGGCGGCGCGTGCTGCTGCGCGTTTCCACCCGCGCGCTGCGCACGGTTCAGAAGCACGGCGGGCTCGACAACTTTCTGATCGCGATGGACGAAGCCAAGCTCGCACCGACGGCGGTCAGACTGAAACGCCGCGTTCACAAAGCGCTGCACTGACTCCGGCGGGCGCAGCCCGCCGGGGGTGCGTCACCCGCGCAACTCGACGCTGGCGCTGCCCGGTGTGGTGTTTTTGTCCTCGGCGGTTTTCACCCAGAGTTCGAGTTCCGCGCAGCGCCGTCCGTCCTGTTCGTACTTGCGCGTGACGCGGCCACCGAGGGTCAACTCCCGGTCGGGCAGATCCATGCCGCGATACTGGCAGGCGAGCTTCACGATGCGCCCGCCGTGGTCGAGCCAGTTGGAAACCAGTTCACCGAGGGCGGCGTACTTGAAGCGCCCGTGAATGATGATGGAGCCGATGGCCTTCGCCTGCGGAAAGGCGAAGTCGTGGTGCAGCGGGTTGAAGTCGCCGCCACCGGCTGCGTACTTGACCAACTGCGTGACCCCCGGCGCCTTCTTCAGCACCGGTAACTCGTCCCCCTCCTCGAAGTCGTCCCAGGCAAGCGGCATCTGTGCTCCTCGTGTTGGCGAACCGGTTTGTCAGTAGAAGAGCGCCTGGCTGCGCTGCTTCGCCACCACCACGCCGTCCTGATTGGTGCAGGTGGTGAGGCTGGTGATGATCAGCATCTGCCCGGTGGTGCGGCTCTCGCGCACCCTGAGGTCGGCCACCCGGGTTCGCACCTCGAGCACGTCGCCCGCGCAGATGTCGGCGAAGTACTCGGTTTCGGCGCCGCCGTCGAGCACGTTCGGAAGGCCGTGCCGCACGGCGGGCCCCGTCTGCTTCGGCCCGCTGAAGGTGTCGTTGCTCTCGCCGGGGATGAAGATCGGCGTGCCCAGATAAGTGGGCGGGCAGGGCAGGCTGCGGTAGCCAGCGGCCTGCGCCGCTTTGATGTCGTAGTACACGCGGTCGCGGTAGCCCACGCCGCGCGCGAAGGCGCGCACGCTGGTGGTGGTGACCTCATGGAGCCAAGGCTCGGAGTCAACGCCGACCGCGGCCTCCATCTCGGGCGTGATCTCGATCTTCGCCGCCATCGTCTTTCCGGGGTGCCTTAAGCCACCCCGTCCATCCTGTTGACCGCCCCGAGCGGCTGACCGGGGTGCTTTAAGCCACCCCGCCACTACTGTTGACCGCGCCGAGCCGCTGCCGGAACGCTTACGGTCTGGGGTAGTGTATCGGAGCCGGTCGGGCATCCGCCCGCCCGTGCGCCCGACTGTTGTAGTCTCCCGCCTTTCGAGGAGGTTTAACCCGATGCTGAAGTATATCGCACTGGCGCTGCTGCTCGTCGTCGCCCTGGGTGTGGCGCTGGTGTACAGCGTCGGCATGGGCGTCTTTGGCGCGCAGGATGGCCGCCCGATCGAAATCCAGGGCGCCACGCGCCCGGATGAGGTGCAGCGCGCGAGCGAAGCGCGGGTGCGCGCTGCTGCCGACGGTGTGCGCGTGCCGCGCCCGAAGCAGATTCTCTTCGGCGACTTTCATGTCCACACCACCATCTCCTTCGACG
The DNA here is from genome assembly GCA_020027245.1 of Myxococcota bacterium. Lineage (GTDB taxonomy): Bacteria > Myxococcota_A > UBA9160 > UBA9160 > UBA6930 > JAHRAN01. The sequence goes on from JAHRAN010000154.1 coordinate 10,913, forward strand.
CCTTCATGATCAGCCTGCCCTCGCTGAACGGCGAGGGCGCGCATCCCCCCGCCGACGCCTGCGACTTCGCGCGCTACTGCTCGGCGCTCGACTTCTGGTCCATCAACGACCACGCCGAAAGCATCTCGTCCCCGGCCTGGCAGGACACGATTGACGCGGTGCGCGCCTGCAACGCGCGCGCGGGCGACCCTTTGAACCCGGACATGGTGTCCTTCCTCGGCTGGGAGTGGACGCAGGTGGGCGCCACCCCCGATACGCACTATGGCCACAAGAACGTGGTGCTGCCGGGGCTCGCCGACGACGAGATCCCGCGCCGCCCGATCGGCGCCGCCCGCGCCCTCTTTCCGTTCTTCTCCAGCGCCTTCGCGCGTGGCTGGCTGACGCTGTCGCTCGGCGCGCCGCAGCGCATGCACACCTTCTCCGGCTACTGGGCCGAGCGCGCGCGCGAGCAGCACTGCGCCGCCGATGTGAACACCCGCGCGCTGCCGGGCGATTGCGTCGAGGTGGCCGAGACGCCGGCGGTGTTGTTCCGCAAACTGGGTGAGTGGGGCTTCGATTCGCTGGTCATCCCCCACGGCACGACCTGGGGTTTTTACACGCCCCCCGGCTCCACCTGGGACAAGCAGTTGTCGGGCGCGCTGCACGACCCGCAGCGGCAGACGTTGCTCGAAGTGTACTCGGGGCACGGCGACTCCGAGGTGTATCGCTCCTTCGAGGCGCTGGCGGTGGGCGACGACGGCGAGGCGTATTGCCCCGCGCCCACCGACGATTACCTGCCGACCTGCTGGCGCGCCGGGGAGATCATCCGCGAGCGCTGCGAGAGCGAGGGCCTGACGGAGGAAACCTGCGCCGGGCGGGCCGAGCGCACGCGCAAACTCGCAGCGCAGGCGGGGCAGCAGGCGCATCTGGTGGTCGTCGGCGGCGAGGCGGCGGACTGGCTCGACGCTGGGCAGTGCCGCGACTGCGACCAGCCCGCCTTCAACTACCGGCCGGGCGGCTCGGCCCAGTATCTGCTCGCGCTCGGCAACTTCGACGACGACCCCGCCGCGCCGAAGCGCTTCCGCCTGGGCTTCATCTCGTCGAGCGACAACCACTACGCGCGGCCCGGCACCGGCTTCAAGGAGAAGAACCGGCGCGGCAACACCGAGTCGAACGTGGCGCGCCTGGGCGCAGCCACGGGTCTCGCCGCCTACCTGCGCGCGCCGGTCGAAACGCCCGAGAGCGAGCCGCGTCCCTTCGACCTCGAGAGCAGCGGCCTCAGCGGCTTCCAACTCTACGAGATGGAACGGCAGGCGTCGTTCTTCATCACTGGCGGGCTGGTGGCGACGCACGCCGAGGGCCGAAGCCGCAGCGACATCTGGGACGCCATCAAGCGCCGCGAAGTGTATGCGACCAGCGGCCCGCGCCTGCTGCTCTGGTTCGACCTGCTGAACCCCGAGGGAGGCGCCGGTGAAAGCCTGCCGATGGGCGGCGAGACGGCGCTCGGCAGCGCGCCGATTTTTCAAGCCCGCGCGGTGGGCTCCTTCGAGCAGAAACCGGGTTGCCCGGATTACGCCGCCGCCGCGCTGCCGCAGCACGAACTCGAAAGGCTCTGCAAGGGCGAGTGTTACAACCCCTCGGACAAGCGGCGGCGCATCACGCGCATCGAGGTGGTGCGGGTGCGGCCGCAACTGCGCCCGGACGAGGATGTGGCGACGCTGATTGATGACCCGTGGATGAGTTTCCCCTGCACCGGGGACGACCCCGCAGGCTGCACCTTCACCTTCACCGACGCCGAGTTCCCCTACGCAAAGCGCGACGCGGTGTACTATGTGCGCGCCTACGAGGCGCCGACGCCGGGCATCAACGCCGGCAATGTGAACTGCGAATACGATGCCGAGGGCCGCTGCGTCAAGGTGGACTTGTGTGACGGCGCGGACGACTGTCTGGCCAGCCACGAGCCCCGCGCCTGGAGTTCGCCCATCTATGTCAACTTCGCCGGGCCGGGCGACGACGGCGCAGCAGAAAGCGCGCTGGCGTCGCGCTCGGCAAGCGCGCCGGTCAACGCCGCAACGCGCTGATTTCACCT
>JAHRAN010000166.1 GCA_020027245.1 Myxococcota bacterium
TTTTGACGCAGAGCTACGCGCGGGTGCGGCGCGCGGGCTTGCAGCTCGGCAACCTCGACGCCACCGTGATCGCAGAGCGCCCCCGGCTCGCGCCGCAGCAGGCTGCAATGCGCGCGCGCATCGCAGAGATCTTCGAGGCGCCGCTCTCGCGCATCAACATCAAACTCAAGAGCAGCGACGGACTTGGCGCGCTCGGGCGGGGCGAGGGCATCGCCGCACAAGCGCTGGTGCTGCTGATCGAGGCTTCGCCGGGGCGGGCTTCGCCCGCCCGGAGGGGCTTCGCCCCTCCCCAACCTTAAGAACCCTCACCCCTAACCCCTCTCCCATAGGGAGAGGGGAAAGGGAGGACACAACCGCCACCCCACTAAGGGTTCGGAGCCGCCACCCTCACCCCTAACCCCTCTCCCTCAAAGGGAGAGGGGAACCGGAGAAGAGGGGAACCGAACCCGAGCCTTAATTGAGCGGTGCCGTTTCATCTCTTCTTAACCCTCTCCCTGTAAGGGAGAGGGAGGCGGCGGGCCCTGTAGCCCGCCGCCGGGTGAGGGTAGCGGCCCCGCCGCTTCGACCATCGCCACTGCTGCAAGAGTAAGGCTGGCGGCGGGCGTAGCCCGCCGGGTAGCGTAGGCGGATGGCGGAGCGCTTCGAGCTGGTCAGCGATTACAAACCCGCCGGCGATCAGCCGCAGGCGATTGCCGAGTTGGTGGAGGGCATCGCGCAGGGGCGCGCGCATCAGACCCTTCTCGGTGTAACCGGCAGCGGCAAGTCCTTCACCATGGCCTGCGTGACCGAGGCGCTGAACCGTCCCACTCTGGTGATGGCGCCGAACAAAACTCTGGCGGCGCAACTTTTTGCGGAGTTCCGCAGCCTGTTTCCGAACAACGCCGTCGAATACTTCGTCTCCTATTATGACTACTATCAACCCGAGGCCTACCTGCCCACCACCGACACCTACATCGAAAAAGATTCCTCGGTCAACGACGAGATAGACAAGCTGCGCCACTCTGCCACCCACGCGCTGATGTCGCGGCGCGATGTGCTGGTGGTGGCGAGCGTGTCCTGCATCTACGGCCTCGGCTCGCCCGAGAGTTATGGCAAGCACCGCGCGCTGCTTCAGGTGGGCGACACTTTGGACCGCGACGCGCTGCTGCGGCGGCTGGTGGACATGCTCTACGAGCGTAACGACCACGACTTTCAGCGCGGCAGCTTTCGCGTGCGCGGCGATGTGGTCGAGATCATCCCGCAGTACGAGAGCGAGAAGGCGCTGCGCATCGAATTTTTTGGCGACGAGATCGAAGCGCTGGCCGAGATAGATCCGCTGCGGGGCAAGGTGAGCGCGCGCCCGAAGCGCGCGATGATCTACCCGGCGAGCCACTATGTGGCGGACGAGAACACCATCGCGCGCGCCTGCGAGGGCATCCGGCTCGAACTCGTCGAGCGCGCCGAGGCGCTGCGCAGCGATAACAAGTTGTTAGAAGCGCAGCGCCTCCAACAGCGCACGATGTACGACCTTGAAACCATGCAGGAACAAGGCTTCTGCCACGGCATCGAGAACTACTCGCGCTGGCTCGATGGCCGCAGCCCCGGCGAGCCGCCGTATACGCTCTATGATTACTTCCCCGACGACATCCTGATCTTCCTCGACGAGAGCCATGTCACGGTGCCGCAGATCGGCGGCATGTACCGGGGCGACCGCGCACGCAAGGAGACCCTGGTCGAGTTCGGCTTTCGTCTGCCCTCGGCCCTCGACAATCGCCCGCTGCGCTTCGAAGAATGGGAGAGCCGCGCGCAGCAGCGCATCTATGTCTCGGCGACGCCGGGTGACTACGAACTCGAACGCTGCGCCGGGGTGGCGGTCGAGCAGATCATCCGCCCGACCGGTCTGGTGGATCCGCAGGTGACGCTGCGGCCGGCGGAGGGGCAGGTGGACGACCTGCTCGGGGAGATACGGCTTCGCGTGGCGGCGGGCGAGCGCGTGCTGGTCACCACGCTGACCAAGCGCATGGCCGAGGAGTTGACCGACTACTACTCGGAGCACGATGTGAAGGTGCGCTACCTGCACAGCGACATTCAGACCATCGAGCGCAGCGAGATCATCCGCGAACTCCGGGAGGGCGTCTTCGATGTGCTGGTCGGCATCAACCTGCTGCGCGAGGGCCTCGACATTCCCGAGGTCTCACTGGTTGCGATTTTTGACGCCGACAAGGAGGGCTTTCTGCGCGCCACGCGCTCGCTGATTCAGACCATCGGGCGGGCATCGCGCAATGTGAACGGAACCGTGCTGCTCTATGCCGACCGCGAGACGCGCTCGATCCGCGAGACCCTGGCCGAAACCACGCGCCGCCGTGACGCGCAGCTCGCGTACAACGAGAAGCATGGCATCACGCCCCAGAGCATCACGAAGCAGATTTTCAGTCTGCGCGATTCCATCTGGGAGTCCGACTATGTGACGGTGCCAAAGCAATCCGAGCGCAGCGAGCTGCAGATTCCCGCGCAGGAGTTGCCCGCGGCGATTCATCAGCTTCGTCAGGAAATGAACCGCGCCGCGCAGGAACTCGAGTTCGAGCGCGCGGCGGAGCTTCGGGATCGCCTTCAGGTACTCGAACAGGAACGTCTGAGGCTCGGGTGAACGCCGCTTTGGTCGAGCGGATCGAGTCGCTCCCCGGCGAGCCGGGCGTGTACCTGATGAAGAGCGCGAAGGGGCGCGTGCTCTATGTGGGCAAGGCGCAGAACCTGCGCGCGCGCGTGCGCTCCTATCTGAAGAGCGGCGGCGACGGACGGCTTCAGGTGCCGAAGCTGATGCGCAGCGTTGCGGATGTCAGCGTGCTGGTCACGCGCAATGTCAAAAACGCGCTGCTGCTCGAAAACGAACTGATCAAACAGCACAAGCCGCACTTCAATGTGCGGCTGCGCGACGACAAGCAATACCTCGGCTTGCGCCTCGACCGCCGCGAAACCTGGCCACGGCTCACCACGGTGCGCCGTTTCAAGCCAGACGGCGCGCTGTACTTCGGCCCCTATCCGTCGAGCTCGGGCATCCGTCACACCCTTGCAACCCTGCGCCGCATCTTCCCGCTGCGCTCCTGCAGCGACGCGGTGTTCCGCGACTACGCGCGGCGCGGGCGTCCCTGCATCGAATACGAGATGAAGCGCTGCCCGGCGCCCTGCGTCGAGCGCATCGAGGCCAGCGCGTATGACGCGTTACTCGACGGCACCGAGTTGTTTTTGCGCGGTCGCTCGAGCGAGTTGCTCGAGCGGCTCGAAGCGCAGATGCGCCGGGCCTCGCGCGCTGAGCGCTTCGAGGAGGCCGCGCGCTTGCGCGATCAGGTCACCGCACTGCGCGAGAGCGCCGAGCGTCAGCAGATCGTGAGCGGCAAGCCGTTGAACCGCGATGTCTTCGCGCTGGCGCGAAGCGGCGGCGAGGTCGAGCTGCAGGTGCTGCAGGTGCGCGAGGGCCGCGTCATCGGCGCCGCGCAGCACAGTTTTTCCAAAGTCGAGGTGGAGGACGCGGAGTTGATGGCCTCGTTCCTCGGTCAGTACTATGTGGGCTTTGCTGCGCGCGAGGCGCCGGACGAGGTGCTGCTCACCGTCACCCCGGCTGACGACGGCGCCACCGAAGCGCTGCTCGCCGAGCGCGCCAGCCGTCGCGTCCCGGTGCGGCAGCCACAGCGCGGCGCAGACCGGGAGCTCGGCGCGCTGGCGCAGCGCAACGCGGAACTCGCACTTGCGCGCCGGCTGGCGCTGCGCGAAAGCGTCCACGCGACGCTGGACGAGTTGCAGCAGCGGCTCGGCCTGCGAACAAAGCCGCGCCGCATCGAATGTTACGACGCCTCGAATCTCTCCGGCACGCTGGCGGTGGCGGGCCGCGTGGTGTTCGAGGACGGTCAGCCGAAGCCGGCTTCGTATCGTCGCTACCGGATTCGCGAAGCCGCCGCCGGTGACGACCTGGCCTGCCTGCGCGAGGTGTTGCTGCGCCGGCTCGAGCGCAGCGAGAGCGAGCCGCTGCCGGACTTGTTGATGCTCGACGGCGGTCGCGGCCAACTCGGCGTCGCCTCTGCGCTACTGCGCGACCGGGGAATTGAACTCGACCACATCGGCCTCGCCAAGCAGCGCGACCCGGCAGCGCCATCACCGCGCGTGCGGCGCGGTGGCGGGGTGCTAAAAGCCGAGCGCGTGTTTCTGCCCGGTCGTCGCAACCCGGTGCTGCTGCCGCCGAGTTCGCGCGGCCTGCTGCTCTTGCAGCGCGTGCGCGACGAGACCCACCGCTTCGCCATCGAGTTTCAGCGCGCACTGCGCAGCAAGCGCGGCCTGAGGTCCATCCTCGAAGAGATTCCCGGCATCGGCCCGCACAAACGCCGCGCACTGCTGCGCGCACTCGGCTCGCTGCAGCGCGTGCGCCGGGCCACCGCCGCCGAACTCGAGGCCGTGCCCGGCATCTCGGCGCGCGACGCCACCGTCATCCACACCTTCCTCGCCGCGCTGAACGAGCTGCAGCAGCAAGCCCCCGCGCCGCCGGGCGACCCGGGCGAAGCCGCGTCCACGCGCTGACGCCGCGCGCCACCGCCGCTGTTGCTGCGAAGCGCCGCGTGTTCGGGTAGCGTCGGGCTCCCGGTCCCGGGGAGTTGTCCAGCTCTTGCGTTTGCGTCGCTGTCTGCCCTGGGCCGCCGTGGCCTATGCGCTGGGGATCATCTGCGGGGATGCGTTCCCGCAGCTCGGCTTCATCGCTTTTTGCGGCGCGCTGCTGCTGCTCGCCGTGGCGCTGCTGTTGTGGACTGAGCGCGCGCTGCGCATTCGCGTCTCGTTGTTGCTGGCCGCGCTGTTGTTGCTCGGCGTTCGCGCGATGTCGCAGCAAGTGGCGACGGATGCGCTGACCACGGCCAGCGAAGCGGTCATCGAGGCGCGAGTCACCACGGTCTCGACGGCGTCGAGCGGCTGGCGCGCGGAACTGCGCGACATCCGCGTGCTCAGCGGCCACGCGCCAGGTGCTTTGCAAGTCTGGACCGCGCAGCGCTGGGGAACCGCCGCCGAAGCCGCGCCCGCCGCCGCCGCCGCAACCCTGCCTGCGCCCGTGGTCGGCACGCGCATTCGCACGCGCCTCTCGCTTCGTCCCTTTGCCGGTCTTCGCAACCCGGGCGGTGAGGACATCGCCCGCCGCATGCGCCGACGCGGCCTCGGCGCCGCGGCCACACTGAACGCCAAGACGCCCTGGGTTGTGGTCGGAGAGGCGGGCTTTGCGCCAACGCGCCTCATTGCGGCCTTTCGTCAACAGAGCGCCCGCCGTCTGATTGAACTCGGCCCCGGTGGCGGGTTGCTGGCCGCGCTGGCGCTGGGCGAGCGCGGCGGCTTGCCGCAGGCGGACCGCGACGCGGCATCGCGGGGCGGCGTCGCGCACCTGCTCGCGGTTTCAGGTCTGCATCTCGCACTGGTCGCCGGGGCCGTATTCGCGCTGGCTTGGCGCGTGTTGCGCGGCCGCCCGGCTGCGCGCGACCCCCGCGTGCTCGCACTCTGGGTGGCGGCTGCGGTCGCCGTTGTCTACGCGCTGCTCACCGGCTGGCAGGCGCCCGTCCAGCGCGCGCTGCTGTTTCTGCTGCTGCTGTTCGGCGGCGTGCTGGGCTCGCGGGTCGTTTCCCCCGCGCCGCAACTCGCTCTGGCCGCCCTCGGCGTGCTGGCCTGGGATCCGTCGGCGCTGTTCGAAGCCGGCCCGCAACTCTCCTTTGCGGCGGTGGCGGCGCTGCGCTTGCAGCGCGCTGCGCCCGACGGCGGCGGCGGCGAGGGGTTGCTCTTCGCAGGTCGCGCGCTGCTTCGAAACTCCGCGGCGGCGACGGTGGCGACGGCGCCCCTGCTGGCCATTCACCTCGGCATCGCCACCCCGCTGGGCTGGTTCGCAAATGTGCTGGCGATTCCGCTGGTCGGCCTCTTGCTCCTGCCGCTCGCGCTGCTCAGCGTGCTGCTGGTGAATCTTGACGCCGCGCCCGGCAGCCTGGCGTTGCTGAAACTCGCGGCGCTCTTCGCCGAGTGGGTGCTCGCCGGGCTTCGCGCCTGGAGCGCCTTTGTCCCGGCGCCGTCCGCCGTCGCCCCGGGGCTTGTTGCGCTCGGCGTCTCGCTGCTGCTCGCGTTTGTGACGCTGCGCCTCGCGCGCACCGTGCCGCGCCTCGTCGCCGCCGTCGCAACGGTGGCCGCCATCGCGCTATTGCCCGCCGCGAAAATTCTGCCCGAGCGGCCACGGGTGGTGTTCCTCGATGTGGGGTGGGGCGATGCGGTGCTGGTGCAGGGCCGGAGCGCCAATCTGTTGATTGATGCCGGCGGCGGCGCGCTGCACGGCGGCCGCGACGCCGGCGCGCGCGTGGTGTTGCCCGCGCTGGCCGCGCTGGGCGTCAAAAAACTCGACCTCGTGGTGGCGAGCCACGCCGACCGCGACCATCGCGGCGGTTTGCCGACCGTGCTG
>JAHRAN010000083.1 GCA_020027245.1 Myxococcota bacterium
TCGCTGCAGAACACGACGATGCGGGGCGGCCGCGTGCCGATCTGCGTCGCGTAGAGCAGCTTGACCGGGCGTCGCCGCGCGCCGCGCGTGGCCATCGCGGGCTCGAAGCTCGCGACGCTGTCGCGCAGCCAGCGGTTCAGCGCCGCGGTCGGGATGCGCAGAGCGTGCGCCGCGTCGAGCTCCCGGACGAGCGGCAGAATGCGCGTTGCGCCGCGCCCGGTCAGCGCGGAGAGGCGCAGCAGCGGGGTGTCGGCAAAGGGGCGCAGGCGCCGCGTGATTTCCGCTTCGAGCCGCCGCTGCGCAGCCGGGTCGCGCGCGGCCTCGACGCGATCCCACTTGTTGAGCAGCAGCGCGGTGGCGCAACCTCGCGCGCGCAGCAGCGACAGCAGGCGGATGTCCTGATCGCCTGGCCCGTGCGCAGCGTCCAGCAACAGCAGCGCGAGTTCGGCGCGCTCGATTGCGCGCAGCGTCATCAGCGCACTGCCCCGCTCCACGTGCTCGCTGCGCCGCGCCGCGCGCCGCAGGCCCGCGGTGTCTATGAAGCGGTAGCGCCGTCCCCCGTGCTCGAGCAGCGCGTCCACGGCGTCGCGCGTGGTGCCGGGAACTTCGGACACCACGACGCGCGGCGCGCCGAGCAGGCGATTCATGAGCGTGCTCTTGCCGACGTTGGGCCGGCCGACCAGCGCGATGCGCAGCGCGCCGTCGCCACCGGCGGGGGATTCTGACGACGGCGCGTCGGCGTCGTCGTCAGCAGCGGGCAGCGCGGCCACCAGCTCGTCGAGTGCATCCCAGGCGCCGGCGCCGTGCTCGGCGGACACGGCGCGCAGCGGCTCGAGACCGAGCGCGTGAAACTCGTGCAGCCGCTGCCGGTGCGCGGCTTCGTCAATCTTGTTCACCACCACGCAGACGGGCCGGTCGCTCTTGCGCAACTGGCGCGCCAACTCGTCTTCGAGCGGCAGCCGCCCGGCCTGCCCGTCCACCACCAGCATGATGGCGTCGGCGGCGGTGATGGCTTCTTGCACCTGTTGTTGCACGGCGACCTCAATCGGCGCGGTGGCATCCGGGTTGAGCCCGGCGGTGTCCACCAGCAGCACGCGCCGCCCGGCGGCCTCGATCTCTTCGGCGATGCGGTCGCGGGTAATGCCCGGCGTGTCCTCCACCAGCACGCGCTTGTCCGCAAAGCGGTTGAACAGCGTGGACTTGCCGACGTTGGGACGACCGACGATGGCGACCAGCGGCAGCGCCTTCACGACTTCGCTCCCAGAAAGCGCGCGATCTGCCCGGCGGCAGCGCTGCGCCCGGTGTCGGGATGAAAGCACTGCAGCGCGCGCAACCAGGCGCGCTGACGCCGCGCGAAGTGACGGGTGTCCTGCTTCATCGCAGTCAGCACGCCGGCCAGAGTCTCGGCGCCATCGAGCACCGGCTGCATGTGCCGGTAGCCGATCGCGCGCATCGAAGCGAGTTCGGGGCCGTAGCCGCGCCGCCGCAGCGCGCGTACCTCTTGCAGCAGGCCGCCCTCGATCATCGCCTCGCAGCGGCGCTCGATGCGCTCGCGCAATTCCTCGCGCCCCGGGTCGAGCGCCAGGTGCAAGGCGTCGAAACGCGCAGCGGCATTGGCCTTGCGCCGGAACGCCGAGGCCGGACGCCCGGTCTGCCGGTGGATTTCGAGGGCGCGCACAAGGCGCACTTCGTCGTTCGGGTGCAGCTTTGCCGCCGTTGCCGGATCCACGGTGAGAAGGCGCCGGTGCAGCCGCGCGGGGTCGCCCTCGGCCACGGCCCGCGCGTGCTCGGCTTCGAGCTCCTGACGAAGCTCCGGGTCGCGCCCCACGCCGGTGCTGATCCCTTCGAGCAGCGCCTTGATGTAAAGCCCGCTGCCACCGACCACAAAGGCCGTGCGGCCGCGCGCGTGGATGCCGGCGATGGCGGCGCAGGCTTCGGCCTCGAAGCGCGCGGCGTGGTAGGGCTCGTCCGGCGCGACCACATCGAGCAGGTGGTGTGGCACCCGCCGCCGCTGCTCGGGCGTGGCCTTGGCGGTGCCCACATCCATGTAGCGGTACACCTGCTGCGAGTCGGCGTTCACGATTTCGCCAGCGAAGCGCTCGGCCCACTCGATGGCGCGCGCGCTCTTGCCCGCCGCCGTCGGCCCGCTGATCACGACGATGCGCGGGCGGTTCTGCTCGCGCGTCCCCGGCATGGCGACGAAGGGTAGCCGTCGCCGCGCTCAGCGGCGTGCGAAGCGGCGCTCGATCTCGTCTCGCCCGATCGGCGCCGCCACTGGACGACCGTGAGGACAGGTCGGCGCCCAGGGAATGGTGTCGAGCGCTTCGAGCAGCGCCTGTTGCTCCGCCGTCGAAAGCCGCTCGCCCGCGCGCCGCGCCGAGTGACAGGCCATGCTGGCAAAAATTTTGTCGGCGTCGTCGAGGATGCGGCTGCCCGCCTGCCGGGCCGCCCGCGCACCGCCGCTTTCGCGCAGCTCCTCGGCGAGGTTGCTGAGCAGCGCCTCGGGGTTTCGCTCGGCCAGAAGCTCCGGCACCGCGCGCAGCGCCAGCGTCTTGCCATCAAAGAGCTCGAACTCGAAGCCGAGCTGCAAGGCCGCCTCCGCTTCCGCGCGCAGCGCCTCGAGCGCAGAGGGTTCGAGCTCGAGCACGATGGGCGCGAGCAGGGCCTGACGCGGCAGCGCGCCGGCGAGCCAGCGCGCGCGCAGCCGCTCGTACAACACGCGCTCGTGGGCAGCGTGCTGGTCAATCAGCAGCAGGCCCTGCGGGCTTTCGGTGAGCAGATACGTGCAGTGGATCTGGGCGAGCAGATGCAACGCGGCGAAGCGCAACCGGGGTGCTTCCGCACCCCGTCCCGCCTTTTGACCGCCCCGAGCGGCTGCCGATCCGTCTTCTAACCGCCCTGCGTCGCCCGGCCCTGCGCTGGCAGCGTCCACGGCGAAGGCCTCGGATGCGGGGCGCGCGAAAACCCAGTCGCTGGCGGCCGCCTTCGCGCCGTCGTGCCCGGAGGGCTGCGTCGTGGCGGGCGCGTCGCGCACCCATTCGGCGCGGCCCGGCGCAGCGCCAAGCCAGCCCCGCGCGCGCAGCGCATCGCGCACGGTGTTTGCGACCAACTGATGAATCGCCCGCGGGTCGGCGAAGCGCACTTCCCACTTGGCCGGGTGCACATTCACATCCACGGCGCCGGCCTCGCTTTCGAGGAACAGCAGCGCAGTGGGGAAGCGGCCACGCGGCAGCACATCGCGCATCACCTGAAGCAAGGCGTGGCGCATCGTCGCGTCGCGCACCGGGCGGCCGTTGACGAAGAGGTAGATGCCAGCGCCGGTGGGGCGGTGCGCATCGGGGCGCGACACGAAGGCGTGCAGCAACTGATCGCCCTGACTGCACTCGGCTTCGACCAGGCTCTGCGCCGTTTTTTCACCGAGCACGGCGGCGATGCGGTCGAGCGGCGCGCGCGCGCCGGGCCAGGACAGGTTTTTAACCTTGCCCTCGTCCCGGCTCAGATCGAAGTGGATCTGCGGCAGCGCCAGCGCCGTGCGCGCAAGCGCATCGGCAATGTGCCCCCACTCGGTGGACTCGCGCTTCAGAAACTTGCGGCGCGCCGGCAGCGCCGCGAAGAGTTCAGTGACTTCGATGCGCGTTCCCGCTGGCCCGCCTGCTGCTTGCGCGCCGCAGAGTTTGCCGTTTTCGATCTGTATTTCGAAACCCTGCGCGGCGTCGTGCTGCCGGGTGCGCAAGCGAAAGCGCGACACCGAGGCGATGGCGGGCAGCGCCTCGCCGCGAAAGCCATAACTCTCGATGCCGGCGAGTTCGGCGAAGTGGCGCAGCTTGCTGGTGGCGTGGCGCTCGACGGCGAGGCGCGCATCGGCAGCGCTCATGCCGCTGCCGTCGTCGCTGACCGAGATCCAGTCGTTGCCTCCCCCGCGCACCTCGACCCGCACCCGCGTGGCAGCGGCGTCGAGCGCGTTCTCGACCAACTCCTTGACGACCGAGGCCGGGCGTTCGACCACCTCCCCCGCCGCAATCTGATCCACCAGCGCTTCCGGCAGACGTTTGACAACAACGCCGACGCCTTCTTCACCCATACCCGTCACCCCCGCCGGAGCCTAGCAATTGTCGCGCGGGTTCCGGCGGTAGTGCGCGACGCTGGCGACGCCAGCTTCGTCAGCCAACGCGCCACCGGGGTGCGCGCGCGCGCGGCGGCGAACGAAGTGCGCCGTGGCCGAGCAGTGCGCGGGCCATTTCTTTGCCGGCTTCGACGCCGGGTTGGTCAAAGGGGTTGACGCCGTAGAGGGCCGCCTGCCCTGCGGTCATCAGTTGCAGTGTGAGCAGCAACTCGCCGAGCATGGCGGGGCTGATGCTTGGCAACTCGAAGGTCAGCGACGGACGCCCGGCCTGTGCGAGAGCCAGCGCCGTAGCCTGCTGCGAGACGCGCAACACGCGCCCCAGCGTCTGGCCCGCGCTCGGGTCGCCAGCGGGACGGCCACCTGGAATGGTTAAATGCGTTCGGCTGCGGCGCAGGGCGACGAACATCAGCAGCTTGTCCGCCGGCCCCTCGATGAAGAGCTGCAGTTGGGCGTGTTGATCGCTGCTGCCCCGCGCCGGCAGCGGCGTCGGCCCCAGGTGCTCGCGCTTCAGGCCGCCGCGCCGCCGCAGCTTGCCGAGGCTTTCGGCGGCGAGTTGCACATACCAGCGCGTCAGCGCTTCGAGCGCGTCCGCATAGGGCATCAGCACTTGGATGGATTTGCCGCGCCGGGTGTCGAGCAGGAAGGCGGTGGCGGCGGCCAGCGCCGCCGGATTGCGAAGCTTTGCGCCGGCGGCGTTGCGTCGCAACAGGCGCCGCGCGCCGCTGATGACGCCCGTCACCGGAACGCCGGCCAGCGCGGGGACGAACAAACCGCTCGCGCTGAGCGCCGACCAGCGCCCGCCCAGGTTCTCGGGAAAGTTTAACAGCAGCGGCACGCCCTCGGCTTTTGCAAACGCGCGCAGCGCGCCCGCGCCGGTGGTGATGACGCAGCGTTGCCGCCAGTCCCGACCGAGGGTCTGGCGCAGCACCCGGAACACGGCGTTGGTCTCGAGCGTTTCGCCCGTCTTCGAGACCAGGTGCAGCAGCGTGCGCTTCGGGTTGATGCAGTCGAGCAGCGCGCCCAGCGTTTCCGGGTCGGCGTTGTCCGCAAAGTGCACACGCGGCCCCTTGCGGCTTTGCTTTGGAAGCTGGTTGTGCAGCGGGTGGGCGAGCGCGCCCATCAGGGTCTGCGCCGCGAGGCTCGAACCGCCGATGCCGACTTGTATGACATCGTCCGTGCTGCGTCGCAGGCGCTGCGCCGTGCGCGTCACCTCCGCGAGTTCTTTGCTGCGCCACGGAGCCTGTATGAAAGCGGGGGCGTCGGCGGCCTGACCCGTGCCGAACAGGTGCGGCGCGCGGCGCGCAATCCGCCGCAGCGCGGTCTCGATCTCGGGGCGCGAGAGCCCCGCGTGCTTTTTGAGCGGCGGCGCGAGCACGCCACCGAGGGAGAGGCGCAAGCGCCCCGGCTCGGTCATCGCGGTTCTCCCTGCGCCGGGCGTCGCGCGCCCGCTTGCCTATCGTAGGGCGCATGCGTGTCGGCTTGATTCAGATGCAGTCGAACGACGACCTGGCCGGGAACCTGGCCGCGGCCGAGGCGCTGGTCGGCGAGGCCGCCAGCGCCGGCGCAACGTTTATCGCGCTGCCCGAGATGTTCGCCTACCTGCGCCGCGAGGGCCTGCCGCTTGACGCCTGCGCGCAGCCGCTCGACGGCGAGATCGTCGGCGCGCTGCGCAACTGGGCGCGTAGCCATGGCTGCTGGCTGCTCGGTGGCAGCTTCCCCGAAAAGGCAACGGACGGGCGTGTCTTCAACTGCAGCGTGCTGCTCTCGCCCGAGGGCGCGCTGCATGCGGTCTATCGCAAGATGCATCTCTTCGATGTGGACCTCGAAGCGCAGGGCGGGCAGTGCTACCGCGAATCCAGAAGCATCGCGCCGGGGGACGACGAGCCGGTGGTCGCGCACACACCTTTTGGCGGCATCGGGCTCTCGATCTGCTACGACCTGCGCTTCCCGGAACTGTATCGCCATCAGAGCGCCGCCGGGGCAAACTTTCTGGCCGTGCCGAGCGCCTTCGCGCCGCAGACCGGGCGCGACCACTGGGCTGTTCTGCTGCGCGCCCGCGCCATCGAGAACCAGTGCTTCGTGGTGGCGCCTGCGCAGTGGGGATGGCACGGCGAGGGCCGCAGCAGCCACGGCCGCAGCATGCTGGTGGATCCCTGGGGCGTGGTGCTGGCGATGGCGCCCGATCGCCCCTGCGCCCTCGTCGCCGACTGCGACCTCGAACAGCAGCGGCGCATCCGTCACGCGCTCCCGGCCCTCCGTCACCGCCGTTTATGAGTCCGGCGCGCCCTCGGTCTCGTCCATGATGGCGGGCGGATCGATGTCAATGCCGAAGCGCGTGCTCGAGATCGAGCAGGCCATGTTGAACAGGCGCTTGGCCTCGCTGCGCCGGTCGTAGGGCTTGAAGTACCAGCCGTGGCCGAGCTCGAAGGTCTCGCCCCGGGGCTTGTTCTTGTCCCGGTGCAGGTTTTCCCGACGCCGCGTAAAGCGGGGCGGATCGCTGCGATAGCGCTTGCGCATTTCACTGATGAGGCCCGGGATCAGTTCACCGTATTCGCGAAAGAACCGGACCTGCGCCTCGTGGATGGCGGACATGTCTCTCCAGTAAATGGCCTGAAGCGCGCG
>JAHRAN010000189.1 GCA_020027245.1 Myxococcota bacterium
GGGCGAGGGCTGGCACAACAACCATCACCACTACATGAACTCCGCGCGCAACGGTTTCTACTGGTGGGAGATAGACATCACCTGGTATCTGCTGCGCGCGCTGGCCGCACTCGGCGTGGTGTGGAACTTGAAGACGCCGCCAGCGCGGATTCGGGACGGCGGCCAGCGGCGCATCCGCAAATGGCCCGAAGCCGCCTGAACTTCGCTGTGGCGTCTATACTTCGGGCGCGATGACCGAAGCGAAAACGCCCGACCAAAGCGGCCCCGAAGCCAGCCCCGAGGTGATGGCGCGCGTGCTGCACATCGACAGCATCACCCGCCACATCTTCCTCTGTACCCACGGCAGTTGCGCACCGGCGGCGCAGGCCGAGGCGTCGTGGAACTATCTGAAGAAGCGCCTGCGCCAGTTGAAACTCAGCGACACCCGGGCGGGCGTGTTCCGCACACAGGCCGCGTGCCTCAGGATCTGCAGCGAGGGGCCGGTGGCCGTCGTGTACCCGGAAGGCGTCTGGTACCGGCGCTGCACGCCGGATGCCATCGAGCAGATCATTCAGCAGCACCTGATCGGCGGGCAACCCGTCGCAGCGCTCCGCTTCGCTACCGGGGCGCTATCGCGCCCCGTCACACCTTTTGACCGCGCCGAGCCGCTGCCGGAGGGGGGCGAAGCCCCCAGCGCGCGCTCACTAACCGCGCCGAGCCGCTGACCGGGGCGCGGTCGCAGCAGTGGGGGGTGGTCGAAGCGGCGCAGCCGCCACCCTCACCCGGCGACGGGCTACAAGGCCCGTCGCATCCCTCTCCCTAAGGGAGAGGGTTAAGAAGAGATGAAGCGGCGCTCAATTAAGGCTCGGTTCCCCTCTTCTCCGGTTCCCTCTCCCTTGAGGGAGAGGGTCAGGGTGAGGGTGGCGGCCCCGCGCCTTAATGGGGCAGCGGTTGTGTCATCTTATCCCCCTCTCCCGCTTCCGACAGCGGCTCGGCGCGGTCAAAAGGATGGGGAGGGGCGTTAGCCCCTCGGGGTCAGGGGAGAGGGTTCCCAAGGTGGGTGGCGGGCGCAGCCCGCCGTTGACAGGGGGCTTTCTGTGGTAGCCTGAATTCCATGCGGAAGGCCGTCGTCGAAAAAGGCGGGCTCGCGCTCGGTCTGCTGGTCGCCGTGCTTGGCTGTGGTGGCGGTGGCGGCGGTGCAGCGACGCCGGTGCCGATGACGACGATGCCGCCGATGATGACCCCCCCCCCCCCCCGACGGAGACCCCTGATCCGGCGAACTTCGACACGCTGCGGCGGAGCTTCTCACAGACGCGGGGCTTCCAGAACCAGCCGGCGCTGACGAGGATCAAGGCGGACTACGCCTACGCGCGTGGCGCCACTGGCGATGGCGTTACCGTCGGGGTGGCTACCTTTGGCTTCTGGAACGATCACACGGCGATTGACGGCCGGGACAAGGTAACCCTCACCGTCGAAGGCGGTTTCAACGAACGCACCGTATTGCCGCAACTGCCTCTGACAACCGCCAACGAGTTGACCTTTGGCCAGATTCAACATGGCCTTCAAGTCGCTGGTGTCGTGGCGGGGAATCGAAGCGACGATGAAACATTCCCGATGCACGGCGTCGCCTTTGATGCGCAGTTGCGCGTGCATGTGCAGGGGCCCGTCGTCCTCGCCACGCAAGCGGGGCTGTACAGGCAACTGAATCGGGAAGTCCCCATCGTCGTGGTCACCAGCGCCCCCGGCGGAAGCATCGCGGATACGACGGAAGCGGCGCTTCGGAACCAGCCGGGGGCCGCGTGGCTCGCCGCCGTGGCGCAGGCGGATACGGCGGCGGCCGACCGCACGATTTATGTCTTCTCGGCGGGCAATCAAGGTCGTCCCGACCCCAACGAAGGGCCGGGCCTGCCACACCTGATTCCCGAGTTGCGCGGTCACTTCCTCGCCGTGGTGGCATCCTTCGAGGACGGCCTCGTCCCGCCCGCCAATTTCGGGGGCGTGGCGGGTGAAGTCCTGGGCAGTTCGAACCGCTGCGGCGTCGCCAGCGACTACTGCCTGACTGCGCCGGGCTTCAACATCCGGCTTCCCTTTCCCAGCCGGATAGAGCGCGACGGAACCACCGTCAACATGGGCACTTCGTTCTCCGCCTCGGTTGTCGGCGGCGCGCTCGCCATCCTGACGCAGCGCTACCGCGGGCAACTCGGCAGCGACGAAATCGTCCAGCGCATGCTCGCCACCGCCGACAAGACCGGCATTTATGCCGACTCCGACATCTACGGCCAGGGCATGCTCGACCTCGACGCCGCCACCCGCCCCCGGGGACAAACCCGGGTCGTGACCGGCGACCAGCTTGGCGGGACGGGCGTCGCCGAGGCGCTCAGTTCCCTGACCGGCGGCGCGGCGTTCGGGGATGCGCTCGCGCGCGGGCTTGCAACGCACGAGATGGCCGCCTTCGATGAACTGGACGCGCCATTCTTCCGCGCGCTGGACAGCTACCTGCATGAGCCGGGTGCAACACGCGCCGCCATCTCCGACCGGCTCTTTCATCTGGGCGACGACCCGCGTGGCCTGGCGGCGCCTGCGCAGCCCGGCAGCCGCAGCGCGTTGCGGATGCGCTTCGACCGGGAGCCGGTGGGGTACGGCGCCGCCGACGGACGCGGGCTCGCGGCGCTGCTCGCGGACCCGAACGCCAGCGCGTACCGGCTCCGCACCTTCTCGCTCAGCACGAAGGCCGGCCGGAGCGAGGCCTTCCTCGGGCTGCGCCATCACCCCGGCTGGAACTTTGGTCTGTACGCGGACGGTGTCGTCGAACCCGGAACCTTCAGCGACGACAGCGCGTTTGCAAACCCCTTCCTCTCCTTCGCGCGCGACGGCGAGGCTGTGGGAATGAAGTGGGCGCTGGCCAGAGGCTCCGTGCACACGGCGGCCTTCCGTGGCAGCGCGCAGTGGGGCGCGCGACGCGACTTCGACCCAAGCCCCGCCCATGGGGCGATCTTCGAGTACCGGTCGCCCTCGGGCGCAGCGCTGCAAACCGGTTGGCTGCAGGAGAGCGGACGCCTGATGGGCAGCCGCCCACGGGGCGCGTTCGGAAGCAGCCTCGGCAGCAGGACCGCATTCGCAAGTGCAACAACGCACTGGCCGCTCGGTTCACGCTGGGCAGCGTTTGCCGCCGTGCACCTGGGATTCAGCCGTCCGAAGACGGCGAGCGACGGGCTGCTGCGCGAAGTGTCGTCGCTGTGGAGCAGCGCGTTCGGGCTCGGCATCAGCGGCCGGGGGCTTTTGCGGGAGCGGGACCAGCTTTCGCTCCGGTTGTCGCAACCGCTGCGCATCGAGTCGGGAGACCTCTCGCTGCGCTGGGTCAGCGGGCGCACACGCTACCGGGAGTTGAACATCGAGGAAGCGACGCTGCCGCTCACACCCTCGGCGCGGCAACT
>JAHRAN010000205.1 GCA_020027245.1 Myxococcota bacterium
TTCCCCGCGGGGGGGGGGTGTTACGCGCGCTTTGCTCGGCGCTGCTGATCTTCACGCTGCTGGTCTTCAACTTCAGTGCGGGAAGTGGCGTCGCGTTTGCGCAAGCCACCGACGATGAGGCGGAGGAACAAAGCACCGACGACGCCACCGAAACGGAAGCGACCACGCCCGTCGAGCCAGCGCTTGATGCTGCCGAAGCGGCGCCGGTCGAGGAGGCCGACGAGGCGGCCGAGCCCGAGGTCGTGGACGAGCCCGACGAGGCGATCGAGCAGATCATCGTAACCGGCTCGCGCATCCGGCGCGATGCGTTCAGCGCCTCGGTGCCGATCACGGTCATCACCGCCGAGCGCTCCACGCTGACGGGCTTGGCCGATGCGGGTGAAATTCTGCAGGGCAGCGCGCTGGCCTCGGGCACGCAGATAGACAACACCTTCGGCGGCCTCGTGGTTTCGGGCGGGCCGGGCGTCAACACCTTCGGCCTGCGCAGTCTCGATGCCGCCCGCACGCTGGTGCTGGTGAACGGGCGGCGCTTCACACCGGCGGGCGTGCGCGGCGAGATCAACAGCGTTGACTTGAACACCGTCCCTTTCATCGCCATCCAGCGCATCGAGATTCTGAAAGACGGCGCCTCCTCGATCTACGGCGCCGACGCGGTGGCGGGCGTGGTCAACGTCATCACCCGCAAGCAGCTTGATGGTCTGGAGATGAATGCGAGTTTTCGCGATGAGTCCGAGACGCACGACGCGAGTCTCCTGTATGGCAAGACATGGGACCGCGGCTTTTTTGATTTCGCCTTTCAGTACACGCGCCAGCTTCAGATCACGCGCAGCGATCGTTCCTGGGCCACCTGCGCCATGCGGCCGCTCACGAACGGTGGCCAGCATCCCTCCATCTTTGGCGGCTCCACGCCGACGGGGGCGCCGGCCCCGCTTTCTCCCAACCACCCCCAGCCGGAGCCGGGCCCCTGCTTCGGGAGCGGATACGGTTATGTGGACTTCGGCCCCATATTCGCCTACGACGACACGGATGACTTCTTCGGATCGGGTCTCCCGTTCGTAAGCGGTCGCGATGCTGATGGTGCGTTCTTCAATTCCCTCTACCGCGACAATCGCAACTGGTTCATCGAGGATCTGATCCCGGAAGAGGAGTTGTTCCAGATCTACAGCGATGGGGAATGGGACTTCGATCTCGATCGCGTCGCCTGGCTGGGTGCCGTCGGCGATTGGATCGGCACCGTCTCTGCGCGCTATGAGCTTTTCGCAAGCCGTCGCGAGAACAAATTCGTGGGCGGCTACCGCCAGTTCTTCCCCAATGTGTCCGGGGCTAACCCGACCAATCAGATCGGCGTGGCAGCCGGTCAGTTGCTCACATCGTCCGGCGATCCTCTTGATTCGCAGCCGGTTGTGTTCGCCACCGAGTTGCTCGACCCGAGTACCGAGGTCGAGGTCAACAGTTGGCATCTGAACACCATTTTCGAGGGCGATCTCGGTTTCCTTAAGTGGGATCTCGCCGTGGGCTACGGCGGAAGCCGCAGTCACTGGGAGTACGAGACCTGGCTGAAGACCCGTGTGGCGCGCGCACTTTCCGCCGAAATGGACGCCGACGGTAACTTGGTCTGCACCCTCGACCCGGTGCAGTTGCTGGTCGCCGCCGACGAGGAGCAGGAGGTTGTGGATCGCATCATGATGGAGGGTGAGGACCCGAACTGCGTGCCGATCAACCTCTTCACCCGGGAAGCGATGATTGAGGGCCGCTTGCCGGAGGGGCAAGCCGACTACCTGAAGGAGCGGGTGCGCAACAATTCGAGCTTCGACCTGTGGACGGTGGATTTCTTTGTCGAGGGCGGCCTCGTGAACCTGCCCGCTGGCGAGATGCGTGGCGTGCTCGGTCTGGAGTGGCGCTCCCGCGATCTCGACGACCGCCCGCCGGCGCCCTCCGTCGAGGACAACCAGTGGGGCTTTACTTCAGCCGGGCGCACCAAGGGCGACGACACGGTCAAGGAAGCCTACATCGAGCTCGAGGCTCCGCTGCTCGCGGGCTACGGCATCGGCGGCTTCAGCGTGGCCGAGGAGTTGACGCTGAACTACTCGTGGCGCTACACCGACTACTCCTCCTACGGCAGCGACACCACCTACCGCTGGCAACTGAACTGGGGCATCAGCCCGCTGGCGCGCGTCCGCGCGTCTTTCGGTACCTCTTTCCGCGCGCCCTCGCTGTATGAACTCTTCCTCGCCAACCAGACGGGCTTCGCCGCCAGCGCCAACGACCCCTGTAACGACTTCGATGTAGAGGGCGCCGACCAGGCCACCACGTCCTTTATAAACTGCCAGATGCTCGAAGACGATGGCATCATTCCGGATGACTTCACTTCGACGAGCTTGCGGGTTATCAGCGGCGGTAACCGCGACCTCAATGCCGAGACTTCGGATTCTTTCACCGCCGGTCTGGTGTTGACGCCTGACCTCGAAACCCGGTTTCCAGCGCTCGGCGTGGATCTCAGCGTCGCCTTCGACTTCTACGAAATCGAACTCGAGAATTCGATCACGAGTCTCAGTTCGGGGACGATCCTGAGTCGCTGTTACGCCACGGAGGGCTTCACGGCGCAGGAGTGCGCGCTGATTGAACGGCGAGGTGATGGCGATTTCCGCAACACCCACCGCGACGCCAACGGCAACCTCTTTGGCATACTCTCCGCGTTCACGAACATCGCGCTCGAACTCTCCAGAGGGTTTGACATCACGGTACGCGCCGACCGCGAGTTCTCGTTCGGCGACCTGAGCGTGGACCTGCTGTTGGCGCGCCAGCTCTCCTATCAACTTCAACTCGGGGCCGTCGCTGCCCCGACGGAGTACAGCGGCCATCACGCTTATGCGGAGTGGCGTGGCGAGTTGGATGTGGGCTTCGATTGGAAGGAGTGGAGATTCTTCTGGTCCACGGACTACATCGGCTCCACGGAGGAGGATCCGGTGTACGACCGCGCTGCGGGCGTCAGCGTCCACAAGGCGGAGCGGCGCTTCTTTCACACCGCATCGGTGCGCTACAGCGATCCGAAGGAGCGCTATCTGGTGACCGTCGGTGTGCGAAACCTCTTCGACGAGGAGCCGCCCATCGTCGGCTGGGGGCCGTTCAGTCCCGCACTTGCCACGAATGTGGACTTCAACATCCCCCTCGGCTCCGGGTATGATGTCAGCCCGCGCCGACTCTTTATCACCGTGCAATACGACTTCTTCTAGAAGGAGGTTCGCCATGACCGTCTCTCGATTCTCGACTACCGGAACCCTCGGCCTGCTCGCCGCCGCCTTGCTGCTTGCGGCGCCGGCGCAGCCAGCGGAGATGCCCACGCTCGAAGCCTTTGCGATGAAGCCCGTCGTGACCGGCGTGGGACTTTCGCCCTCGGGCAAACATCTGGCCATGCGACGGCTGCCAGCGCGAGATGGGGACTACGCGATCCATATCTATGAGACCGAGAACCTCGCCAAGAAGCCCTACGTCCTCGGTGCCGAACATATGAAAATTACGGGCTACTCGTGGGCGAATGACGAGCGGCTGCTGGTATACGCGCAGCAACTCGTGGAGATTCCGGGCGACCGCGCCGGTTACGCAACCGCAGCTTTCGGCGCGCCCGGTCGCGTCAAGGTGACCGCCAATAAGCTGCTCTCGGTGGGTCTTGATGGTGGCCCTTGGATTGAATTGCCGCGCAAGAACGAGATTGCCCGTTTTGCGAGCGAGGTTTATCAGGAGAGGCTCGGCAGGCCATCCGTTGTGAGCCGTCTTTCGGACGAGGAAGACTGGGTGCTCGTAGAGTGGGAGAACGCATCGCAAACGGGCTCCGATCTCTTCAAGATCAACGTCAAAAACGGCCGCCTCAAGTCGGTCTTCAAGCAGTCGAACAATTATTTTGGTTACTCAGTGGACAAGGATCAGGAAGTGCGCTTCCGGCAGCGCTACAACAGCGACGACACGATTACCCTGGAGTACCGCTTGAAGGGGAGCGATGAGTGGCAAGACTGGGCCTCTTGGGACGTCGCATCGCGCAAGCCCATCAGCTTCTTGCGCTTTGCGACGGATTTCGAGGGCGGCGGGCCCAACAAGGTACTCGCTCTCGCGTCATATGAACGCGACACCGAGGGCATCTACATGTATGACCTCGAAGACCTCTCGCAGCCCCCCGAGTTGTTGTTTGCGACGGATCGTTACGATGTTGGCGGCACATTGACACGCCGCGACGCAAAAAACCCTTATGGGTCTGTGGTTGGTTTCTACTACAATGGCGAGGGACCGCAACGTCACTATCTGGACGAAAATGCAGCCGCGCTTCAGAAATCCATAGACAACGCGCTGCCGCCGGGCGTGTACAACACCATCATGGACCGAGCGGACGATGACAAGTACATCGTCATTCGCTCGATGGGTACACGTGAGCCGGGCCGCTACTACCTGCTGAAGGATGGTAAATCCCTCGAATATCTGGGGCAGCGCGCGCCCATCGAATCCAAACAACTCGGCGAGCGGCGCAGCATCTGGTACACGGCGCGCGACGGCACGAAGCTGAACGCGGTGCTCACGCTGCCGACCTTCGGCGAGCCGCCCTATCCGACGATTGCGCATCCGCACGGCGGCCCCTGGTCGCGCGATTTTCTGTGGTGGGACGAGTGGGCGCAGGTGCTCGCCACCCGTGGCTACGCGGTGCTGCAACCCAACTTCCGCGGCTCCACCGGCTTCGGCGCTGAGTATCGCGACATCGGCGACGCCAAGTGGGGCTACGAGATGCAAGACGATGTGGACGACGGCGTGCTGCATCTGGTGGAGCAAGGCATCGCCGACCCCGAGCGTATGGCCATCTTCGGCTGGAGCTATGGCGGCTACTCCGCCATGGTCGGCTCGCTGCGCAAACCCAACCTGTACCGCTGCTCGATTCCCGGCGCCGGCGTGGCCAGCATGGAGTTGATCCAGAAGGAGCGCCACGGCAGGCGCTTCATCGAGGTGTTTCAAGCGCCTTCGACCGCGGGGCTTTCGCCGATCAAACATGTCGAGGATGTCAATGTGCCCGTGCTGCTGGTGCACGGCGACCGCGACCTGATTGTGGATGTGGAGCACAGCGATATGTTCGCCCGCGAGCTCAAGCGCTTGAACAAGCCGCACCGTTACTTAAGGCTGGCCGACGCGGGGCATACTTTCAGCACGCTCAAATACGACCACTTGCTGAGTTTCTATAAGGAGATGATTGACTTCCTCGCAACAGACTGCGGCATGAACCCCGGCACCCCCACCGCCTCGGCGCAGTAACGGGGCCGCCACCCTCACCCGGCGGCGGGCTTCAGGCCCCGCCGCCGGGAACGATCGGTTCCCTCTCCCTCCGGGAGAGGGTCAGGGTGAGAGCGCTGGCGTTCCGCGGGTAGCGATCGTGAGCGCCAGCAGAAGAAAAGCCGCCGCGTGATTCGCGCTGATTGCCCCAACCATGCCCGGTCATTCCCGGTCGGCGGGCTCTGTTATCCTCGCGCGATGCGCTGGTTTCGATGCAAGGGTCTGCTGTTCCTGTTGCCCGTGCTGCTCGCCT
>JAHRAN010000216.1 GCA_020027245.1 Myxococcota bacterium
CTGGACGGGCTATCGCCCCGGCGTCGAGGGCGCGCTCGAAGATTTCGGCGCCGACTGCGCGCACGCCCGCTCGGAACTCGACGCGCAACTGCCGGAGTTGTTCGCGCACGCCGAGCGGTTCTTCCACATTCCGGGGCGCGACAGCCGCTTCGACGCGCGGCTCTTTGCGCTGCTGGAAGCGCAGCGGCTGAACGCGCGCCGCGGGTCGCTGCCGCCCGAGGCGATGGTTGACCCGCGTGGCATTCTGCACGAGATGCGGCTTCGCAAAGCGCCCGCGGAACTCGAGATCATGCGGCGCGCGGCGGCGATTACCTGCGAAGCGCACGCCGAAGCGGCGCGTCTCGCCCACGGCGGTCGCATGGAATACGAACTCGAAGCCGCGCTCGACTACACCTTCCGGCGGCGCGGCGCCTGGGGTGCGGCATACAACAGTATCGTCGCGGGCGGCGCGAACGCGACCATTTTGCACTACACGACGAACGATCAACCACTGCGCGACGGCGAGTTGCTGCTGATAGACGCGGGTTGCGAACTCGAGGGCTACGCGTCGGATGTCACGCGCACCTATCCCGTCGGCGGCGCGTTCACGGCTGGTCAGCGCGCGTTTTACGAAGTGGTGCTCGAAGCGCAGTCGGCTGCGATCAAAACCTGCAAGCCGGGCGCGACGCTGCAGGACATACATCATGCCGCGCTGTTCGTGCTCGCGCAGGGCATGCTCGATCTGAAGTTGCTGACCGGCAATGTGGTGGATGTGGTCGAGAGCGGCGCCTACAAGCGCTACTACATGCACGGTACTTCGCACTGGATTGGTCTCGATGTGCACGACGCTGGTGCGTATCAGGTGAATGCCAAGTCGCGCGCGCTCGAACCCGGTATGGTGTTCTCGGTCGAGCCCGGTTTGTATGTGGCGAGGGACGACGAGCGCGCGCCCGAAGCGTTGCGCGGCGTGGGCGTTCGCATCGAGGACGATGTGGTCATCACCGAGGCGGGCTGCGAAAATTTGAACGCCGAAATTCCCAGGCAGCCCGATGAGATCGAAGCCTGGGTGCAAGGCTTTGCAAAGGATGAAGCGCGTGCCTGACATCGAATCTCTGCTGCGCGAGTCGCGCGTCTTCAAACCGCCGGCGGCTTTCATGCAACCGCGCGCGGCGAACTGGAACCGCAAGACGGCGCGCGAACAGCAAAAGCTCGCCGCGCAGAGCCCCGAGCGGTTCTGGGCGAAAATGGCGCGCGAGCACATCCACTGGTTCACGCCGTGGCGCAAGGTTCTCGACTGGAAGCCGCCCTTTGCGAAGTGGTTCGTCGGCGCGCGCACCAACGTTTCCTACAACTGTCTCGACCGGCATGTCGAGGGCTGGCGACGGAACAAGGCGGCCATCCTCTGGGAGGGCGAGCCCGGCGACACCCGCACCCTCACTTTTGGCGAACTGCACCGCCAAGTGTGCCGCTTCGCAAACGTGCTGAAGGGGCTCGGCGTGAAGCGCGGCGACCGGGTCGCCCTCTACATGCCGATGATTCCCGAGCTTGCGATTGCGATGCTGGCCTGCACGCGCATCGGCGCGCCGCACTCCATCGTATTCGGTGGCTTCAGCGCCGAGGCGCTGCGCGAGCGCATCAGCGACGCTGGCGCGCGCGTGGTGGTGACTGCAGACGGCGGCTACCGCCGGGGCGAGGCCTTCCCGTTGAAGCCGACCGTGGATCGCGCCTGCGCGGGCGCGTCCGGCGTCGAGAGTGTCGTCGTCGTGAAGCGCAGCGGCGAGCCGATGCCGATGCGCAAGGGACGCGATCACTGGTGGCACGAGTTGATGGCGGAGGCGAGCAGCCGCTGCGCGCCGGCCAAGCTCGACGCCGAGCATCCGCTTTTCATTCTGTACACCAGCGGCACCACCGGCAAACCGAAGGGCATCCTGCACACCACCGGCGGTTACCTGACCCATGTAACCACCACGGCGAAGGCGCTCTTCGATCTGCGCGACGAAGATGTCTACTGGTGCACGGCGGACATCGGCTGGATCACCGGCCACAGTTATGTGATTTATGGCATTCTGGCGAACGGCACGACCACGCTGATGTATGAGGGCGCGCCGACGACACCGGGGCCCGATCGCTTCTGGAGCATCATCGAGCGCCACGGCGTTTCGATTTTTTACACCGCGCCGACTGCGATCCGCACCTTCATCCGGCTCGGCGACGAGCACCCGAAGCGCCACGATCTAACGTCGCTGCGCCTGCTCGGCACGGTCGGCGAGCCGATCAACCCGGAGGCGTGGACCTGGTACCACCGCGTCATCGGCGGCCGGCGTTGCCCGATTGTGGACACCTGGTGGCAGACGGAAACCGGCGGCATCATGATCGCGCCGCTGCCTGCGGTGACGGACACCCGGCCGGGTTCCGCCACGCACCCCTTCCCCGGCATTGACGCCGCCGTGCTGGACGATGACGGCGCACCCGTCGCGCCGCCGGACGGCGGTTTTCTGGCCATCCGCAAACCGTGGCCGGGCATGCTGCGCGGCATCTGGGGCGACCGCAAACGCTTCCGCGAAACCTACTGGTCGAAGTGGAAGGGTCTTTACTTCACCGGCGACGGCGCGCACCAGGACAAGAGCGGCAACTTCTGGATCATGGGGCGCATTGATGATGTGATGAATGTGTCGGGCCATCGCATCGGCACGATGGAGGTGGAGAGCGCGCTGGTTTCGCACCGGGATGTCGCGGAAGCCGCCGTGGTGGGACGCCCGGACGAGGTCACCGGCACCGCCATCGTCGCCTTTGTGACGCCGCGTGCGGGCATCGCCGCTGGCCCCGCGCTGGCCGACGCATTGCGCGCGCAGGTGACGCGGCAGATCGGCGCCATCGCCCGGCCCCGGGACATTCGTTTCACGGACGCGCTGCCGAAGACGCGCTCGGCCAAGATCATGCGGCGGCTGCTGCGCGACATCGCCGCCGGTCGCGAGGCCGTGGGCGACACCACGACCCTCGAAGACTACACTGTGCTCGCGAAACTGCGCGGCGACGAGGACTGAAGCGTCCGCGGGGTGCTTCGCACCCCGTCCCATCCCGTTGACCGCGCCGCTGCCGGAGGCTGCGCCCGCCCTCGCATTCCCCTCACTCACCGGGAGAAACCGCCATGAGCAAACCCGCGTCCGGTCGCGCGCCTGCGCTCGATTACCTGGCCTTCGACTGCGACAACCATTACTATGAGGCAGCCGACGCCTTCACCCGTCATGTGCCGGCGGCGATGCAAGCGCGCTGCGTGCAGTGGGCCGAGATTGATGGCCGCCGTCACCATGTCGTGGGCGGGCGGCTGGCGCACGCGGTGCGCAACCCCACCTGGAACCCGATTGCGAAGCCCGGCGCGCTGTATCGGTATTTTCGGGGCAACCCCGAGGGCGGCTCGCCTTTCGAGATGCTGCGCGAGCGCGAGCCCCTGCCCGATTACTATCAGCACCCCGACGCGCGCCTCAAGAAGATGGACGAGCAGCAACTCGAAGCGATGTGGCTGTTCCCGACCCTCGGTGTTTTGTACGAAGAGTTGCTGAAGCACGACACCGAGGCGGTGAAAGTTTTGTTCCGCGCCTTCAACCGCTGGCTCGAAGAAGACTGGGGGCTTTGCTACCGGGGCCGCATTCACGGCGCGCCATACATCACGCTGTGCGATGTAAGTTTTGCCTGCGAGGAACTGGAGTGGGCGCTCGCAAAGGGCGCGCGCGTCGTGGTGATGCGGCCCGCCGCGGCCATGACGGCAGACGGCCCGCGCTCGCCCGCCGACCCGCTCTTCGATCCCTTCTGGGCGCGCGCCAACGAGGCCGGCATCTGCGTGGTCGTTCACGCTGGCGACTCCGGTTACAGTTGCCACGGCTACGCCCCGGACGGCTTCAGCGCGGACATTGGCAAGGAGAGCACCGACTTCAGCCCCTCGATCAAGAGCTTCTGCATCGAGCGCGCGGCCTACGACTTCCTGATAACCCTCGCCTTCAAGAAACTTTTCGAGCGCTTTCCGAACCTGCGCGTAGCGTCGGTGGAGAACGGCTCCGAGTTCCTGTCGGATTTGTTCCGCAAGCTCGAGCAATCGAAGAACCGCATACCGGGCTACTACCGGGAAGACCCCTGCGAACTCTTCCGTCGCAATGTCTCCATCAACCCCTTCTGGGAGGACGATGTGAACGAGGTGCTGCGCTACATGGGCGACGAGCGCGTCATCTTCGGCTCCGACTGGCCGCACATCGAAGGCATGCCGAAGCCCCTCGACTACCTGGCAGACATCGCCCACTTCGACGAAGACACCAAACGCCGTATCATGCGCGACAACACCCGTGAACTGACCGAACTGCGGCCGGGGTAGGGGAAAGGAACGGGGACGCATCCAATGGGAAGCACCGTCGAGTTGTTTCTGCCGGACGACAATTTGTATGGGTTTGCCAAAGCCCATGTGAAGGGTCAGTCCACCTATCTGTTGTCTGCTGCTCGTGGCCAGTTGCGGCAGTTGCTTCTGGCTGAAGAAGCGAACCGGCGTGGCATCTACTTTCTGGTGGATACCGATCAGGAGCAGGAGCGCTTTCCGGTTTATGTCGGGCAGAGCGGCGAGAGCGTCGCGGAGCGCTTGAAGCAACACGATAAGAGCAAGGAGTTCTGGACGCGCTGCTGTTCGGTGACGAGCAACTCGCCAGATTTTACAAGTCACCACGCCAAGCACCTGGAGCAGTTTTTCATTGCCAAAGTGAAAGACACGGGGCGCGCTGAACTCACCAACAAGACGAGCCCCGCGCCGACGGGCTTGAGCGAAGGAGACATCCACCACATAGACGCGATGATCTTTCAGGCCAAGCTGATCCTGCCGATGCTGCGCTTCGATTTTCTGCGTGAGGTTCCGGAACCGAAGGCGCAGGACATGCGCTTCCAAATTAAGTACCGCCCGCAGCATTTACAGGGCGTGACCATCGAGGCGACAGCTTACGAGACCGATGATGAATTCGTCGTCACAAAAGGCTCCCAAGCTATTCGCGTTTGGCATGGCCAGCATGACCATCACTACAAAAAACTGCACGCGGGACTGCTCGCCGATGGCATTCTCAAACCACTGGACGAACACCGTGCCGTCTTCACGCGCAACATGAGCTTTACAAAACCGAGCCCGGCGATGGCCGTCATCAAAGGTCGTCCCGCCACCGGCCCGAAGGACTGGAAAGTCGCAAGCGGCCCGTTGAAAGGCAGCAGTTACGAGGAATGGCTAAAATCCAAGACCGCCCCTATCGATCCAGATCTGACTCCATAGCCGTTCATGACGTCCGGCGTCTCACCCGCCAACCCTGCGCTTCCCTTCCCAGTACGGCTCGCGCAGCTTGAATTTTTGCAGCTTGCCGGTGGCGGTGCGGGGGAGTTCGGGGACGATCTCGATGCTGGTCGGGCACTTGAAGTGCGCGAGGTGGTCGCGGCAGAAGGCGATGATCTCGTCGGACGTGGCGCGCTCGCCCTCGCGCAGAACAACCAGCGCCTTCGGCGTTTCGCCCCACTGCTCGTGTGGCACGCCGATTACGGCGCACTCCAGAATGGCGGGGTGCTGATAGAGGGCGTCCTCGATTTCG
>JAHRAN010000222.1 GCA_020027245.1 Myxococcota bacterium
TGTGGTGCTCGAGCTCGTAGCCAGCCCCGAACTTGACCTTCCACTCGGGGAGCGGACGCAGGTAGGTGAAGAGGCCGTTCGATTCGCCGAGGGCGTCACGGGCGGGCACCATCGCACCGCCCGTGCCGACCGGGAACGAGGAAACGTCATAAGTGTTGATCAGCGTGCCCTCGGTCCAGAGCTCCATCCGCCCTGGCCCGGCGTCGAAGGCGTAGCGCAGCACGAAGTCAATGCCGTCGGTGTCAATGTCCGGGCCGTTGATGATGTTGGTGCGGATGCGCTGAATCTGAGAAGCAAGGCAGGTGTTGGCCGTGGTCGGATCACAACCGGAAATCTGGAATCGACCGTCCAGAGGCCCGTTGCCCACCGGGTCACCCGTATCATCATCAGCCAAGTTCCCGAGGAGCACCTGCTGTAAATCATCCGGGTCGTCGTCGCCGTCATGATCGAAGAACGGATCAGAGAAACCGGCGCCGATCAGTTGGTTATGACCTTCGCTGAAAATCGGGTCCGTGATGTCGAAGCGCCAGTAGTCCACCGAGAAGTAGAGGTTGTCGCTGCCCGTGAACAGGCCATCCCACTCGAAGATGGCGCCGATGTTGAAGGTGACAGCCGATTCCGGGTCGAGATTCGAGTTGCCGAAAGTGTCAATGGCCTTGAAAGTTCCTGCCTGCGGGACGAAGAGCAGGTTCGTCGTGCGCCGGCTCAACTGGGTGAGGCCGGGGCCACGGAAGGTGGTCGAGGCCGAGGCGCGCAGCGCCAGCCACTCGGCGGCCTGCCAGCGCAGGGCGAGCTTCGGGTCAATCGTGTTGCCGACTGAACCGCCGTAGTCCTCGAAGCGAACCGAGAACTGCCCGTCTATGTTTTCCGTGACGGGAATCTGCAACTCGCCGAACACGCCGAGGATGTCCTGATCGAGGTCGGCGTTGGTCGAGCCCGCCAGGAAGATGAACTGACCGGCGCCCTCGTAATCGTCCGCCGTGTTCGTGGGCGTTCCCGCATCGCAGAACGAAGCCGGGTCCGGGCTGCCGTCGGCCAGCACCGCGCCGTAGCGTGCGCCGCTGGCGCGGAAGCGCGCGTTCTCGGCGCTGGTCAGGCACGGGTTCTGATTAAGGTCGTTGATGGGAAATTGCACGGTCTCGTACTCTTCCTGACGCCACTGGACGCCCACGGCAAAGCTCATCTTGTCCGCGCCCGGCAGCGCCCACGGGGTTTCACCGGACACCACGGCGTCAATGACAAACAGGGTCGTGGTCGGGTCGTCGCCCAGCGGCTCTTCCATCCACTTGATCAACTCACGGGTGTTCGCCACCGCCGGATCGAAATCCGGGTTCTCCGTGATCTGCTGATCGTCGAAGCGCGGGGCCTGCGGGAATTGAATCGAGTTCGAGAAGGGGTTGTACCAGAGGCAGCCGTCCGCTCCCGGTGTGGGGATGCGCCCGCCCTCGGTGGAGCGGTCGCAGTTCGGACCGCCGAGGCCCTGAAACGCCAGCGACCAGCGCTCGACATAGGTGTCATCGAGGCGGCGCTCGCCGTTGCTCTCGGACCAGAGCAGCGAAGTCTGATAGCTCAGGTTGCTCGTCAACTCGCCCTCGAAGCCGACGGCGACGCGCAGCATGTCGTACCGGCGCGAGCCGACGCCCGAGCCTCCACCCGGCGGGTCACCGGCTACGCCGGTGGGGCGACCGAAGAAGAGCAGCGTGTTGCAGTCGTGAGAGAACGGAAGATCGCTTCCCGAAGCAGCCGCCGTCCGGTCGCAAGTTCCCGCCGTATACTGAGCGAAATCAACGCTGGACATTCCGTTATCTGCATCCGGCGTCCCATCGTAGATATCGCCCATCGCCACCAAGCCCGGATGATCCAGGGGAATCAGCCGCCCCGTTCCGCTGTTGTGGTCAATGAGGGTCTGCGGCGGATAGGACGGTGAGGTCTTCCACTCGGGGATGTCGGTCTCCGCATACAGAAACTCGGCGGTGAAGGTGTGGTTCGCTGAGATTTCATGCGTCAACTCGGCCAGCACCTGAAAGCGCTCCTCTTTTTCGATCAGGTTGTCGAAGTAGAGATAGCTGTAGGTGCAATTATTGCGGGGCGCCAGGTGCGTGGGTGCGGGGCCGCCTTCCGGATCAGAGGCATCGGCGATGCGACCGATAAAATTCTCGCAGCGCGGGTCGCGGACCGGCGGCATGGTCGCAGGGTTAATAAACCCGGCGCCGGGGCCAGTGGTAGCAAGCGGGAAAAAGCTACCCGGATTCGGAATGCCCGTATAGTTCAGCCCGTTGCCGTTGGTGCCAAAGGGCGTGGTCGCCCAGTCCCGGTCGCGGGTCTGAAGCTCGCTGCGCTCGCTGTAGCCGGCGGACACGACGATGTGCGTGTCGCCGAACGCACGGCCGGCAATGGCGCTGACATCCCAGTCGCCATCGCTGTCCTGAATGTGCTTGTAGGCGCTTCTGACCTCGGTGCCCTCGAAGTCCGAGCGGGTGATGAAGTTCACCACACCGGCGAGGGCGTCCGAGCCGTAGGTGGCGGCGGCGCCGTCCTTGAGCACCTCGACGCGCTCGATCGCCACCGACGGGAACAAGTTGATGTCAACGAAACCCTGCCGCCCGTAGCGGCTATTCGGAAACGGCGCGAAAACGTTGCGCCGCCCGTTCAGCAGCACCAGCGTGCGGCCCGGCCCAAGCCCGCGCAGGTTGACGGTTGCGACGCCCGGCTCAATGCCCGTGAACTGATTCGTTTCGCCGTCATTGCCGGCACTCGCGCCCAACCGCCGCACCAACTCG
>JAHRAN010000025.1 GCA_020027245.1 Myxococcota bacterium
CGAAAAGGCCGATGTGTTCGTGCAGAACTTCCGCAAGGGTGTCGCCGAGCGTCTCGGGCTTGGTTACGAAGCCCTGCGCGCGCGCAACGAGCGGCTGGTCTACGCCAGCGTCAGCGGTTACGGGCCCGAAGGGCCGGACAGCGGCGAGCCTTCCTTCGACCACCTGGGGCTCGCGCGCTCGGGCATTATGAACGCAATCGGTGAGCCGGACATGCCACCGCTTGGCATCGCAGGCGGCGTCGCCGACCAGATGGGCGCGGTGATGCTCGCCTACGGCGTGGTGAATGCACTGCTCGCGCGCGAGCGCTTCGGCATCGGTCAGCAGGTGGACGCTTCGCACCTGGGCTCGATGACCTTCCTGCAGGGGCTTTCCCTTTCGATGCGCCTGATGGCCGGCGCCGCCATCCCGCGCAGCTTCCGCGCGCGCGCCTTCAACCCGCTGTGGAATCACTACCGCTGCGCCGACGGGCAGTGGCTTGCGCTCGCGATGCTGCAACCCGACCGCTACTGGGCCGACTTCACGCGCGCCATCGGCCGCCCCGAACTCGCCACCGACGAGCGCTTCAGCAGTATGGCGGCGCGCAGCCAGAACAGCGAGCCGTGTGTGGCGATCCTCGACGAGGCTTTCGCCAGCCAGCCGCGCGAGGAATGGCTGCGCCGGCTGCGCGACGCCGAGGGTGATTTCATCTTCACGATTGTGAACAGCGTGAACGATCTGCCCGAAGACCCGCAGGTGGTCGCCAACGATTATGTGGTCGAGATGCAGCACCCGCAGCACGGGCCGACGAAGATGGTCGGCATCCCCATCGGCCTGAGCGAAACGCCCGGCAGCGTGCGCGGGCCCGCGCCGGAACTCGGCCAGCACACCGAGTTGGTGCTGATGGAACTGCTCGGCTGGGACTGGGAGCGCATCGAAAGCCTGCGCGAACAAGAGGTGATCTGAGCCGGCGCAAGCAGCCGCCCTACCCGCCTCGATTCAGGACAGGAGTTCCGCCGCGCGCGTGAGCAGCGGCTCGATCGAGCGCGCGGTCTCCTCCCAGGACGGATCGTGACGCTTGCCCCGTCGGTGCAGCGCCAGATTGAAGCCGCTGATGATCGCAAACTTGTAGGCGGCCAGCGCGCGAAACCACGAGAGTTCGGGAAGGTCATCGCCCCAGGCTTCGAGGTAGAGCGCGATGAGTTCGTCGGCGTCCGGAAAGGCGTGGCCGGCGGGAGAGAGGCGCGTGCCTTTCGCCCAGGCAGCGCCGTCATTGAAGGTTGCAATCCAGCCGAGGTCGTTCAGCGTGGCGCCGATGCCGACCAGCTCCCAGTCAATCACCGCCAGCAGCGTACCTTTAAAGGAGTAAAACAGGTTTGCGAGTTGAAAATCGCCGTGGAAGACACCGACGGGCGCGCCCTCGGGCAACTGCGCCAGCAGGCGCGCGCGCACCCGCGGCTGAAGGGGCTTGAAGCGCTCCGGCTCGGCGAGTCTGGGCAGGAAGCGATCCCAGCGCCGCACATCCTCGTCGAAGGGAATCGCCGGGCCAAGCTCTGGCACATGGCTTTGCCAGTCGAGGCGGTGAAGCGCTGCGAGGGCGCGCATCGCCTGACGCGCCATGTCCAGAAGCCGCGCGCGCGAAAGCGCAGCAGCCCATTCGCCAGGGCCGAGGCGCAACACATCGCCCTCGAGCAGCGGCACCACGAAGTAGGGGCAGCCGAACCATTCGAGATCATCGCCCGACCACGCGACGCGGCAGTGCGGAACCTCGCTGTGGTCGAGCGCATTCAGGATCGCCACCTGCCGCAGCACATCCGCGGTGCCCTGCCACTTCACCTTCGGCGGCGGCAGCCGCAGCACCAGGCGCTCCCGCCGCTCGCCGCTTTGCACCGTGAAGCCATAAGAAAAACCCGCGTGCCCCGGCATCCGCCGCAGGTCGCTGATGCGCGCAGCCGGGTCGTCGTACTTCGCGTGCGCAAAGATGAGCAGCTTCTGCTCGAGTTCCGCGAGTTCCACGCCGCAAAGATAGCAAGGCGCCGCCGCGGCGCTCTGGGTTAGAGTTGCGTATAGATGGTTAAGAATGTCTTGCCGCCGGCTGCCCGGCTCTCCGCCAGCGATGCCGCCACGCTGCTGCTTCACGCCCAGGGTCTGCTCGATTCGCCGGAGCGCCGCGCGACCACGGCGACGCTGCTGCGCGCGATTCGGCGTCTCGGCTATGTGCAGCTCGACTCCATCAACGTGGTGGCGCGCGCGCACGATTTGATTCTGCGCACGCGCTTTGAGAATTATCGGCCAGCACATCTCCGCCGGCTGCTCGAAGACGAGCGCACGCTGTTCGAACACTGGGTGCACGATGCGGCGGTGATCCCGGTCGAGTGGGGTGCGCAGTGGCAGCGTCAGTTCCGCAACTACGCGCGCGAGCGGCGCGGGCGCATGGCCCGCTTCGCCGGTGTCACGCCGCGCGCTTTCGGTGCGCTCTGCACCCGCGTCAAAAAACGCATCGAACGCGAGGGGCCGCTCGCCAGCGCCGACTTCGATGACCCGCGCGCCGGCAGGGCCTGGTGGGGCTGGAAGCCATCCAAAATTGCACTCGAATATCTGTGGCGCACAGGCCAGCTCGCGGTTTCGAGCCGCGTGAAGTTTCAAAAACGCTACGAGTTGACCGAGCGCTTCCTGCCGACGCTGCATCAGACCCCGCCGCTGTCACAGCCGGCTTTCGTGGACTGGTGCTGCCGCGAAGCGCTCGAACGGCTCGGCTGCGCCACGGCGCGCGAGCTGGCCGACTTCTGGGGCGGCTTCGACGCGCGCGTGGCGGCGGCGTGGTGCCGGAAGGCGCTGCGACGGGAATCGGTGCTGCCCGTCGAGGTCGAGGCGCGAAGCGGCGGCGCGCACCGCCGGGCCGTGGCGCTTCCCGACTGGCAGCGACGCCTCGACCGCGCGCCCGCAGCGCCAGCGGGCGTGCGCATCCTCGCCCCCTTCGACCCGGTGCTGCGCGACCGCGCGCGGCTTCAACATCTCTTTGCCTTCGACTACCGCTTCGAGGCTTTCGTCCCCGCAAAGAAACGCCGCGATGGCTACTACGTGCTGCCGCTCTGGGAAGGGTTGCGCCCCATCGGCCGTTTCGATCCGAAGCTCGAACGCAGCACCCGCACGCTGCACATTCGCGCGCTGCGCCTCGAAGCCGATGTGCGCGTCACACGGCGGCGGCGCTCTGAGATCGAGGAGGCGCTCGACGGCTTGCGGCGCTGGCTCGGCGCCGAGCGCATCGAGCACGCGGATGCGTCGGCAAAGCCGGGGCGCCAGGGGCGCCCCGGCCCCGCCTTTTGACCGCGCCGAGCCGCTGACCGGGGTGCGTCGCACCCGTCCCGCCTTTTGACCGCGCCGAGCCGCTGCCGGAACACGCCGGTGCGCCGGCAAGCCAGTGCGCGAAAGCGAACGTGCAGCCGCAGCGCGCGCAACTGAGGGGTGGAGCGCTACAGTCGGCAGATGACGCACAAGCCCCGGCGACAAGAACAGGAAGCGGCGCGCGCGGAGATCAGCGAGATCGCGCCGAATGTGCTCCGCATGGAGCTGCCGATCCGCATGCCCGGCCTCGGCCATGTCAACATGTACGCGCTGCTCGACGAGCGTGGCGCCGCCGTGGTGGACCCCGGGTTGCCGACGCGCGAAAGCTGGCAGGCCATCGAGCAGCGGCTGCGGCAGGCGGGGCTTCGGGTGCGGGATGTGCATACGGTCGTGGTGACGCACTCGCACCCCGATCACTTCGGCGGCGCCAACCGCTTCGCCCGGGAGGCCGGCGCCGATGTGGTGGCGCACCGCTCCTTCAAGTTCGGCGTGATGGAAGCCAGCGATGAATCCGATGTGTCGGTGGACGACCTCAGCGTGTCTGAGCAGGACGATGCGCACCGGCGCGTGGTCGAGCGCTGGAACCATCGAACGCCCTGGGGAGGTCAGCACCCGCGCCCGCCGTTTCGGATGCGCTGGCGCTGGCGGCTGGCGCGCATGCTCGGCCGCTCGATGATTCCGCAGATCCGCACTGCAGTCGTTGCGGGTGATGTGCTGCGGCTGGCCGGGCGCGAGTGGTTTGTGGCGCACACGCCCGGGCACACCGAGGATCACATCTGCCTGCACGATCCGGAGGGGCGGTTGTTTCTCTCGGGCGACCACGTGCTGCCGACCATCACGCCGCACATTTCCGGCCTGGCGCTGGCGCAGGATCCCCTCGACGCCTTCTTCGAATCGCTCGATCAGGTCGCCGCGCTGCCCGATGTGGAGCGCGTGCTGCCCGCCCACGGTCACCCCTTCGACGACCTCGCAAGCCGCGCGCAGGCCATTAAACAGCACCACTATGACCGCCTCGACACGGTGAAGCGCATCGGGCGCAAGCTCGGCCCGGCAACGGTGCGGGACTTTTCCAGGCAACTCTTCAAACCCCGCAGTTGGGGCGAGATGGCCGAGAGCGAAACCTTCGCCCACCTCGAGCACCTGCGCATTCAGGGCGCCGCCGACACGCACCGCGACGACGCGGGCTTCCTGATTTACGAGTGTGGCTAAGTGAAAATAGATAGTTTAAATTGCATTGGCATTCACGCGGCGAAGGTGACGGAGTGGTTCGTCCAGCAGATTCCCGAAGTCGCGCCGCCGCTTCGCTTCGCGCCGATTACTGGCGGGCACTCGAACCTCACCTACCGCGTGGTTGACGCCAATGGCCGCCGCATGGTGCTGCGCCGGCCGCCCCTTGGCGCCGTGCTCGCCACCGCGCACGATATGGGGCGTGAGCACCGCATCATCTCTGCGCTGGCGAAGACACCGGTGCCGGTGCCGCCCGTGCTCGGCCTGTGCGGGGATGAAAGCGTCAACGACGCGCCCTTCTATGTGATGGAATTCGTCGAGGGCGTGGTGATCGAAAACCGCGACCTGGTCGAAACGCATGTGCCCTTTGCCTCGCGCGCGGCGCTCGGCTTCGATGTCATCGAAATTCTCGCGCGCCTGCACCAGGTGGACATGGACCAGGTCGGGCTCGGCGACCTCAGCCGCCGCGAGAATTATCTGGCGCGGCAACTGAAGCGCTGGCGCACCCAGTGGGAGAAATCGAAGACCCGCGAGCTCGAAGCCATGGATCTGGTGTACGAGGCGCTCAGCGCGGACATCCCCGAGCAGCGCGGCGCAGCCGTCGTGCACGGCGACTACCGGCTCGGCAATATGCTGACCGGCGCGAATCAGCGCATCGCCGCGGTGCTCGACTGGGAGCTTTGCACCCTCGGCGACCCGCTCGCCGACCTCGGTTACCTGCTGAACAACTGGGCCGAGCCGGGCGAGGAGCACGGCGTCACCCAGCGCGGCGCGGCGCTGGCGCCGACCATCGCCGCCGGCTTCCCGACGCGCCCGCAACTGCTCGAGCGCTATCGGGCGCTGACCGGCGCCGACACCGCCCGCTGCGACTACTACCGCGCCTTTCAATACTGGCGCCTCGCCGCCATCGTCGAGGGCGTGATGGCCCGCTACCTGCGCGGCGTGATGGGCGGCGACGCCGACACCGACGCCTTCCGCATGCAAATTGACGGGCTTGCGGCGGCGGCCCTCGAGCGCGTGCGCGAGCTCGGCGGCTGAGATGGCGGCTGGCGCGCGCCGCGTTATTCGGGAAAATCCCAGGCCCAACCACAGGATGGGAACGCCATGCCGATCTACGAGTACGCCTGTAAGGCCTGCGACCACGAGTTCGAGCGCGAGCAGCGCATCAGCGAAAAGCCGGTTCGCAAGTGCCCGAAGTGCGGGAAGCTCCGGGCGAAGCGGCTGATTTCGCGCACCAGCTTCATGCTGAAGGGCGGCGGCTGGTACAACGACCTCTACGCGAGCAGCAAACCGAAGTCGCCGTCGGACGAAAAACCCGCGGCCGAAGGCGAGGGCGCGTCAAAGGAAACGAGCGAGCCGAAGGAAAAGAAGGCGGCGAAACCCAAGGCGGACAAAGCGAAGGGCAAGCGCGCCGCGGCCTGAGTTTCAAGCCGCGCCGCGCCGCATCACAAGACGACCGCGCTTCTGCTACGCTCGCGTCGCTTGCCGGCGAAGCGCCGCTTCGATGGAGGCTCCCTTGCCCGCTACCCCCACCTCCCCGCGCGAAACCGCAGTCGTGAACGGCCTCGAACTCGCGCAGACTTTGCGCGGGCAGATCGCCGCAGAGGTCAGTGCGGCGACAGCACAAGGGCGCCGCCCGCCCTGTCTGTGCGTGGTGCTGGTGGGGGACGACCCGGCGAGCGCGTCCTACATCAAGGGCAAGCGGCGCGCCTGCAAGCGGGTGGGCTTCGAGTCCATCGAGCACAAACTTTCCGAGGACTGCACGCAGGCGCAGTTGCTCGAACTCGTCGCCAAGTTGAACGACGACGAGGGTGTGGATGGCATTCTGGTGCAGTTGCCGCTGCCGGCGGGCATTGACGCGGCGCGGGTGGCGGCGGCCATCGCGCCCGACAAAGATGTAGACGGCGTCGGCCCGCTGAATGCGGGACGCCTGCTGACCGGCGGCGAGGGTCTCTTCCCCTGCACGCCGCTCGGCATCATGGAGATTCTCGATCAAAGCGGCGTTCCCCTCGAGGGCGCGCAGGCGGTGGTGATCGGGCGCAGCATGATCGTCGGCAAGCCCATCGCGCTGCTGCTGCAACGACGCAACGCCACGGTCACCATGTGCCACTCGCGCACCCGCAACCTTCCCGCGCTGTGTCGCCAGGCGGATGTGCTGGTTGCGGGCGTCGGCGTGCCGAAGCTGGTGCAGGGCGACTGGATCAAACCCGGCGCCGCCGTAATTGACGTGGGCGTCACCCATCTGGACGGCGAGCCGGTCGGCGATGTGGACTTCGACGCGGCGCAGGGCATTGCGGGGTTGATCACGCCGCACCGTCGTGGCGTCGGCCCGATGACCATAACGATGCTGCTGCGCAACACCCTTCGCGCATGGCAAGAGCGAAACCGAAGCTGAGCGCGCTGCAACGCACAGCGCTCTACGACTTGCACCTGGAGCGCGGCGCGCGCATGGCGCCTTTTGCCGGCTTCGAGATGCCCATTCAGTACACATCCATCAAGCGCGAGCACAATGCAGTGCGCGAGACGGCGGGCCTCTTCGATGTCTCGCACATGGGGCAGATTCACTTTGCGGGGCCGCGCGCCGTCGCCACGCTGGAGCGCCTGCTCTCCTGCCCCGTCGCCACGCTCGCACCGGGCCGCGTGCGCTACGGCCTGCTCTGCAACGAAGCGGGCGGTGTGGTGGATGATGTGACCGTCTATCGCGTCGAAGAAGAGCGCTGGTTTCTGTGTGTGAACGCGGCGAACATCGAGAAAGACTGGCGCTGGTGCGCGCGTCACAGCGAAGCGGGCGTCGAACTCCTGGACCGCAGCGCGCAGACCGCACTGCTCGCGCTGCAAGGCCCCGGCGCCGAGGCCGCGCTCGCAAAACATCTGGAGGCGGAGCTCGATGACCTGCAACGCTTCCGCTTCATCAGCACCCGCTTCAAGGGCCTCGAGCTTCTGGTCTCGCGCACCGGCTATACGGGCGCGGATGGCTTCGAGTTGTACTGCGCGCCAGATGCTGCGGCGCCGCTCTGGCGCGCGCTCGAAGCCGAGGGCGCGCTGCCCTGCGGCCTCGGCGCGCGCGACACCCTGCGCATCGAGGCCGCCCTGCCGTTGTATGGCCAGGAACTCGACGAGCAGCGCACGCCGCTCGAAGCCGGCCTCGAGCGCTTCGTCAAGCTCGAGGCGGGCGGCTTCATCGGCGTGGACGCGCTGCGCGAGCAGGCCGCGCGTGGCCCGGCGCAAAGGCTGGCCGGCTTCGAGTTGCGGACGCGCGGCGTGGCCCGCGCTGGCTACGCAATCGCGCGCGACGGGCAGGCGCTCGGCGTGGTGAGCTCCGGCGCGCCCTCGCCCACCCTCGGAAAGTCCATCGGCCTTGGCTACGTTCCGCCCGCCCTGACGGCGCCCGGCGCGCACTTCGATGTGCTCGTGCGCGGGCGGCCGCTCGGGGCGCGCGTAGTTAGAACCCCTTTCGTGCGCAGCCCCGCGCGCCGAGCTTCGAGGAACCGCCGTGGCCGAGTATGAAATCCCCGACACCCTGCGCTTTTCGGAGCAGGACGAGTGGGCGCGCGTCGAAGGCGAGCGCGTCGTCATCGGCGTGACCGATTACGCCCAGCAGCAACTCGGCGACATCGTGTTCGTCGAGTTGCCCGAGGTGGGCGCTGAGCTGCAAATGGGCGATCCTTTCGGCGTCATCGAATCGGTCAAGGCCGTGTCGGATCTCTTCGCGCCGGTCACCGGCACGGTGCTGGAAATCAACGAGGCCCTCGCCGAGCAGCCCGAGGCGATCAACGAGGACTGCTACGGCGCGGGCTTCCTGCTGACGCTGCAACCCGCCGACCCGCAGCAGACAGAGCACCTGCTCGATGCGGCGGCCTACCGGGCGCACATCCAGAAGCGGGCATAGCCCCGGCCGCGCGAGGCTTCCCTGCGTTACATCCCGCACACCGATGACGATATCCGTCGCATGCTCGAGAGCATCGGGCGCCGTTCGCTCTCGGAGTTGTTCGCTGCGATACCGGCTGCGCTGCGGCTCGAGCGCGCACTCGATGTGCCGGACGCGCACAGTGAGCAGGAGGCGCTGACCGCGCTCGAAGCGCTCGCCAGCCGCAACGAAAACGCTGCCCAGTGCGACTGGTTTCTGGGCGCTGGCTGCTACCCGCACTTCCTGCCGAGCGCCATAGACACGCTGGCCTCGCGCGCGGAGTTCACCACCGCCTACACGCCCTATCAGGCCGAGATCAGCCAGGGCACGCTGCAGACCATCTTCGAGTGGCAGACCATGTTGTGCGCGCTGACCGGCCTCGAAGTGGCGAACGCATCGCTCTATGACGGCGCCTCAGCCACTGCGGAAGCGGCGCTGATGGCGCTGCGCATCACCCGCCGCTCGAAGGTGGTGCTGGCCGCGGGCTTGCACCCGCACTACCGCGAAGTGCTCGCGACCTATCTGGGCGGCATCGGCGCCGAGATCGTGACGCTGCCCCGCGCCAGCGACGGCCGAAGCCAGGTCGGCGCGCTGCCAGCGGACGCGGCTTGCCTGGTCGTTCAGCAACCCAACTTTTTTGGCGCGGTCGAGACGCTGCGCGAGCACGCCGAGGCCGCGCGCGCTGCCGGCGCGCTGCTGATCGTCAGCACCAACGAGGCGCTATCGCTCGCGCTCTTGAATGCGCCCGGCGAAATCGGCGCCGACATCGTCTGCGGCGAGGCGCAGAGCTTCGGCGTGCCGATGAGCTTCGGCGGCCCGCACCTGGGCTTCCTCAGCGCAAGCGAAAAACACTTGCGGCAGATACCCGGCCGGCTGGTCGGCGAAACCGTGGACGCGGCGGGCAAGCGCGGCTTCGTGCTCACCCTCGCCACCCGCGAGCAGCACATCCGCCGCGAGCGCGCGACCTCGAACATCTGCACCAATCAGAGCCTGTGCCTGCTGATGGCGACCATCTATCTGGCGCTGCTCGGGCGGCGCGGCTTGCGCGAACTCGCGGAGCTGAACCTGGCAAAGGCCGAGTACGCCAAAGCCCGCGTGCGCGAGACGGCCGGCCTGACGCTTCCGCTTGCGGCGCCGACCTTCAACGAGTTTGTCGTCGCTGTGCCGGACAGCGGCGCGGCGGCGCTCGCCCGCGCGCGCGGCGCGAACATGGTCGGCGGCCTCGACCTCAAAGACTTTGCGCCGGAACTCGGCCCCGCCGTTCTTGTCTGCACCACCGAACTCGCGAGCAAGGGCGCCATCGAGCGCCTGCTCGCAGCGCTCGCCGGAGCGGGATGATGACGCGCAACGCCGGCCCCGGACTCGGTTTTGAGGAAAGCCTGCTCTTCGAGCAGAGCCGGCCCGGTCGCCGTGGCGCCGAGACGCCGCGCTCCGATGTGCCCGCCGTGGATGCGGCGGCCCTGCTCGGCGATGCGCTGCGCAAGCGCGCGCCCGAGTTGCCCGAGGTTTCCGAGGTCGAAGTGGTGCGCCACTTCACGCGCCTTTCCACCTGGAACGCGGCGATTGATCTGAACCTCTACCCGCTCGGCTCCTGCACGATGAAGTACAACCCGAAGCTCAACGAGCGGGTGGCGCGGCTGCCCGGCTTCGCGCAGGCGCACCCGCTCTCACCCGAAAGCAATACCCAGGGGCTGCTCGAACTCTGCTGGCGACTCGAGCGCTTGTTGGCCGAGATCAGCGGTATGGATCGCGTGACGCTGCAACCCGCAGCCGGCGCGCAGGGCGAACTGGCCGGCATCATGATGATCCGCGCCTACTTTGATCAGCGCGGCGAAAAGCGGCACAAGGTACTGGCGCCGGACTCGGCGCACGGCACCAACCCGGCCAGCGCCGCGCTGAACGGCTACGAGGTGGTGACTGTGCCCTCGGGCGAGGACGGCATCTTGCATCCCGACGCCCTCGCTCGCGTGATGGACGAGGACGTGGCGGCGCTGATGATCACGAACCCGAACACCCTCGGTCTCTTCGAGGAGCACATCGTCGAACTCTGCGAGCTGGTGCATGCGCGCGGCGGCCTCGTCTATGGCGACGGCGCGAACCTGAACGCGCTGCTCGGTGTCGCACGACCGGGCGACATGGGCATTGATGTCATGCACTTCAACCTGCACAAAACTTTTTCGACGCCGCACGGCGGCGGCGGCCCGGGCGCTGGCCCGGTGGGGCTGACCACGGCGCTTGCGCCCTACATGCCGAGGCCCGTGGTCGAGAAGACAGCGGAGGGGCGTTACGCCTTCGACTTTGATCGCCCGCACTCGATCGGACGCCTGCATGGCTACCACGGCAACGTGGGTATGTTGATCCGCGCCTACTGTTACATCCTGACGCTCGGCGCCGAGGGGCTGCGGCGCTGCGCCGAGATGGCGGTGCTGAACGCCAACTACCTGCTCGAGCGTCTGCGCCCGGCCTACCATGTGCCGATTGACCGCCCCGTAATGCACGAGTGCGTGATCTCGGACCGCGCGCTGGCCGACACCGGCGTCAGCACGCTCGATGTGGCGAAGCGGCTGATTGACCACGGCTACCATCCACCCACCATTTACTTTCCGCTGATCGTTGCGGGGGCGATGATGATCGAACCCACCGAGAGTGAATCGCAGGAAGGGCTCGACCGCTTCGCCGACGCGCTGCTGGCGATCGCCCGGGAGGCACGCGACGATCCGGAAACCGTTCGCAGTGCGCCCCATCACACGCGGCACCGGCGTCTCGACGAGACCCGCGCCGCACGCAGGCCAATCCTTCGATGGCGACCCGGAAGCTCGTCCAACTGACGCTCGCCCTGCTGCTCGCCGGAGCAGCGGGGTGCGCGCGGCGCGGCGGCGAGCCCTTCAACCCGCTCTCCGCGCTGACGCCCAACATCACGGTCGAGCAGGAGCGGCAGGTGGGCGCCGAGGCCGACTACAAGATTCGCGCCCAGCTCTATCACCAGGAGCTGATGGTTGACGACCCTCTGGTCACCGGCTTCATCAACGACCTCGGACAGAGTCTGGTGCGCCAACTGAGCGAGCCGCGTCCCTTCAGTTACCGCTTTCGCGTGCTGAGCGAGCCGTCGCTGAACGCCTTTGCGCTGCCCGGCGGCTACATCTACTTCCACTCCGGCACGATCCTCGGCGCCCACAATCTGGACGAACTGGCGGGGGTGATGGCGCACGAGATCGCGCACTCCCGACGTCACCACTGGGCGCGCTCGGTGCAGGCCACCGCGGTGCCGAACCTGATCTCCCAGATCGTCGGCGCCGGGCTCACGATCGCCACCGGCGAGATTGCGCCGATC
Source organism: Myxococcota bacterium (assembly GCA_020027245.1). Classification (GTDB taxonomy): domain Bacteria; phylum Myxococcota_A; class UBA9160; order UBA9160; family UBA6930; genus JAHRAN01. The sequence goes on from JAHRAN010000025.1 coordinate 11,788, forward strand.
ATCGTCGGACAGGGAATATCGCAGGGCCTGCGCCTCGCCTACACCCGCGAGTTCGAGTCCGAGGCGGACACGGTGGGAACCGCGTTCATGGTGCGCGCCGGTTACGACCCGCTCGGCATGGCCCGCTTCTTCGAGCGGCTGATGGAGACGAAACCGAAGCACCGTGGCGGGGCGTCGCTGCCGCCCTATCTCCGCAGTCACCCGCGCACCGAGGTGCGCGCCGAGGAGGCGGCAAAGCGCGCGCGCGACACGACCATTCCGGGACGCGAGGACCCGGACATCCGCAAAGCTTTCCGTGAAGTGCAACTGCAACTCGGTCTGCTGGTCGCACGGGGGCGCAGCACGCTGCAACCCGAGTGGCCGACGCCCGACCGCGCCTTCGTCACGCGCACGCTCGAAAAAGCCCGGGCAGAGATGGAAGCCGGCGCGCGCGACGCCGCCATCGCCACCCTGCTCGACGGGGAAAAGCGCGAACCCCACGACCCACGGCTGCCCTTCCGGCGCGGCGAGTGGCTGCGCGAAGCAGAACAACTGCAGCCCGCCACCGAAGCCTTTGGGCGCGTGGTCACGCTCGACCCGGAAACCGCCCTCGCGCACTACAAACTCGGCGAGACCTGGTACGCGCTCGGCGATAAGGGGCGCGCGATCTTTTACCTCGAGCAGGCCGAGGGGCGCTTCAAGCGCGCGGGGCCGAACAACAAACACACGCAGGAAATGTTGAAACGCCTGACCTTCCCGATCGTGCACGAATCGGGCCTGTCCGATGGCGTCAAGGTAGAGGGCGACCGCAACACACCCGGCATCCGCAGCGTGGAGCGTTTTAACCCCCCCCCGCCGCACAGCGCGGAGCGCATTTACTGGGCGCGCATCGAACCCGTCTGGCGCGACGCTCTCGATGAGATGGAGCTGCGCTGGATTGCGCCCGACGGCAGCACCGCGCACACATCGAAACTCACCAGCCGGCGCCGGGGCTTCGCCTTCGCCCACTGGACGCCCGCTGCGGACGCCGCCCGTCAGCTCGGCATCTGGCAGGTCGAACTCTGGTTCGATGAAGAGCGGGTCGAGCGCAAGACCTTTCGCGTCGAGCCGTCGGATAACTGAAGCCGTGGGCGACGGGTGCGCTGCTGCGCCGCCGCTCAACCCTGCGGCTGCATCATCCGTGACAAGCGCTCGCGCGCGATTTTCGCCCAGTGCCCATCTGCCGGCACGCAGCGCAGGTAATGACGCCACTGCTCGCGCGCAAGCCCCGGCTCTTCGAGCTTCTCATAGAGCAGCGCCAAGTTGAGCCGCGCGTCGCCAAAGAAAGGCGCGACGCCCACCACGACCTTGTAGTGCCGCAGCGCCTCGGTGTTGCGGCCCGACTCTTCGAGCAGGCTCGCCAGGTTGAAGTTGGCTTCCAGGTGGCCGGGGGCGAGTTCCAGCGCGCGCTGGTAAGCGCACCGCGCCGCAGCCCGCTCGCTCAAGTTGAAGTGCACGGCGCCCAGGTTGCAGTGCGCGTCGGCGAAGCCGGGGTCGAGGACGATGGCGTGGTGGTAGGCTTCGAGCGCCGCCTGAAAAGTCGCCGGCTCCTGATCGAGTTCGCAGCCCCGTTCGAACCAGCCGAGCGCCGTCTGCGGTGGCGCTGCGGCGGGCGCATCCGCCGGGCGGGTGTGCGCGGCGATGGATGTGACCTCTGCCTGCCGCGCGTCGCTGACTTCGCACTCCGGGGCGGCCAAATCGAACAGCAACTGCCCGTCCGCTTCCTCCCAGGTCTCGTCCCGACAAAGCACGATGCGCCGGGCGCCGCCCGGGGACACGCGCAGCGCAGCGAGCGAGGCCCGTTCGCTCGGCCAGCGACGCGCGCAGGAATCCAGCGTGCGGCGAATGCGACGCGGCGAGAAACCCTGCTCGGTCAGCCGCCGCAGCGCGCGCAACTCGACGAGGTCGCGGAAATCGAAGAGCCCGCGAGCCACGCGACCCGGCGGCGCTGCCCGCGCCAGCACGGTGTTGTTCCAGTAGCGGAGCTTCGACGGCGACACGCGCAGAATGCGCGCCGCGTCCGCAAGCGTGTACACTTTTGGCTTCCCCCCACCCTCGTTGTGGATTGTGGAGCATCGGGGGGAGCCGCGTCAACAGAAGTTTGCGCGATGGATTGAATGGCGGAAGCGGACGGGAATCGAACCCGCCGAAACCGTGTCGCCACGATCTCCACCGGATTTGAAGTCCGGGCGAGGCACCAGCACTCGAAACGCCTCCGCCCCCCGAGAATACCGCGCCCGTCGAAAACGGGCGGCGGCGGCAGCCCTCCGACAGCCACTCGGCGCAGTCAACGGGTGACGGGCGGGCGTCAGCCTTCCGGCAGCGGCTCGGCGCGGTCAACAGGCGTGGCGGGGTGCGAAGCACCCCGGTCAGCGCCCCGGCTTGACTTCGGACGGCGCTGGCCGAAGCTCAACGGGGACACAGACAACCCGAACAACCTGAATAAGGAGGGGCCATGACCGAAGCCGCAGCGGTGATCCACTTCCGGGACGAGCGCATCGAGCGTGCGCAGCGCGCGCAGATCGAGGCGCAGTACCAGCGGCTGGGCGACGAGTTACGGACCGAGTTCCCCGAGCTCGACCGGCTCGAAATCACGCTCATGGCGCATGGGTCGGACTACGCCGCCAGCGGCCATGCGACCGGCAAGTCCACCGAACTCGCCACGCACGCCTCCGCTGCGGATCCGCAGCAAACCCTGAGCCGGCTGCTCGACAAAATGCGACAGCAACTGCGAAGGCGCCACGACAAGCGCATCTTCACGCGCCGGCGCGAAGCCCGGCGGGCTGCGCCCGCCTCCAGACCTTAGGAACCCTCACCCCAACCCTCTCCCACAGGGAGAGGGGGCAGAGATCCCTCTCCCGCAGGGAGAGGGGCAGAGATCCCTCTCCCGCTTGGTTGATTTTCCCCTCTCCCTCCTCCGGCAGC
>JAHRAN010000031.1 GCA_020027245.1 Myxococcota bacterium
TGCTTCGAGGCGAGGGCGCGCCCCCGCCGTCCGGGGCTGACGACGCGGCGGCGATACCGGCTTCGAAGCAGCGGTTGCTCGACGCCGCCGAGCAGTGTTTCGCCGCGCGCGGCTTCGAGGGCGCGTCGCTTCGGGTGGTGACCCGCGCGGCGGGCATGAGCGTCTCGGCGGCGAACTACCACTTCGGCTCGAAGCAGGAGCTGCTGGTGGCGGTTATCCGTCGCCGCGTGCGCCCGCTGAACGAGCGGCGGCTCGCGACCCTCGACGCCATCGAGGCGCGCGCCGGGCAGGGCGGCGCGCTCGAACTCGAAGCGCTGCTCGACGCCTTCTTTCGCCCCGCCTTCGAGCACATCGCGGCGGCGCGCCGCCAGCGCCAGTCCGCGCTGCCGCGCCAGTTCATCGCGCGCTTTTACTTCGACCCGCCCGAGCGGGCGCGCGCGCTCAGGGCCGAAATCTTTGGCGAGGTCAACGCGCGTTTCTACGCGGCCTTCCAGCGCGCGCTGCCCGGCGCAACCGACGCTGCGCTGCGTTTGTTTCAACAGTTCGCCATCGCGACGATGGTGCACCTGCTGTCGGGCCAGGTTGATGATGCCCTCACCAGCGAACTCGCCGCCGCCGCCGCGCCCGATGAAGCGCCCCACGAGCCGCTGTTGCGCGCGCTGATCACGCACGTCGCCGCGGGCGGCCGCGCACTTGCAGCAGAGGGAGCCGGGCGATGATGAGTAGAGTTGAACTGCGCGCGCGGGCGCTCGCTTTGTTGGCTTTGTTGAAGCGCGGCTGGCGACCGCGGCTGATGTTGCCGGTGATCTTCGTCACCACGGGGCTCTTCATTGCCACGCTGATGTTCGCGCTGCGCCCCGCTCCCGAGAGCCAGCCCAAGGCCTTGCTCGCGCCGCTGGTCACCGTGCAGACGCTGGTCAGCGAGCCGGTGCGCTTCGTGGTCAAGACGCAGGGCACGGTGGTGCCGCGCACCGAGAGTGCGCTGGTGCCGCAGGTGGCGGGTGAAGTGGTCTGGGTTTCGCCCGCGCTGGTGGCGGGCGGGTTCTTCGAGCAGGGCGACATGCTGGTGCGCATTGACGACGCCGATGCGCGCGCGACGGTTACGCGCGCACGCGCCGTGCTCACCCGGACGCGCAGCGAAGAGGCGCGCGCGACGAAGGAGCGCGAGCGACAGCAACGCCTCGCGGAGCAGGACATCGCGAGCCAGACGCGCATTGACGACACCGAGAACGCGTACCGCATCGCCTTTGCCATGCGCAGCGAAGCGGTGGTCGCGCTCGAAAAGGCGGAGCGCGATCTCTCGCGCACGCAGTTGCGCGCGCCTTACGCCGGGCGCGTGCGCAGCAAGAGCGTGGATGTCGGGCAGTTCGTGGATCGCGGCAAGGCCATCGCAACATTGTATGCCGTGGATCACGCGGAGGTGCGGCTGCCGGTGCCCGACCGCGAGCTCGGTTACCTCGAGGTGCCGCTCACCTATCGCCCGCCGACCGCCGCCGATCCAGCGACGGATGACGCCAGCGCCGACGGTGAGGAAGCGCGCGCCGGCAGCGCCAGCGGCCCTTTGGTGACGCTGCGCGCGCGCTTCGCCGGCGCCGAGCACAGTTGGCGGGGGCGCATCGCGCGCACCGAGGGTGAAATAGATCCGAAGAGCCGCATGGTGACGCTGGTCGCGCAGGTCGAGGACCCCTACGCGGAACACGAGAGCCGCCCGCCGCTTGCGGTTGGCCTGTTCGTGAGCGCCGAGATCGAGGGCGCGACGGTTCCCGAAGCCTTCGTGCTGCCGCGCGTGGCGCTGCGCGAGGGCGGGCGCGTGCTGGTGTTCGAGGACGGCCGCCTGCGCTTCCGCAGGGTTGAAGTGCTGCGCGTCGAGCGCGAGCGCGTTGTCGTGGCGTCGGGTTTGCAAAGCGGCGAGCAGGTGTGCGTGACGCCGCTTTCGCAGGCCATTGACGGCATGGCCGTGCGCACAGCCGAAGGGCAGGGCGCGATGGCCCGGGCGGCCGGCGACGAGAGCGGAACATGAAGCGCGCCATCGCCTGGTTCGCCGGCAACCGCGTCGCCGCCAACCTGATGATGATGTTCATCGTGGTGGCGGGCATCGCGTCGCTTGGCTCGATTGATCAAAAGACCTTTCCCGACATCGAAGTGGACATCATTCAGATTGTGGTGCCCTATCTCGGCGCCGCGCCCGAAGAGGTGGAGGAGGGCGTTTGCATCCGCATCGAGGAGGAGATTCACGGCATCGAGGGCATAGACCGCATCAACTCGAATGCGAATGAGGGCGCCTGCGGTGTGATCGTCGAGCTGGTGGCGAACACCTCGACCGACCGCGCGCTGTCCGAAATCAAGAACGCGGTGGATGGCATCACCACCTTCCCGGAGCAGACCGAGAAGCCGATCGTCAGCCACTACACGATCAAGCGCAACGCGCTGAAGCTGGCGCTTTCGGGTGATGTCGGCGAGCGCGCGCTGCGGCTCTGGGGCGAGCGCATCCGCGATGAAATTGCCGCGCTGCCCGGCGTCACCCAGGTGGAGTTGCAGGGCGCGCGCGATTATGAGATTTCCATCGAGGTGCCAGAGGTTTCGCTGCGCCGCCACGGCATTACTTTCGATCAGGTGGTGCGCGCGGTGCGGCGCAGCAGCATTGATTTACCCGGCGGCTCGCTGCGCACCACCGGCGGCGAGATTCTGCTGCGCGCCAAAGGGCAGGCCTACACCGGCAGCGAGTTCGAGCGCATTGTCGTGCTGACCCGCAGCGACGGCACGCGCCTGCTGCTCGGCGACATCGCCACCGTGAACGACGGCTTCGAGCAGGACGAGCGGCGCGCCACCTTCGACGGCCAGCACTCGGTGATGATTCAGGTGTTACGGGTCGGCGACCAGCGCATCCTCGAGCTGACCGACACCGTTATGCGTCACCTGGAAGGCCTGCGGCCGCGCCTGCCGGACGGCTTGACGCTCACGGTGTGGCAAAACGATTCGCGTTTTCTGCGCGACCGGTTGAACATTCTGCTGAAGAACGGCTTCAGCGGTTTTCTGCTGGTGCTCACGGTGCTGACCCTGTTCCTGCGCCTGCGCCTCGCCTTCTGGGTTGCGCTCGGCGTGCCGGTCTCGATGATGGGCGCGCTGTGGATGTTCCCGGTCGTGGGGCAGTCCATAGATGTGCTCTCACTCTTCGCCTTCATTCTGGTGCTCGGTCTGCTGGTGGACGACGCCATCGTCATCGGCGAAAATGTGCACACCCATCAGGAGCGCTCGGAGGCGCCGCTCACCGCGGCCATCGCCGGCACGCAGGAAGTCGCCATCCCGGTCATCTTTGGAATCCTGACCACGGTGGCGGCCTTCCTCCCGCTGATCGTCGCCGAGGGTGTGATGGGCGACTTCTTCGGAACCATCGGCACCGTGGTGATTATCTGCCTGTTCTTTTCGCTGATCGAGTCGCAGTTGATTCTGCCCGCGCACCTGGGGCACTCGGCCCGGAAGCCCGTGCGCAAGCTGCGCCAGCCCCATCGCTGGCAACAGCGCCTGGGACAATTTCAGAACACGATGGCGAGCAGCCTCACGCGGCTTGCGCACGAGGGCTACCGGCCGCTGCTCGAACGCGCGCTGGCCTGGCGTTACTCGGTGCTGGCCTTTGCGCTGGCGTTGCTGATCATCACGACCACCACGGTTTCCGCCGGTTACCTGCGCTTCACCTTCATGCCCGAGATCGAGAGCGACTTCATAGACGCCTCGCTCAGCATGCCGCCCGGCACGCCGCTCGAAGTAACCGAGGCGGCGGTGGCGGTGCTCGAGCGCTCGGCGGCGGCGCTGCGCGCCGAACTCGACGCAGAGGTACGCGCCGACAACGGCGACTCGGTGATCGAGCACCTGCTCACCACCATCGGCGAGCCCTCGCAGGCGGGTTCCGGCCCGCGTCCGGGTGTGGACAGCAACCCGAGCGGGCCGCATCTGGGCGGCGTCGCCATCGAACTCGTCGGCAGCGACCATCGCAGCATCACCGCCACCGAGGTCGTGGATCGCTGGCGACGGCTCACGCCGCCCATCCCCGGCGTCGAGGAGTTGATTTTCAACGCCAAGTACCTCGATGCGGGCGACCCCATCTATGTGCAGCTCTCGTCGCCGGACATCGAGCAGTTGCGCCGGGCGGCGGATCAACTGAAGGCGCGGGTTGCGCAGTATGCCGGCGTTTACGATGTCACCGATTCCTGGCAGGACGGGAAGCAGGAGCTGCGGCTTTCGATTCGACCCGAGGCCGAGCCGTTGGGGCTGGCGCTCGAAGACCTGGCGCTGCAGGTGCGGCACGCGTTCTACGGCGCCGAGGCGCAGCGCATTCAACGCGGCCGCGACGACATTCGCGTGATGGTGCGCTACCCGGAGCAGCGGCGGCGTTCGCTCGACGACCTTGAAGAGTTGCGCATCCGCACGCCGGACGGCGGCGAGGTTCCCTTCTACGCCGTGGCGCAGGCGACCAGGGGCCGGGGTTACTCGACCATTCGCCGGGCAGACCGGCAGCGCGTCATCGGTGTGATTGCCGATGTGGACGCCGAGCGCGCCAACGCGAACCAGATCTCGCAGGATCTGGCGGAGCGGGTGCTGCCGCGTATGCAGGCGGACTTCCCGGGGCTCGACTTCAGCTTCGAGGGTGAGCAGAGCGAATATCAGGAAACCGCCACGGGTCTGGTGCGCGACTTTGGTCTCGCGCTGTTTCTGATCTACTTCCTGCTTGCCGTTCCGCTGCGTTCTTACACGCAGCCGCTGATCATCATGGCCGTCATTCCCTTCGGGCTGGTGGGCGCCATCGTCGGCCACCTGCTGCTGGGCGTCGGCTTCAGCATGATGTCCGTGTTCGGCGTGGTCGCCCTGGCCGGCGTGGTCGTGAACTCGAGCCTGGTGCTGGTTCACTACATCAACCGCCGGCGCAGCGACGGCGCCGCGCTGCGCCTTGCGGTGAGCGAAGCGGGCGTCGCGCGCTTCCGCCCGATTGTTCTGACTTCGCTCACCACCGCCGCAAGCCTGACGCCGCTGCTTCTGGAGCGCAGCATGGGCGCGCAGTTTCTGATCCCGATGGCCATCTCGCTCGCATTCGGCGTGGTCTTCGCCACGACCATCTCGCTCTTTCTGGTGCCCTGCTCGTATGTGATTCTCGACGACCTGTCGAAGCTGTTGACCATCCGCCGCCGCAGTTCTGACGCGCAACTCGAAGTGGCGCCGACACAGCAGAGTGTCGGCGGCGCGCGCTAGCCGTGCGCTCTCCCGAACCCGGCGCGCGGGTGGCGGAGGCGGGTCGGGAGCAAGAGGCGCCACCGGGCGCGGCCGCGCCACACAGCACTTCTGGTTTCGGCGGCTCGCTCGGCTTGCTGCGCGAGCGCTCCTTCTTCTGGTTGCTGCTCAGCAACAGCGCATTTTTTCTGGCGATGAGCGGTCAGATGATCTCGCGCTCGATTCTGGCATTCGATCTCACCGGCGACGCAGCAGGGCTCAGCTTCATCAATGTCAGCGTGGCGCTGCCGATGCTGCTCTTCTCGCCCCTCGGCGGTGCGCTGGCCGACCGGCTCGAACGGCGCGGCCTGGTCGCGGCCGCGCAGACGCTGCTGGTCACGAGCGAAGTTGCGATTCTCGTGCTCTACCTGAGTGGCCTGCTCGAGTTCTGGCACCTGCTCGTCGGCGCTACTGTTATCGGCTCGGTCTTTCCCTTTTCGATGCCGGCGCGTCAGGCGATTACCGTCGCTGTGGTCGGGCACGGTCGCATCCTGCAGGCGATGGCGCTGACCACCGGCGTGCTGAACGCGTCGCGCATCGTCGGCCCGCTGCTCGTCGGTCTTGCGATTCCGCTGATCGGTCTCGGCGGCGCCCTCGCTGCTGGCGTCGGCCTTTACATAGCGGCGCTGCTTTGCATCCTGCGCGTCGAGCGCTCGCAGCCGCCGCTTGCGGCGCTGCGCCCCGTGCTGCGCGACATGAAAGACGGCTTCGCTTATGTGTTCCGGGAGCGCAGTGTCACCGCGCTGCTCTTCTACAGCATCCTGCCCCTGCTCGTGCTGATGCCGCTGCAACCCTTTCTGATTATTTTCGCGCGCGATGTCTGGGGCAACGTGCCGCTGCTGTTCGGCGCGACCGGCTCGCCGGAACTCGGCTTCGGTCTGCTGCAAGCGATGGTCGGCATAGGCGGCGTCGCGTCATCGCTCTGGCTCGCCGCCCTCGGCGAAACGCCCCGCCGTCAGCGCCCGATGCTGCTCTCGCTCATCGGCTTCGCCCTGTTCCTGATAGCATTCTGCTGGATGCCCTGGTTCTGGGCCGCGCTGCCCCTGCTGCTGGTGGCGGGCATGCTGCACAACGCATTCGCCACGCTCAACAGTTCGACCGTTCACGCGCTGATACCCGACCGAGTGCGCGGCCGGGTTTCGAGTTTCATGATGATGTCCTTTGGCGTCACCCCACTCGCCGCCCTGCCGCTGGCGCAGGCCATTGACGCCTTCGGCGCGCCGATTGCAGTGAGCAGCGCCGCCCTGCTGCTGCTCGTCTTCGGCTGCAGCTTCGCACTGTGGAGCCGCAGCCTGCGCCAACTCGACGACACCTTGCGAGAGGCGCGGAGCTGACGCCACCCCGCCACCGCCACCCTCACCCGGCGACGGGCTACAAGGCCCGTCGCATCCCTCTCCCTTACAGGGAGAGGGTTAAGAAGAGAGAAAGCGCCGCCTCATTAAGGCTCGGTTCCCCTCTTCTCCGGTTCCCCTCTCCCTTTGAGGGGGCGACGGGCCATAAAGCCCGTCGCCGGTTAGGGGTGAGGGTGGCGGCGCCGTCCGGTTATGCTCTGCCGGTGAGCGCGCCCGACCGTCGCATCTGGTTCGATGGGGAATTCGTTCCCTGGCAGGACGCGCAGGTGCATCTGCTGTCGCATGCGCTGGCGCGCGGCTCGCTGGTCTTCGACTACATGAGCCTGTACGAAACCGAGCGTGGCGCCGCCATCTTCCGGCTCGCCGATCATGTCGAGCGCTTTTGCATTTCCTGCGAGCTGGTCGGCCTGCCGCTCGAGCGGACTGCGGATGAGATCTCCGCCGCCTGCTTTGATGTCGCGCGCGCAAACCCCGGCGCGAAGGTGCTGAAGCTGAACGCGTTTCTGCCCTCGGTGGAGGTGGATGTCGTGCCGGCTGATGCGCGCGTGGCGCTGGCGGTGGCGGCATTCGACCCGCAGCAGGATGTCATGCAGCGCAAGGCCAAGCCGCCGCCACCGCCGCCCGCCGCAATCAAGTTGTGGCTCGAAAAGGAGCGCCGTCAGCGGCGGCCCGACATTTTGCATCCGCACGCGAAAGTTGCGGCGAACTACGCCTCGCCGATGCTCGCCAAGTGGCGCGCGCGCGCGCGCGGTTTCGACGATGTGCTGCTGCTCGACGAGCAGGGCTGCATAGCAGAAGCCCCCACCAGCAACTTCTTTCTGGTGGACGAAGCGGGTGCGCTCTGCACGCCGCCCGAGCCTTCTGTCCTGCTGGGCGTTACGCGCCGCTCGGTTCTGGAACTCGCCGCCGCCGAGGGGTTGCGCGTCGAGCAGCGTGCGCTCGCTCCCGCTGCGCTCGACACGGCGCGCGAAGCCTTCCTGACCGGCACCAGCGCCGGGGTGCTGCCGGTCGCCTGTGTGGATGGCCGCCCCTTCCGCGCGCTCTGTCCGGGGCCGGTCACCGAGGCGCTGGCGGCGCGCTTCCGCCGCGTCACCGAGGGACGCGACCCGGATTTTCTGCACTGGCTGAGCTTCGTTTCCCCTTGAAAGCGTGCGCCACTTTGTAAAGCGGGCGCTACTCTTCCCGCCGTGCGCAGCTTGAGCGGAATCACGCCCTCCGGCGAGCTTCATATCGGCAACTACTTTGGCGCCATGCGCCAGCACGTTGCGCTGCAGGAGCAGGGCGAGGGCATCTACTTTGTCGCCGATTACCACTCGCTGACATCGGTGCGCGACCGCGCGCTGCGTCGTGAACTGGTGCGCGAACTGGTGCTCGACTACCTGGCCTGCGGCCTCGACCCCGAGCGGGCCGTGCTTTATCGCCAGTCCGACCTGCCGGAGACGGCGGAGTTGACCTGGCTTTTGACCAGCATAACGCCGATGGGTCTACTGCAGCGCGCGCACTCTTACAAAGACAAGATCGCGAACGGCATCCAGCCCGACCACGGCTTGTTCGCCTACCCGGTGCTGATGGCCGCGGACATTTTGCAGTTTCGTCCGGACATCGTGCCGGTGGGGCAGGATCAGAAGCAGCACCTCGAAATGGCGCGGGACATCGCGGTCAAGTTCAATCAGGCCTACGGCGTCGAGGTATTCAACCTGCCGGATGCTCACATCATGGAGGATGTCGCCGTGGTGCCGGGCGCCGACGGGCGCAAGATGTCGAAGAGCTACAACAACACGCTGCGAATGTTCTGGCCCGAGAAGCAACTGCGCAAAGCCGTGATGGGCGTGGTCACCGACTCGACGCCGGTGGAAGACCCGAAGGACATGAACCAGACCGTGTTCCAACTCTGGTCGCTGTTCGCCA
>JAHRAN010000091.1 GCA_020027245.1 Myxococcota bacterium
GGGCCTGTCGGGTGCAGGTCAATCACGATGCGGTGCGGGTTCGTCAGCACCTGCTCGCGCACCTCGACCGGGCGTTTGACGCGCAGCCGCAGGTAGGTTTTGGCGTTGTTGTTGCCGCCGGGCCGCAGGCGCACTTCGCTCAGCACGCTGCCGCGCCCGGGAATCGTCCGGGACTCCGCCGTGGCCTCGACGCTCAGCCAGACATCGTTCTCGCTGCGCCACTCGATGCGGTACGCGGCGGCTTCGTCGAGATCGCACACCACCCGGGTCTTGTCGGCGTGCACACCGATGCGCACATCCTTCACCGTGGCGGCGGAAACGCGAACGGCCGCCGCCGTCATCGCCACCACCGTCGCCGTGGCGAGCAGCAGGAAAGCGCAGAGCCGGGTCATCCCCATGGGCCGGAAACCATAGCTGGCCAGCATCAATCTCCCCCCTCTGGATCTCGCAACAACGCCCGCAAAGTCTCGATTGCGTTGCTGATTCTCGGACCATACCAAGATATCAGGGTACCATCTAACAGATGGATGCGGCCTGCGCGAGCCGCTGGCAGCGGCAGCTTCGCAAGCTCGGCGACATCGCGCGGGCCGAAGGCGTAGGGCTCGTCCGGCAGCAGCACGACCTCGGGGGCCGCCGCCACGATCTGCGGCTCCGAGACCAGCGGATAGCGGCGCTCCCCGGCCCCGGCGAAGGGGTTTTGCGCGCCACACAGGGCGAGCAGGTCGTGTGCGTAGGTGTCGCCGCCGATGGTCATCCACGGATTTTTCCAGATCGGGCAGAAAACCACCGGCAGCGGCGGGCGTTCCGCCAGCGGCTCGGCGCGCTCCAAAGGTGGGACGGGGCGCGCAAGCGCGCCGGTCAGCGGCTCGGTCAGCCGCTCGGGGCGGTCAAAAGGATTGGCGGAGTGCGTAGCACTCCGGGCGCTGTCGAAGGCCCGGCGCGCGGGCTGAATCACCGCTTCGATGCGCTCCTTTGTTGCGCCCCAGGCAGCGAGTTCTTCGAGCAGACAAAGCGCCGCCGCAACGGTGCGTGGATAGGTGAGCCAGACGCGCAGGCCACGCGCTTCGAGCGCCTCGATGTCGCGCCGCCGGTTCTCCTCCTGATTTGCCAGCACCAGGTCGGGGGCCAGCGCGACGATGGCGTCGAGCGCCGGCGTCTTGGTTCCGCCGACGCGCGGCAGGTCGCGCAATGCCTCGGCCGGGTGAACGCAGTATTCGCTGATGCCCACCACCCGCGCGCCGAAGCCGAGCGCGAACAGCGCCTCGGTCAGGCTCGGAACCAGCGAGACGATGCGCCCCGGCAACTGCGCAGGCCGCGCGCGCGTGGTCAAAAGCATCCCTCCCCCGGCGGGCTACGCCCACTCCCGCGAAAACAGGAACTCGGTCCGGTAGCGGCCCGGCGTGGTCAAAAGGATGGGAGAGTGCGTAGCACTCCGCGGCCGCCACCCTCACCCGGCGACGGGCTACAAGGCCCGTGGCGATGGGCTTTATGGCCCATCGCCCCCTCTCCCTTACAGGGAGAGGGTTAAGAAAGACCAAGCGCCGCTCAATTAATGGTTCGGTTCCCCTCTCCCCATGGGAGAGGCGCGCTCTCCCCTATGGGAGAGCGCGGGGGTTCGGGTTCTTAAGGTGTGAGGCGGCGGGCGCAGCCCGCCGCCGTCAGCCCGAGTTCGTGCAGCAGCGCGGCGCGGTGCTTTTGCGGGTCGCCAAACAGCAACTCGTTCGCCGACGCGCGCCGGTAGTACAGGTGTGCATCGTGCTCCCAGGTGAAGCCGTAGCCGCCGTGCAGGTGGATGCTCTCATAGGCCGCACGGCGCAGCGCCTCGCTGCCGAGCGACTTCACCATGTGCGCCGCTATGGCCAGTTCGTCGTCGTCGTTCGCAACCACCCACCAGGCCCAGTAGGCGGCTGATTTCGCGAGCTCGAGTTCACGATACGCATCGGCGGCCCGGTGCTTCACCGCCTGAAACGAGCCCACCGGCCGACCGAATTGCATGCGCTCTTTCACATAGGCAACGGCCTGCTCGAAGCACTGCGCCGCCGCGCCGACCTGCTCGGCGGAAAGTGCGATGACGGCCTGATGGCGCGTCTTTGCGAGCGCCGCGCGGGCGTCCGCCGCGCCGCCGAGCCTGCGCGCCGGGGCGTGGTCGAGCTGCAGATGGGCGAAGCGCCGCGCGAGGTCCAAACCGGGCGCCGCTTCGATGCTGACGCCACGCGCTGCCGGCTCGAGCGCATACAGCGCATCGTCCACCGCAAGCAGCAGCAGGTCGGCGTTCTGCGCGTCCATCAGCCAGGGCGCGCGCCCCGTCAACTGCGCTCCCTGCTGCGAAACTTCCGCGCCGAAACCGAAGCAGCCGATCGTCTCGCCGCTGGCGAGGCCGGGCAACAACTCGGCCTGCTCGTCGGGCGTCGCCACATTCAGCAGCGCCGTGGTGGCCAGCGCGGCCGAGGCGAAGAAGGGGCCGCCCGCCAACTGCCGTCCCAACTCTTCGAGTGCGATGCCGAGTTCGAGCATGCCGAAACCCTGTCCGCCGTGCTCCGGCGCAATCAACAAACCCTGCAGGCCGAGTTCGCTGGCCATCTGCTTCCAGACCTGCGGCTCGAAGCCCGTGGCCGAGTCGAGCAGGCGCCGCGTTTCGCCGCTGCTCCAGCGCTCGCTGACGAAGCGCCGCAGCTCCTGACGAAAGGCATCCTGCTCCTCGCTGAAGGCGAAGTTCACCGGCTAGCTCCTCGGGATCTCGCTGAAGGGGCGACCCTTCCATGCGTCGGGCTCGCGCGGCAGACCGAGCACCTGCTCGGCCACCAGGTTCTTCATCACCTCCTCGGTGCCGCCGCCCAGGTGCATGGAGGGCGCGAACAGGAAGTCGTGCGCGTAGGGATGGTGACGGGCGAGCGCATCCTCGCCGAGCAGGCGCAGGGCCAAGTCGGCGGCGGCGAGCATGATGTCGGCCACTTCGTTCTTCATCACCGAAGCTTCGGCGCCCGGAATGCCGCCCTGGCTGAGTTTGGTGAGCACGCGCTTGTTCAGCAGGTCGAGGGCGCGCGCGCGGCTGTAGAGCCGGGCGAGTTCGTCGCCGCTGACCGGGTCAACCCGCACGCCGCGCGCGCGGATCAACGCCACGAGTTTTTCGAAGTTGTCGAGGGCAGAGAAGCTGCCGATGGAGCTGCGCTCGAACATCAAGGTGGTGCGCGCGATGCCCCAGCCCGCGCCCTCGTCGCCGACCTGATTTGTGAGCGGCACGCGCGCGTCGTTCAAGAAGACCTCGTTGAAGTGACGGCCGCCGGTCATCTCCACCAGCGGGCGGATTTCGACGCCCGGCTGTTTCAAGTCAATCAGCAGGTAGAGGATGCCCTGATGTTTGGGCCGGGACGGGTCGCTGCGCGCCAGCAGGAACCCCATCTCGGCGAAGTTTGCAAACGACGACCACACCTTCTGCCCGTTCACCACCCACGCATCGCCGTGGCGTTCGGCGCGCGTGCCGAGCGAGGCGAGGTCGCTGCCCGACGCCGGCTCGCTGAAGAGTTGCGCCCACATCAGGTCGCCCCGCGCCGTGGGTTCGAGGAAGCGACGCTTCTGTTCTTCGCTGCCGTGGGCGATCAGCGTCGGGCCGAGCATCGAGAGGCCGCCGCTCAGCACGCTCTCGGAAACGCCGACGCGCGAACACTCCTGACGCCAGATGACGGCCTGCGCCGGGCTGAGCGCGCGCCCGCCCCACTCCTTCGGCCAACTCGGCACGCTCCAACCGTGTTCGTGAAGCACGCGCTGAAAGGCGCGCTGCAACACGACGCGCTCATCGAGTTCACCCACCCCGAA
>JAHRAN010000093.1 GCA_020027245.1 Myxococcota bacterium
GCGACAACGTGGAGATGACGGTGGAGTTGATTACGCCGATCGCGATGGACACGGAGCAGCGCTTCGCCATCCGCGAGGGCGGCCGCACCGTGGGCTCCGGCGTCGTCGTCGAGATCGTCGAGTAGGGAAAAGATCAAATGAACGAAGTCGCCGCCCAGAAGATCCGGATTCAGATGAAGGCCTACGACCATCAACTTCTCGACCGCAGCGTCGGGGAGATTGTGGACACGGCCATCCGCACCGGCGCGCGGGTGGCGGGGCCGATCCCGCTCCCGACCCGAACCAACAAGTACACGGTGCTGAAGGGGCCGCACATAGACAAGAAGTCGCGCGAGCAGTTCGAGATCCGAACCCACAAGCGGCTGATTGACATCCTCGATCCCACCCCGCAGACCGTGGACGCGCTGATGAAACTCGAACTGGCGACCGGCGTTCACGTCGAGATCAAGACCTGAGAGGCGACTGAAGCCATGGCGAAAATCCCGGTAGTGAGCGCGAGCGGCAAGGGCGAGGTCGGCAAAACCGAACTCGACCCCGCGCTGTTCGAGACGGAGGTGAAGCCCCACCTCTTTCACGCCGAGGTGCGTCGCCAGTTGGCTGCGCGCCGCGCCGGCACCCACGCCACCCGCAATCGCGCGGCGGTGGCCGGCGGCGGCAGCAAGCCGTGGCGGCAGAAGGGCACGGGCCGCGCCCGGCACGGCTCGACCCGCGCGGCGCAGTGGGCGGGCGGCGGCGTCGTGTTCGGCCCCGTCCCCCGCAGCTACCGGCACAAGCTCAGCAAGAAGGTTCGAAGCCAGGCGCTGTGCTCGGCGCTCTCGCTGCGGCGCAGCGAGTCTGCGCTGGTGGTCGCCGACGCGCTCAGCCTCGACGAATTCGCCACCCGGCGCGTGCTCGAGATGCTCGATGCCCTCGGCATCGGCGACGCGACCGCGCTGATGGTGCTGGCGCGCGCATCGCTTCACTTCGAAAAGTCGGCGGGCAACCTGCCGGGCATCTCGGTGCTGCGCGCCGAGGGATTAAATGTCTATGATGTGCTGCGCCACGACAAACTCGTGATCGAGAAGGACGCGCTGCCCGCGCTCGGCGCGCGGCTGCTCGTGCGCGAGGAGGCCTCGGCGTGAGGCCCCATGACATCATCCTGCGTCCGGTGGTGACGGAGAAGAGCAACCGCGCCCGCGAGTCGCAGAACGTGGTGACCTTCGCCGTGAACCCGCGCGCGAACAAGCACCAGATTCGCAGCGCGGTCGAGGAGCTCTTCGAGGTGAAGGTCGCCGCTGTGCGCACCGCCCGAATGCCACGCAAGTCCAGAAGTCTGGGACGCTTCAGCGGCCGCAGACCCGAGTGGAAGAAAGCGATCGTGACGCTCCGCGAGGGTCAGTCGGTCGAGTTCTTCGAGGGAGTTTAAGCTTTGCCGGTTCGCATCTACAAACCCACTTCGCCCGGTCGGCGCAAGATGAGCGTCGCGGGCAAGGATGAGGTCACCCGCCTTGCGCCCGAGCGCTCGCTGCTCGGGGGGGCGGTGCGGAAGTCCGGGGGGCGCAACAACGCCGGGCGCATCACGGTCTGGCAGCGTGGCGGCGGTCACAAGCGCCGCTTCCGCCGCATTGACTTCCGGCGCGACAAGCCGGGCGTTCCCGCGCGGGTCGCGTCCATCGAGTACGACCCGAACCGCTCGGCGCACATCGCGCTGCTGCACTACCGGGACGGCGCGAAGCGTTACATTCTGGCGCCGCTCGGCCTGCGCCCGGGCGACGCCATCGAGTCTGGCCCCTTTGCTGAGATTCGCCCCGGCAATGCGCTGCCGCTCGAGAACATCCCCCTCGGCACCGTGGTGCACGCCATCGAGTTGAAGCCCGGCAAGGGCGCGCAACTGGTGCGCTCGGCGGGCGGCGGCGCGCAGTTGATGGCGCGCGAGCGGGGCTATGCGACGCTGCGCCTGTCGAGCGGCGAGATGCGCATGATTCACATCCGCTGTCTGGCGACAGTCGGGCAGATCGGAAACCTCGAGCACGAGAACCTGCGCGTCGGCAAGGCCGGGCGCGCGCGCTGGCGCGGGCGGCGTCCGAACGTGCGAGGCGTCGCCATGAACCCGGTGGATCACCCCATGGGCGGCGGCGAGGGCCGCTCCTCGGGCGGGCGTCACCCCTGCACGCCCTGGGGCAAACCCACGAAGGGGCACAAGACGAGGCGCCGGAGCAAACACTCCAGCCGCTACATCGTGAAGCGCCGAGGGAAGAAGTAATGGCCCGCTCGCTGCGCAAAGGCCCCTTCGTTGATCCGAGTCTCCAGCACAAGGTGACGCACGCCGTCACAAGCGGCTCGAAGCAGGTCATCAAGACCTGGTCGCGCCGCTCGATGCTCACGCCGGAGATGGTCGGCCTCACCTTCCATGTGCACAACGGCAAGCTGTTCATGCCGGTGTATGTCACCGAGAACATGGTCGGCCACCGCATGGGCGAGTTCGCGCCCACCCGCAAGTTCACCGGGCACACCGGGGACAAGAAGGTGAAACGCTGATGGCGGGAAGTCGCGCGGAGCTCAACAACTATCGGGTCAGCGCCCGAAAGGCGCGGCTGCTCGTGGACCAGGTTCGTGGTCGCCAGGTGGAGGAGGCGTTGTCGCTGCTCGCGCTCTCGTCGCGCCGTTTCTCGCGCCCGCTCGAGAAGCTGCTGCGCTCCGCCATCGCCAACGCGGAGGAGAAGAACAACCGCCAGCAGGCGGGCATTGATGTGGACAACCTCTATGTCAGCAAGATCACCGTTGACGAGAGCCGCAGCATGTGGCGGATCCGCGCCCGCGCGCAGGGGCGCGCGAACTGGATTCAGAAACGCACGAGCAATGTCACCGTCGAACTGGAGGAGCGTTAGGTGGGACAGAAAGTTCATCCCTACGGCTTTCGTCTGGGCACACTCTACGGTTGGAAGTCCAACTGGTTTGCCGAGCGCGAGTATGGAAAGTGCGTGCTGGAGGATCACCAGATCCGCAAGCACATCAAGAAGAAGCTGCACCACGCCGGCATTTCGAAGGTCGTGATCGAGCGCACCGGCGACAAGTGCGTGGTGAACATCCACACCGCGCGCCCCGGCATTCTGATCGGCAAGCGCGGCGCCGAGGTCGAGGTGCTGCGTCAGGAACTCGGGCGCGTGACCAACGCAGACCTCTACATCAACATCCGGGAGATTCGCAAGGCGGAGCTCGACGCGCAGTTGGTGGCGGAGAACATCGCCTTGCAACTCGAACGCCGCGTGGCCTTCCGGCGGGCGATGAAAAAGGCGCTGACCTCGACCATGAAGTTCGGGGCCAAGGGCATTCGCATCGAGACCGGCGGTCGCCTCGGCGGCGCCGAGATGGGTCGGCGCGAACGCTACGCCGAGGGCCGCGTGCCCCTGCACACCCTGCGCGCCGACATTGACTACGGGTTGGCCGAGGCGAAGACGATTTATGGCGTGATGGGCGTCAAGTGCTGGATCTTCAAGGGCGATGTCACGGATCGAAAACTCAAACAGGGCGCGCTGACCGAGCGCGCTTCGGAAGAAGCGGTGCGATAGATGCTGCAACCGAAAAAAGTCAAACATCGCAAGATGATGAAGGGGCGCATGCGGGGCAAGGCGCACCGTGGCAGCCGCGTTTCCTTCGGTGAGTACGGGCTTCAGAGCCTCTCCGAGGGACGCATCAGCGCGCGCCAGATCGAGGCGGCGCGGATTGCGATGACCCGCTATGTCAAGCGCGGCGGCAAGATCTGGATCCGCGTATTCCCCGACAAACCGATCACCAAAAAACCCGCCGAGACCCGCATGGGCAAGGGCAAGGGCAGCCCCGAAGAGTGGGCCGCCGTGGTGCGGCCGGGCCGCATCCTCTACGAGATGGAGGGCGTGACCCGGCAGGTGGCGCGCGAGGCCTTCCGCCTGGCCCAGCACAAGCTGTCCGTCCCCACCCGCTTCGTGACGCGGGAGGAGTGGTGATGAAACCGGCTGAACTGCGAGAGCTCAGCGCCGAGGAGTTGCGCGCGAAGGGCGCCGAGTTGCGCGGCCAGTACTTCGAGGCGCGTGTGAAGAAGGTCACCGGCCAGCTCGAGAGCACGGCGCAGTTGCGCAGCCTGCGGCGGGACATCGCCAGGGTCGAGACCCTGCTGCGCAGCCGGGCTGGTGGTGGAGAAACATCATGAGTTTGCGCGGCAAACGGCGAACCCTCGAGGGTGTGGTTGTGAGCGACAAGATGGACAAGACCGTGGTGGTGCAGGTCGAGCGCCTGGTGCGCGACCCGCGTTATCACAAGTATGTCCGTCGGCGCGCGCGCTTCATGGCGCACGACGAGGCCAACGAATTCGGCATCGGCGACACGGTGCGCATCATCGAGCACCGGCCTTTGTCGAAGCACAAGCGCTGGAAGGTGCAGCAGGCCATCGCCAGGGCGAGCCGGGTCTAGGATAGGTGGGGAAGCGGAATGATTCAGCCGGAGTCCATGCTGGAGGTCGCCGACAATTCGGGCGCGCGCCGGGTCGCGTGCATCCGGGTGCTCGGCGGCACCCGGCGAAAGTACGCTTCCATTGGCGACGTCATCGTCGTCACCGTGAAGGATGCGATCCCGAATGCGCGCGTGAAGAAGGGCGAAGTGCGCCGCGCCGTGGTGGTGCGCACACGCAAGGGCGTCTCGCGCCCCGATGGCTCCTACATCAGCTTCGACGACAACGCGGCGGTGCTGATCGATCAGGAAAAGGAGCCGCTTGGCACGCGCATTCTGGGGCCGGTGGCCCGGGAGCTGCGTGCGCAGCGCTTCATGAAAATCATTTCGCTCGCCCCGGAGGTGCTGTGATGACGCCCCGTCTGCTCGAGCGCTACCGCAGCGAGGTTCAGGAGAAGCTGAAGCAGGAGTTCGGCTATGCGAACCGCCATCAGATTCCGACTTTTTCGAAAATCGTGGTGAACATCGGTGTCGGCGAGGGCACGCAGAACCCGAAGCTGATCGAGCGGGCGGCGGAGGAGCTTGCGCTGATTACCGGTCAGAAGGCCGTCGTTCGGCACGCGAAGAAGTCCATCTCGAACTTCAAACTGCGCGAGGGGCAGGCCATCGGCTGCATGGTCACGCTGCGTGGCGCGCGCATGTGGGAGTTTTATGACCGCCTCGTGAATGTGGCGCTGCCGCGCGTGCGGGACTTCCGGGGCGCCTCGCCCCGCGCCTTCGACAAGCGCGGCAACTACACCCTCGGCATTCGCGAGCAGATCATCTTCCCCGAGGTGGACTACGACCGGGTCGAAAAGATCACCGGCATGAATGTGACGATCTGCACCACCGCAAAAACGGACGCCGAGGCGCGGCAACTGCTCGCGCAACTCGGCATGCCCTTCCGCTCCTGAGTGAGAGGATCTTGAAGTCATGATGACCGATCTCGTTTCCGACATGCTGACGCGCATCCGCAACGCCGGTCGCGCCGGCCACAGCGAGGTGCTCTGCCCCGCCTCGAAGCTGAAGCTCGGCATCATCAAGGTGTTGACCGAGGAGGGCTATCTCGATTCGGTCGAAGAGGTTACGGGAGCGGACGGCCACCCGACGCTGCGCATCAAACTTCGCCCCGGGCAAAGCGGCGCGACCATCATTGACGGCTTGCGCCGCGTCTCGCGCCCGAGCCGCCGGGTCTATGTCGGCGCCCGGGATGTCCCCAAAGTTCGAAACGGCCTGGGCGTTGCGGTGCTGTCCACCTCCAGGGGCGTGCTCTCGGATCGCGCCGCCCGCGAGCAGAACTTGGGCGGCGAACTGCTGTGCGAGGTCTGGTGAGGCCATGTCGCGAATCGGAAACCGCGCCATCAAGCTCGAAACGGGTGTGAGCGCCAGGCTGCGCGATGCCGGCCTCGAGGTGAAGGGGCCGAAGGGTCTGCTCTTCGAGACCCTGCCCGAGCAGATTGCGGTCGAGGTCGGCGAGGGCGAGCTGCGCCTCTTGCGCCCGGACGACCGCAAGCAGTCGAAGGCGCTGCACGGTCTGGCGCGCGCGCTGGTGCAGAACATGGTCACCGGCGTCAGCCAGGGGTTCAGCAAACAGCTTCAGGTCATCGGCGTCGGCTTTCGGGCCGACCTGCGGGGCGACAAACTCAACCTGACGGTTGGTTATTCCCACCCGGTGGTGATGCCCGTGCCGAAAGGGGTCACGGCCTCGGTCGAGGGCGACATGATCCGGGTCGAGGGCAGCGACCGGCAGCAGGTCGGCCAGTTTGCCGCTGAAATTCGCCGGGTGCGCCCGCCGGAGCCCTACAAGGGCAAGGGCATTCGCTACGCCGGCGAGCAGGTGCGCCGCAAGGTCGGCAAGGCCGCGGTCGGATAGACGGATAGACAGAACGAAAGAGGTGTGGGATGCAACGAAAAGTTCGCAACATCAAACGGGGCAAGCTCGTCGCACGCAAGGCGCGGGTGGCGCGGCGCCTCGAGCGTGCAAGCCGCCCCCGGCTCACGGTCTATCGCAGCGCGCGCCACATTTATGCGCAGTTGGTGGAAGCGCAGAGCGGCCGCACGCTGGTCTCGACCTCGACCCGGAGCCCTGGCGCCCGGGCGGAGAGCGGCGACGCCGGCAAGCTCGCCGCGGCGGCGCGGGTGGGACGCGCCATCGCCGAACTCGCGAAGCAGCGGGAAATCGAGGAAGTCGTGTTCAACCGCAACGGGTTTTTGTACCACGGCCGGGTGAAAGCCCTGGCCGAAGCCGCCCGTGAAAACGGGCTCCGGTTCTAGGGTAAGCCCATGATGCAGCGTGAAAGACTGAACGCCAACGACTACGAACTGAGCGACCGGGTGATCCACATCAACCGCGTCGCCAAGGTGGTCAAGGGCGGTCGCCGCTTCAGTTTCTCGGCGCTCGTGGTCGTGGGCGACGGTCGGGGCGTGGTGGGCGTCGGGCTCGGCAAGGCCGGCGAAGTGCCGGAGGCCATCCGCAAGGGCGTCGAAAAGGCGCGGCGCTCGCTGCTGCGCATCCCGCTCGTCGAGGGCACGCTTCCCTACGAGACCATCGGCCGCTTCGGCGCCGGGCGCGTGCTGCTGCGTCCGGCCTCGCCCGGCACCGGCGTCATCGCCGCGGGCGGCGTGCGCGCGATCCTCGAATCGGCGGGCGTGCGCGACATCCTCACCAAAACCCTCGGCACCAACAATCCGCACAACGTCGTCAACGCCACCATGGTTGCGCTCACCGAGCTGCGCGACCCCGAAGAGCGGCGGCGGGAGCTGGCGCGATGAGCGGCGAGAAGTTGTTGTCAAAGCTGCGCGTGACGCAGGTGAAAAGCGCCATCGGCTACGACCGGCGTCAGCGCGCGCAGCTTCGAGGTCTCGGCCTCCGCCGCCTGCACCAGACGGTGGAGATCGAAGACACGCCCGCGGTGCGTGGAATGATCCGCAAGATTCCGCACCTGCTCGAGGTGGAGGAGGCTCGCTGATGCTCGACAAACTTCGTCCGCAGCCCGGCAGCCAGCGGCGGCGCAAGCGCGCCGGACGCGGCCCCGGCTCCGGGCGGCACAAGACCGCGGGGCGCGGCGTGAAAGGGCAGGGCACGCGCAGCCGGGTCGCGCGGAGCTTCGAGGGCGGGCAGATGCCGATCATGCGGCGCCTGCCGAAGCGCGGCTTCAAGAGCCTGCGCCGCAGCGCCTTCGAGGTGCTGAATGTGCGCGACCTCGGTGTGTTTGGCGAGAACGCTCAGGTGGATGTCCCGGCGCTCGAGCGCCGCGGCCTCGTGCGGCGACAGCGGCGCGTGAAGCTGCTCGGCGACGGCGACGCGCCGCGTAAATGCCGGGTGCAGGTGCATGGCATCAGCGCCGCGGCGCGCGCCAAGATCGAGGCGGCGGGCGGCAGCGTGGAGATTATCGCTTGATCGGCAGCGTTCAGAACATCGGCCGCATACCGGAACTGCAGCGGCGCATCCTGTTCACCATCGGGATGCTCGGCGTGTACCGGATTGGCGCGAAGATCGCGACGCCGGGCATAGACCCGGAGGTCATCCGCCGCACCTTCGCTGGCCTCGAAGGCTCCGTGTTTTCGCTGATCAATGTCTTCAGCGGCGGCGCGCTCGAGCAACTGTCCATCTTCGCGCTCGGCATCATGCCCTACATCAGCGCCTCGATCATCATGCAGCTTTTGACCGTCGTGATCCCGCCGCTCGAAGCGCTCAAAAAGGAGGGCGCGCAGGGGCAGCGGCAGATCAGCCAATACACGCGCTACTTCACCATCGTGCTCTCGCTGTTCCAGGGTTTTCTGATTGCGATTGCGCTCGAGGGCGGCACCTTCGGCGAGGGCGCGGTGCTCGAGCCGGGCTGGCCCTTCCGGCTGATGGCGATGCTCACGCTCACCTCCGGCACGGCCTTCATCATGTGGCTCGGCGAGCAGATAACAGAGCGCGGCATCGGCAACGGCATCTCGCTGGTGATTTTCTCGGGCATTATCGTCGGTGTGCCGGGCGCGCTGGCGCAGCTCTACAATCTCGTCAGCACCGATCAGTACACGCTGATTCAGGTGCTGTTCCTGTTCGCCTTCATCATCGTGCTGACCGGCTTCGTGGTTTTCGTCGAGCGCGGGCAGCGGCGCATTCCCATTCAGCACGCGCGCCGGGTGGTGGGGCGCAAGATCAGCCAGGGCGGCATGAGTTACTTCCCGCTGCGCGTGAACACGGCCAATGTGATCCCGCCGATCTTCGCCTCCTCGCTGTTGATTTTCCCGCAGCAGATTGCGAACTACGCGGGCGCAGGCAGCGTCGCCGGCGATTTCTTCAACCGCTACCTGCAGCCCGGCGGCGTTCCCTACAACGGTCTCTACATCGCCCTCATCGTCTTCTTCTGCTTCTTCTACACGGCCATTCTGATCAACCCGGAAGACGTCGCGGACAACATTCGCCGCTCGGGCGGTTCGATCCCGGGCGTGCGCCCGGGCCGCAGCACGGCCGATTTCATAGACCACGTGCTGTCGCGCATCACCCTGGTCGGCGCCATCTACATCTCGGCGATCTGCGTGGTGCCCGTGATTCTGGGCAACCAGTTCGGCGTGCCCTTCTATTTCGGGGGCACGGCGCTGCTCATCATCGTCGGCGTCTCCATGGATTTGATGTCGCAGATCGAGGCGCACCTGCTCTCGCGGCAGTACGAGGGTTTCGTACAGGGCGTGCGGCAGCGCGGGAGGCTGCGCTAGTGAGCGCGCGACGCCTGCTGCTGCTGGGCCCGCCCGGGGCCGGCAAGGGCACCCAGGCCCGCCTGCTCGCGGCGCAGCTCGGCGTGCCCGTGATCGCCACCGGGGATATGCTGCGCCAGGCGGTGGCGGAGGACAGCCAGCTTGGCCGCAGCGCCCGGGCGCTGATGGAGGCCGGCAAGCTGGTGACGGACGAGCTGGTGATCGAGGTGGCGAAAGAGCGCCTGAATCGGGAAGATGCCCGCCACGGCTTCATCCTCGATGGCTTCCCGCGCACGGTCGCACAGGCCCGGGCCCTCGATGCCCTGCTCCAGAAGCTGGGCGTCGAGCTCGAGTGCTGCGTGATGATGGTCGTTGACGAGGACGAAGTGGTGGAGCGGCTTCTGAAGCGCGCCCGCATCGAGGGCCGCTCCGATGACAACGAAGTTTCGATTCGGGTGCGCATGCGGGAGTACCGCGAAAAAACCGCGCCGCTGGCCGAGCATTACCGGAAGCTCGGCGTGCTCCGGGAGACCTCCGGCAGCGGCAGCATCGAGCAGATCACCACGCGCATCGAGGAAGCGCTCAAGCAGGGTGCGGAGGAACTGGCATGAAGGTTCGATCATCGGTCAAGAAGATGTGCGACAAGTGCCGGGTGATCCGGCGCCGGGGCGTGGTTCGCGTGATCTGCGAAAACCCGAAACACAAGCAGCGACAGGGGTAGAAGATGGCGCGCATTGCAGGCGTTGACCTTCCGAAAAACAAACAGATCGGCACTTCGCTGACCTACATCTTCGGCATCGGCCGCACCAGCGCCGCGCAGATCTGCGAGAAGGCGCAGGTCGAGGTGAGCACGAAGACCGATCTGCTGGCGGAGCCCGAGGTGGTTCGCATCCGCGAGATCATCGAGCGCGAGTACCGAGTCGAGGGCGACCTGCGCCGCGAGGTTTCACAGAACATCAAGTTGCTGATGGATATCGGCTGCTATCGTGGTCTGCGCCACCGGCGCGGTCTGCCGGTTCGTGGCCAGCGCACCAACACCAACGCGCGTACCCGCAAGGGTCCGAAGCGCACCGTGGCGGGGAAGAAGAAGGCCCCGACCAAGAAGTAGAGGATCATGGTCAAGAAGAGCGCAAAACGCAGGGTCAAGAAGAATGTGCCGACGGGGGTGGCGCACATTCAGTCCACCTTCAACAACACCATCATCACCATCACCAACCCCACCGGCGCGACGCTTTCCTGGTCGAGCGCCGGGGCGCACGGCTTCAAGGGCTCGCGCAAGAGCACGCCCTTCGCCGCGCAGGTGGCCGCCGAGGACTGTGCGAAGAAGGCGATGGAGCACGGCGTTCAGACCCTTTCAGTTTTTCTAAAGGGGCCGGGCGCTGGACGCGAGTCTGCGCTGCGCGCGCTTCAGGCCGCGGGGCTGCGCATCACCATGATTCGGGACGTCACCCCCATTCCACACAACGGCTGCCGCCCGCCGAAGCGGCGCCGGGTCTGAGCGGAGAAGATTAAATGGCGCGTTATCGCGGACCTGCCTGCCGACTGTGTCGGCGCGAGGCGCAGAAGCTCTTTCTGAAGGGCGACCGCTGCTACAGCGAGAAGTGCTCCGTTGACCGCCGCTCCTATCCGCCGGGGCAGCACGGTCAGGGCCGTGCGCGCTTCTCGGACTACGGCGTGCAGCTTCGCGAGAAGCAGAAGGTGAAGCGCATGTACGGCATGATCGAGAAGCAGTTCTCGGCCACCGTGAAGAAGGCGTCGCGGATGCGCGGCCGCGCCGGCGACAACCTGCTCATGCTGCTCGAACGCCGTCTCGACAACGTGGTGTTCCGGCTCGGCTTCGCCACTTCGCGCAACGAGGCGCGGCAGTTGCTCAAGCACGGCCACTTTCGGGTGAACGGACGCAAGGCGACGATCCCGTCCTCGCTGGTGAAGCCCGGTATGAAAATCGAGGTGCGTGAAAAGTCCAAGGACATTGCCCGCATCATGGGCGCGCTCGACGCGCTCGACCTGGAATCGCTGCCCGCCTGGCTCGAAGTGGACAAGGGGCTGTTCGAGGGCATGGTGAAGGCGCTGCCTTCCCGCGAGGACATCACGCACCCGATTGATGAGCAGTTGATCGTCGAACTCTACTCGCGTTACTGAGCCTTTGCGGCCAGCGCACAACGACCCATTCGACTCAGGGGGAACCATGCAAGAACAACTGATCGTCCGAAACTGGCGGAAACTGATTCGCCCGCGCCGTCTCGAAATCGAGGCCGATGGCGAAGGCGAGGCCGAGGTCGCCCGCCACGGGCGTTTCTCCTGCGAGCCGCTCGAACGGGGCTTCGGGCAGACCCTCGGCAACGCGCTGCGTCGCGTGCTGTTGTCTTCGCTTCAGGGCGCGGCCATCACCACCGTTCGCATCAGCGGCGTGTCGCACGAGTTCACCACCATCCCCGGCGTGCTCGAGGATGTGAGCGACATCATCCTGAACCTGAAAGAGCTGCGCCTGCGTCTGCACGCAGAGGGGCCGAAGACCCTGCATGTGAAGCGCAGTGAGGCGGGCGTATTGCGCGCTGGCGATTTCGCGGGCGACGACCCGACCGTCGAGATCATGAACCCGGAGCATGAGATCGCCACCTTCACCGGCGATACCGAAGTGGAGTTCGAGTGCAGCGCCGATCTCGGGAAGGGCTATCGCCTCGCCGAGAAGAACAAGTTCGAGGAGATGCCCATCGGTACCATCACCGTGGACTCGGCGTTCTCACCCGTTCGCAGGGTGAACTACACGGTGACGCCGGCGCGCGTCGGGCGCGACACCGACTTCGACCGCCTGAACCTCGAGATCTGGACCGACGGCTCCGTCTCTCCCTCCGATGCGCTCGGTTACGGGGCGAAGATTCTGAAGGACCAGCTCGCCATCTTCATCAACTTCGACGAGCCCGAGGAGCTGCAGCAGCCGGCGCACGAGGACACCGAGTTGCTCGACCCGCATCTGTTCCGCTCGGTGGACGAACTCGAACTCTCGGTTCGCTCCGCCAATTGCCTGCAGAACGCGAACATTCGCTACCTCGGCGAACTCGTTCAGCGCACCGACAGCGAGATGCTGAAGACAAAGAATTTTGGTCGCAAGTCGCTGAACGAGATCAAGGAGCTGCTCAAGGGCTTCAACCTTTCACTCGGCACCACCCTCGAAAACTTCCCGTCCCGCAAGGAACTCGAACAGCGGGCCCGGGAGCGCGAAGGTTAAGCCCATGCGGCACGGCAAACGACAGGGCAAGCTCGGGCGGGACAGCGCGCACCGCCTGGCGCTGCTGCGCAACATGGTGACGGCGCTGCTCGAACACGAGCGCATCGAAACCACGGACGCCAAGGCCTGGGAAGTGCGGCGCGTGGCCGACCGGATGATCACCCTCGGCAAGCGCGGCGACCTGCACGCCCGGCGTCGCGCGCTCGCGGTGATTCGCGACCGGGCTGTCACCAGCAAACTCTTTGACGAACTCGCGGAGCGCTACGCCGAGCGTCCGGGTGGTTACACCCGCGTGCTGAAGACGCGCGTCCGGGTCGGCGACGCCGCGCCGATGGCGATCGTCGAGCTGGTGGATCGCGACGGGGCGGCGCCCGTCACCGAGTAGCGCTTTGCAGGCGCGCTGGCCGGCGCTCATCTGCGGCGCGCTGCTGGCGCTGGCGCTGGTCTGGGCGCTGGTTTCGGATCCGCGCCCGGCCTCGCCGCTGCGTCTCAATGCGCCGGCACCCGACTTCCGCCTGAGCGCACTCGACGGCGCACCCGTCTCGCTCGCCGAACAGCGCGGTCGCGTGGTGCTGCTGAACTTCTGGGCCACCTGGTGCGCGCCCTGCGAAGCCGAGATGCCGGCGATGGAGCGCCTGTACCGCGAGTTCAAACCCCGGGGCTTCGAGTTGCTGGCGGTCTCCGTAGATCAGCATCGCGCCGAGGTCGTGGCCTTCCGCGAGCGTCTGGCGCTCAGCTTCCCGATTCTTCACGATCCCGAAAAACGCGCCGCCGGGGCCTACCGCAGCTACCGCTTCCCGGAGAGTTTCCTGATCGACCGGGATGGAACCCTGCTGGCGCGTTACATCGGCCCGCGCGAATGGGACGACGCGGCCTACCGGGGCCGCATCGCGCGCCTGCTCGCCGCCTCCGAATAAGGGCGTTATGTTCCGCGCCGGGGTGAGGGATTAATGAAGAAGCTTGCGATTGCACTCGTGATCGTGGCGCTGGCTGTCGCCTTCGTACTCTGGGACGACGAAGTCGGCTTGCGCGCCTGGTGGCGGCTGCGTGCGGACCTCGAGGTCGCCGAGACGCGCATCAGCGAAGCGCGCCAGCGCATCGCCGCGCGCGAGGCCGAGGCGCTGGCCTTGAAGAGCGATCGGCTGGCCCAGGAGCGCGCGATCCGTCACGATCTGCTGCTCGCCCGGCCCGGCGAAACGGTGCTGCGCCTGGTCGGGGAAGAAGAGCCAACACCCCGGAATCCTTGATGAATTCGGAATCGCCCGGCCCGCTGGCGCTTCCCGGGCAGCCCGGATGAAGGGGTTTTGAGCGATGCGCGAGCGACTGCTTCAGGCCATTGACGCCGCGCTGCGCGAGTTGCTCCGGGATGCTGGTGACAGCGCAGCCCCGCCCGCCTTCGTGGTCGAAGCGCCGCGCCAGAACGATCACGGCGACTTCGCTTGCAACGCGGCGTTGCTTCTGGCCAGGCGTCTCGGGCGTCCGGCCCGCGACATCGCCGCCACCCTGATCGCAAAGCTCGGCGACGCTGGCGGCCTGCTCGCGCGCGCCGAGGTGGCCGGCCCCGGCTTCGTGAACCTGTGGCTCGAAATTTCGCGCTGGCGCAGCGCGCTGCACGAGATTCTGCTGGCGGGGCCGGACTGCGGGCGAAGTGAAACCGGCGCCGGGCGCGCGTTTCAGGTGGAGTTCGTGTCGGCGAACCCGACCGGCCCGCTGAGCGTGGGCCACGGGCGGCAGGCGATTCTCGGCGACTGCATTGCGCGTCTGCTCGAAGCCACGGGCTGGCGCGTGCTGCGCGAATACTACTTCAACGACGCCGGTCGGCAGATGCGCGTGCTCGGCGAATCGGTGCGCGCCCGTTATCTGGAGCAACTCGGCCGCGCGACACCGCCGGATCAGAAAGCCCGCGAGGGCTTGCCGGTCGTGTTTCCGAGCGACGGTTATCAAGGCGATTACATTCTTGACATCGCGGCCTCGATTCGTGAGCGCGAGGGCGAAGGCTGGGCCAGGGAGCCCGGCGACGGCGGCTTTCGACAGGAGGCCACGGCGCGCATCTTCGACGGCATCCGCCGCACCCTCGATGCGCTCGGCGTCCACTTCGATGTCTACAGCAGCGAGAGTTCGCTCTACGACGAGCGCTGTGTCGAAACGCTGCTCGCCGACCTGCGCGCCACCGGGTTGCTCGAAGAGCGGGACGGCGCGCTCTGGCTTCGCAGCAGCGAACTCGGTCTGCCACGCGACCGCGTGCTCGTAAAGAGCGATGGCGAGCACACCTACTTGCTGCCCGACATCGCCTATCACCGGGAGAAGTTCCGGCGCGGCTTCGAGCGCGTGCTCGATGTGCAAGGCGCCGACCACAAGGATCAGGCGCCCTTCGTGAAAGCCGCGGTCGGGTTGCTGGGGCTCGACCCAACGCGCCTCGAGTTCCTGTTCCACGAGTTCGTCACCCTGTCCACGGGCGGGCGCAAGGTCAAGCAGTCCACCCGCCGCGCCACCTTCATCACCGCCGATGAGTTGCTCGCCGAGGTCGGCGTGGATGTGTTCCGCTACTTCATGATCGAGCGCCGCGCGCAGAGCCATCTGGATTTCGATCTCGAGCTCGCGAAGGAGCGGGACTGGACCCGCAACCCGGCTTACTATGTTCAGTACGCTCACGCGCGCACCCACGGCATCGAGCGTCAGGCCAGGGCGCGTGGCGTTATGATGCCGACGCCGGAGCAGGTCGAGACCGAGGCGCTTGCGCTGGCGGAGGAACTCGAATTGATCAGGAAGCTGAGTGTTTTCCGCGAGGTCGTGGCGCGCGCAGCCGAAACCCGCGAGCCGCACCACCTGGCCTACTACCTGCGCGAGGTCGCCGGGCTCTGGAACCCCTATGTGCAAGACAGCGCGCGTCACCGGGTGCTCGGCGTGGACCCGGCGCTGACCCGCGCGCGCCTCGGCCTCACGCTGGCCGTGCGCTTTGTACTCGCCGCGGGCCTCGATCTACTCGGCATGAGCGCGCCGGAGCAGATGTGATGGCGGGCGCTGGACGAAACGAACTGGGGCCGGGCTGGCTGGCGAGTTTCGCCATCGTGTTTTTGCTGATCGTCGCGGGCTTCGGCGTCGGCCTGATCGCAGGCGCCGCCTTTGAAGACCCCGGCCTGCTGCTTTCACACCTGACCGGGCGCAGCGAGGATGTGCCGCTCGGCGAGCGTCCCGAGCTGCAGCAGCCCGAAGCGCTGCGCCCGTCGCCCGCGCCGACCGCGCCGGACGCTGCGCCGGCGCCCGCGCGCCTGCCGTCATCCACGCCGCCGCCCGCGCCTTCAGAGGGCTTTGTGGTTCAGGTGGGCGCGTTCGAGCGCGAGGCGCCGGCCCTCGATCTCCTGCGCGAACTCGAAGCGCTGGCATTGCCGGTTTATCTCGCGCGCAAGTCCGACCGCGCCCGCTTCAAGGTGCGCGTCGGCCCCTTCGCGACGCGCGATGAAGCGAATCAAATCGCGCAGCGGCTGAAGCGCGAGCAGTTGCTGCCCACCTGGGTTCTGAAGCGGGAGCCATGAGGTTGTCGCGCTTTGCAAACGACGCGCGAAGGCTGCGGGCTGCGTGATGGATCCCGAACGCATTCGGAATTTTTGCATCATCGCGCACATTGATCACGGCAAGAGCACGCTGGCGGATCGCCTGCTGGATGCCACCGGCTCGCTCGGCGAGCGCGAGAAGCGCGCCCAGTTTCTGGACAAGATGGATCTCGAACAGGAGCGCGGCATCACCATCAAGGCGCAGACCGCGCGGATGCTGTGGCGCGCCCGGGATGGCGAGGAGTACCAACTCAACCTGATTGACACCCCCGGCCATGTGGATTTTTCCTACGAGGTCTCTCGCGCGCTGCACGCCTGCGAGGGCGCCGTGCTGGTGGTGGACGCGACGCAGGGCATCGAAGCGCAGACCCTCGCCAATGCAAGCCTGGCGCTCGACGCGGAGCTCGCATTGCTGCCGGTCGCCAACAAAATTGATCTGCCCTCGGCGGATCTCGATGCGGTGTCCCGCGAACTCGAAGAGGTGATCGGTTTCGACAAAAGCGATGTGCTCGCGGTTTCGGCAAAACAGGGTCAGGGCATCGAGGATCTGCTCGAGCGCATCGTGCAGAAGGTGCCGCCGCCAGCAGGCAAGCGCGACGCGCCCACGCGCGCACTGATCTTCGACGCCTGGTTCGACGCCTATCAGGGCGTCGCCGCGCTGGTCCGCGTTGTGGACGGCGTGCTCGAAAAGGGCGACCGCGTGCTGCTGATGGCGCAGGGTGGGGAGCACGAGGTGCAGCAGCTCCATGTGGTGGATCCGCATCCCCGCAAGGTTTCCGCTCTCGAAGCGGGCGAGGTGGGCGTGGTGCTGTGCGGCGTCAAGAGCCTCGACGAAGTTCGGATTGGCGATACCCTGACGCGCGTGCGAAACCCCGCCCCCGAAGCGCTGCCCGGCTTCCGCGAAGTCAAACCGATGGTATTTGCCGGTCTCTATCCGACGCTGGCCGAGGAATATCCGAGCCTGAAATCCGCGCTCGAAAAACTGCGGCTGAACGACACTTCTTTTCAATATGAGTTCGAGTCGAGCACGGCGCTGGGCTTTGGTTTCCGCTGCGGCTTCCTCGGTTTTTTGCACTGCGAAATCATTCAGGAGCGCCTCGAACGCGAGTACGACCTGACGCTGGTGAAGACGGCGCCGACGGTGCGCTACCGGGTTGTAGATCGCTCGGGTGCTGTGCGGGAGATCGAGTCGCCCGCCGCGCTGCAAGCGCCCAGGGAGATCGAGCGCATCGAGGAGCCGATGGTGCTGGCCACGATCCACGCGCCGCAAAATTGTATTGGCGCGGTGATTGCGCTGTGTCAGGAGCGGCGCGGGCGACAGCGCGACATGTCCATGCACGGCGCGCGGGCGCAACTCCGCTACGAGTTGCCCCTGGCCGAGTTGGTCACCCACTTCCACGACCGCCTGAAGAGCGCCACCCGGGGTTATGGCTCCTACGACTACGAGTTGATCGGCTACCGGCCGGCGAACCTGGTGAAGCTCGACATCCTCGTGAACGGCGAGTGCGTGGATGCGCTGTCGCTGATCGTCCACCGCGAGAAGGCGCAGTTCACGGGCGGCGAACTCACGCGCCGGCTTCGGGATCTCATCCCGAGGCAGATGTTCGAGGTGGCGATTCAGGCTGCCATCGGCTCGAAGGTGATCGCGCGCGCCACGGTGCGCGCGATGCGCAAGAATGTGACGGCCAAGTGCTACGGTGGCGATGTCACCCGCAAGCGCAAGTTGCTCGAGAAACAGAAGCGAGGTAAGCGTCGTATGAAGCGGGTGGGATCGGTGGAAATTCCGCAGCAGGCCTTTCTGGCGGCGCTCCGTCTCGGTGACGAAGAGTAAAGCGCGCGCCACGCCCGCGCTGCAGTGCCGGGCGCAGGCGGGTCTCGACACCGCGCCATCGGTTCGGGACGCTCTGCGCCGGCCGTACCTTCGATGGAGAAAATCATGAGCCGCGAAGAAAACCGGCCGCAGAGTTTCTGGAGCGGCGACCTGCCGATGCTGGCGCTGGCCATAGCCCTCGCGCTGCTGGTGCGAACCTTCGTCTTCCAGACTTTCTATGTGCCCTCGAGTTCGATGTACCCAACCTTGCTGATCGGCGACCACGTGCTCGTCAACAAGTTCATCTACGGCCCGCGTCTGCCCGTCCTCGGCTGGCGCGTTCCGATGTGGCGCGAGCCGAAGCGGGGCGAGATCGTCGTCTTCCGTCTGGCGCGCGGGCCGGGCCATCGCATCTACCCGGTGGATCAGAGCCCGGATCTGCCGGTGGACAACTTCGTGAAGCGCCTCATCGGGTTGCCCGGCGACACCGTCGCCTATCACAACGAACGCCTGATCCTGAACGGCGAAGCGGTTCCGATGCAGGAAACCGGGCAGACCTTCCGCGACGAAGAGGGCCGGCTGCTGAATGTCCGGGTCGAAACGCTCGGCAGTTGCCGCCACCTGGTGCTCGACGACCCGCGCGTGCGCACCCCCGACATGAAGGAAATCCGCATCGCGCCGGGGCGCTACCTGTTCATGGGCGACAACCGCGACAACTCCCTCGACGGCCGCCGCGCCGGCACGGTGCGCCTCGCCGAACTCGCCGGCCCCGCGAGCCTCAACTACTGGTCATGGGACTGGAACGGCAGTTGGTTCGCGCTGCTCAATCCGCTCACCTGGTTCGACAACCTGACGGACAAGATGCGCTGGGAGCGCATGGGCAAAAACCCCGACTGCCTCG
>JAHRAN010000099.1 GCA_020027245.1 Myxococcota bacterium
GGCGATGTTCTCGTCGTAACACCGCGGCGTGACCCGCAGAGGAAGCGCAAGGTTGCGGAGTTGGTGGCCGAGGCACACGAGCAGTACGGCGGTGTATTCCGACGTCTCGCCGAGTGACCGAGCCGCATTTCCTGACCCTCGACGAGGCCCTGGCAATCCACGCCGACCAGGTCCGACGATACGGAGGGCTGCCGGGCCTGCGCGACCTCGACATGCTGCAGTCGGCGCTTGGCATGCCCAAGGCGACTTTCGACGGTGAGTTCGTTCACGGGACGCTGTTCGAGATGGCGGCCGCGTACCTGTTCCACATCGCTCGCAACCATCCCTTCGTGGACGGGAACAAGCGGACGGCCCTGATGTGCGCACTCGTCTTCCTCGGGCTGAACGGTCGCAGGCTCGATGCGGGGCCAGAGCCTCTTTACGAATTGGTCAACGGTGTGGCCGCGGGCTCAGTTGCCCGGGCAGAGATCGCGGTCTTCCTGCGCCAGCACAGCGTCAGCCGCTAACCACCGCTGCGCGCCCCGCCCTTCGACGCGCTGCCGTGCGCTGCTTGGCCTCGCGGGGAGCAACCGTGACCGACCCCAAAATTCTGGCCGCAGTTTGGCGTCAACCTCGCTGGCGGCTTTGTCAGCGCCTTGCTGTTGACACTGTTTGTCTTTCTGGTGTACTATGATGCGTCTCTGGTGGACATTGGTAAAGATTTGGCCAATCGATCTATCCGGGGAGCACAGATCGAGAACAAGGAGGGATCCGGCAATGAACAGAGAAGTCACGAGCAAGCGGGCCGCATCGGCGGCCTCCAAGGCGTTGCGGAACCCGCGTTCGAGCAAGGCCGCCAAATCCGCCGCAGGCTCCGCTCTATCGCAAACCAAGGCGCCCGGCAAAGTTACTCGTAAAGGAGCTGGAGTTGCGGCATCGAAGACTTTGCGCCGAAGCGGAGCAAGTAAATCGGCGAAGTCGGCGGCTGGCTCCGCGCTCACGCAGCGACCGAACCGTCGCAAATAGTTCGCCAACCGCTTCAATCAAAGAACCTCGTCAGCGCCTTGCCATACCCCGCGGCTTAATCGATGTCGTTGTGGTGAGCGACTGGGATGTAATTCGGTCGCGGGCGGCGGCGCGCCGCACTGCAAAATCTAAGGCGAGATAGAGGCCGAAGGCGAGCGGCAGCAGCGTGGCGCTGCGCAGGCGGATACTTGTGGAGACCGGACGCGCGGACGAAGCGCGGCTGGCCGGGAGTGACATGAAAGAGTGGCCGGGAATCCGACTGTTGTCGTGCTGGGCACCAGCGGCGGCATGGGCCGGGTCGCCGCCGAGCGCGTTGCGCCTTGGGCGAAATCGGCGAACTGGCCGTCGCCGACCGGAAGCGGTCCTTCTGCCGCGCTGCTCCACGAGATGCAGCAGATCTCGGGGCAGATCGAGGTCGTTCATGCGGGCCAGTACGTTTCGCGGCGATCCGTGTTGACGGTGACACTCGGCTTCCCCGGCGCAGGCCGCGGCGGCGCGTACACCATCGGCCATCCCGAGCCGGTCACGCTGTGTGAGCGCATGGAGGTGCGCGGGGAGTAACGTCCACCCCCCCCCCTCGTTCTCGCCCTGCGTCAGTTGCTCAAGCGTCGCCCCGACCTGACTGGCGTGCACCCACCCGAGACCGCAATCGAGTCAGCGCCGCTGCTCGACGTGCTGGTGCCCTCGGCCATGGTGTTTGTTTTTGTCGAGGATCAGTCGTTCCGAGCTTCTCTCGCAGCTTCCAGATGAACTTCCGCCGCTTCTTTTTGCTTGTCGATGAAGTCGTTAATGCAATCAACGTACTGATCGACTTGGTAGTTGTAGGTTTCGACTTCTTGATTGTAAGCTTCGATCTCCAAACGGTAGCTAGAAATTTCCCATTCCGAGCAGCTTCTAGTGGTGACGCAGAACGGTTCGGTGGGCTTGGCGGGCTTGTTTGGCTTGCGGCAATCATGATCAGGTTTTCCGCAAGGCACCATGATTCCATAGCCGTACGCGCGTCCATCGCCTTTGGAAAAAAGAGGGTTGTGATCTTCGTGAGAGAGCGCTGTCTGCGGGAGCACCGCTAACGCAAACACAGCGATAACACACTTGATGAGCAATATGGGTTCTCCTTGGGTGGGGGCGCGAGCGGGTTCACAGCGCTTCCGCGCCGGAGACGATTTCTACCAACTCGCGGGTGATGGCGGCCTGGCGGGCGCGGTTGTACTGCAGGGTCAGCGTGCGGATCAGTTCTTCGGTGTTGCGGGTTGCGCTCTCCATCGCGGTCATGCGCGCGGCGTGTGCGCCAGCCTGATTTTCGAGCAGCGCGCGGAAGATGGCGAACTCGAGCGCCTGCGGCAGCAGCACATCGAGCAGCCGCTTCGCGTCGGGTTCGATTTCGAAGGGCACGGTCGCAGCGCCCGCGGCGGCGACTT
>JAHRAN010000119.1 GCA_020027245.1 Myxococcota bacterium
CACCCGGCGACGGGCTACAAGGCCCGTCGCATCCCTCTCCCTAAGGGAGAGGGTTAAGATGAGATGAAGCGCCGCTTTATTAATGTTCGGTTCCCCTCTTCTCCGGTTCCCCTCTCCCTCTAAGGGAGAGGGGTCAGGGGTGAGGGTGGCGGCCCCGAACCTTAATGAGGCGGCGGTTGATCTCTCTCCGGTTCCCCTCTCCCCCCGGGAGAGGGGGTAGGGGAGAGGGTTCCCAAGGCTGGGCGGGGTGCGTAAGCACCCCGGGGCCGCCGGGGTCAGTCGAGCGGGAAGACTTCGCCTTCGAGGACGGTGGCGAGGACGCGAAGCTGCTGCAGCTTTTCGGGCGCAACTTTGAGCGGGTTTTTGTCCAGCACCGTGAAATCGGCGCGCTTGCCGGCTGCTATGGAGCCGAGTTCGTGTTCGAGGCGCAGCGCGTGTGCGGCGTCGAGCGTAACTGCGCGCAGCGCTCGCTCGACGCTGATGCGCTCGCCGGGGCCGCTCACCCGACCCTCCGCCGTCCGGCGCGCCGCCGCCACACCCGCAAGCAGGAGCGGACGCGCGGGCGCCATCGTGAAATCCGAGTGCAGCGAGAAGGGCACGCCCGCCCTTTCGAGCGACGCCAGACGCACCAGTTGCGCGCTGCGCTCGGCGCCGAGTGCGTGCGTGGCGTAGCGATCCGCCAGCGCAAACACATAGAACGGGTTGGCCGACACGATGGCGCCGAGTGCGCCGATGCGCCGCGACTGCGCGCTGCTCGACTGCCCGAAGTGGTGCAGCGCGTAGCGGTGATCGAAGCGCGGCTGCTCGGCGTGCAGCGCTTCGAGCGCGTCGAGGGTTGCGCCCACACCCTCGGCGCCGTTGGCGTGAACATGAATCTGAAACCCCGCCCGCCAGTAGGGACGCGCCGCCGCCAGAAGCTCGGCCGGCGTCATCAACCACTCGCCTTCGTGGCCATCGAGATAACCGGGCGGGCCGGTGCGCATCAGCAATGAGTAGAAGGCGCCGTCGGAGAAGAGCTTCACCGCGCGACCATCGAAGCGAAGCCGCTTTGTGTCGCGCTCGGGCAACGCTTCGATGAACCGGGCGGCGGCCTCGTGGCTGCCGAGTTTTGCGGCGAGGCTGCGACCGTCCGCCACCAGCACGCTGCGGAAAGGCGTGCGCGCATCACCCCATACCGACTTCAGGTACGACCACTCGGTTTCCAAGTCTACCAAGCCGAAGGCCATGTCGGCGACCGTGGTGATGCCGCCGGCGTGAATCGCTTTGCTTCCGAGTTCGAGGCCGCGCCGGTAGCGGGCGGGCTCGAAGAGGCGCGGCGCGAGCTGGCTCATCACGACGCCGAGCCCGTTTTCGTAGAAGCGCCCGCGCGCGATGTCCACATTGTCGTGCCCGGCGAGCGCCGCTTCATCGAGACCCAGCACTTCGAGTGCGCGCGTGTTCAGAAAGAGTTCGTGGAAGGAACGGTGCCAGACCAGAATCGGGCGCGCCGTCGAGATGCGGTCGAGTTCGGCGCGCCCGATTTCACCGTGAAACAGCGGGTGATAACCCCAGGTGTCGAGCCACTCATCGGGCGCGCCGGCTTCGGCCTCGAGCTCGGCGAGCCGCGCGAGGTAAGCGCTCTGCCCGCGCACGCCGCGCACCTTCCGCCCCGGCAACGCCCAGTCGTGCGGCGTGATGAAGGCCATCGGCAACAGCACGGCGGACAGGTAGGGGTGCAGGTGCGGCTCGATCAGCCCCGGCAGCAGCACCTTGTCCTCGAAGCGGCGGTCTATTTCGTGGGGACGCGCGTCGAGCCAGGGGCGCAGGCTCTTCAGGCTGCCGACCTCGACGATGCGCCCGTCGGCCACCGCCACCGCCGTGGCGCGGGGCAGCGTCGGCTCCATCGTCACCACTTCGCGCGCGACAAAAACGCGCAGGGGGGGCGCTAGCGCGCCCCCTGCATCCTTTTGACCGCCCCGAGCGGCTGCCGGAAGGAGCGCTTGCGCCACTTCCTCGTCCGCACCGTCGCTGGCGCGGGCGATGGGTGACGCCAGCGCGGTGGTCAGCAGCGCCGTGATCAGCGTCAGCGCGCGCAGCGACAGACGGCGGGGCTGTTGACCGCAACGCCTGTGGTGGCGCGCGTTGTCGTCGCTCAACTGAGCAGGCCGCCGTCCTGATCTTCGCCGTTCATGCCGGCGTTCAGGCGGGCCTCCTTGACCATCTTGCGCACGATGGGGCCGAGGGTGGTGGGATCCTCGACCGGCTTTACGCGCGGGCCGCGCCGCCAGCCCTCGGCGACGGCGAGCACGTTGCCCGAGGCTTCGAACACGCGGCCCGTCACATCGCTCGAATCGCGGCTCGCAAGCCAGGTCACGATGGGCGCAATCCAGCGCGGGCTCTGCTGTTCGCGCATCTCGTCGCTGACTTCGCCCGGCTGCAAATCTTCGGTGAGCCGCGTCAGCGCACCCGGCGCTATGCAGTTCACGGTAACGCCGTACCGCTTGAGTTCGCGCGAGGCGATAATGGTGAACGCGGCGATGCCCGCCTTGGCCGCGCCGTAGTTCGTCTGCCCCGGGTTGCCATAAATGCCCGAGACCGAAGTGGTGTTGATGAGCCGCGCGTCAACCGGGTTGCCCGCTTTGCTCTGGCTGCGCCAGTAAGCCGCGGCGTGGTGCGCCGGCGCGAAGGTTCCCTTCAGGTGCACCTGAATCACCGCGTCCCATTCGCTTTCCTTCATGTTGACCAGCATTCGGTCGCGCAGAATGCCCGCGTTGTTGACCAGCACATCGAGGCGGCCATAGCGCGCGATGGTCTGCTCGATCAGGATGCGCGCGGCGTTGAAGTCGCTGATGTCGGAGGCGTCGGTCGCGGCCTCGCCGCCGGCCTCGCGGATGCTGGCCACCACCTCTTCGGCCGGGGCGCGGTCGGCGCCGACGCCATCGCGCGCGCCGCCGAGATCGTTCACCACGACCTTCGCGCCGTGCGCGGCCAGCATCAGCGCGTATTCGCGACCGATGCCACGACCGGCGCCGGTTACAATGCAGACCCGGTTTTCACAGAAGTTGCTCACGGATGGCTCCTCTCGTCAGGTGTGACGGGCGGCCATAATCGCGCGCATTGGAACGATGCGCCAGCGGCGGCGATCAACGGGAGATGGGGCGCTGGCGCGGGGCCGCCACCCGAACCCCCGCGCTCTCCCATAGGGGAGAGCGCGCCTCTCCCTCAAAGGGAGAGGGGAACCGAACCTTAATTGAGCGGCGCCGCCCATCTCTTCTTAACCCTCTCCCTGTAAGGGAGAGGGGGGCGACGGGCCTTGTAGCCCGTCGCCGGGTGAGGGTGGCGGCCCCGCTTCTCCCACACCCGCCACTGCCGAACTCAGTCGCGCACGCGCTGGCCGGCGCCGCCGCCGCCACTCCGCTGGCGCAGGGCCTTCAGCACGCGCGTGACGCTGCGGATCTCGGCGGCGTCGAGGCCGCGCGCCAGCGCGTTCAGGCGCGTGGCCTCCTGCTGCGCCAGCGCCTGCCAGGCGGCGACGCCCGCCGCGCTGAGTTGCAGCAGCGGCGCGCGGCGGTGCTGCGGGTTCGGCGTCAGTTGCACCAGACCCTGCTCGACCAGCGCGCCGGTCAGACGCTGCACGGCCTGACGGCTGCTGTGCCGCGCGCGCGCCGCATCGCTCATCGTCATCGGGCCGGCAGTCGCCAGCACGCGCAGCAGCGCGAGTCGCCCGCGCGAAACCGCGTTGTCAAAGAGAGCGGCGCTGCGGTCGAGTTCCTGCAGCAACTGAAAGGCCGCCACGCCGGCCTCGCTGTAGCGAACCTGCGGGCGGGCCGGCGCCGCTGCGCGCTGGGTGTGGTCGGGCATGGCGTTGACAATACATTGCCAACTCGCACTGGCAAGCCTCCGGGGTGCTGCGCACCCCGCCACTCCCGTTGACCGCGACCGGGGTGCTATGCACCCCGCCCATCCCGTTGACCGCCCCGGGCGGCTGTCCGGGCCGCTGACCGGGGTGCTTGCGCACCCCGCCACTCCCGTTGACCGCGCCGAGCCGCTGCCGGAAAGTGCCGTATCTTTTGACACTGGCCGTCCCGTCGTCAGCCGGCAGGGAAGGGAGGTGTGGTTAAAACCTTGGCGAGCACACTTTGTTACTCGGAAGAGGAGTTGCTGCGCTCTCACGATTACGCCCGTCCCCAGGTGGAGGCGGGGCATCGCCTGCACGGCGGCTTCACGGCGAGCGGCGAATATGTGCCGCCACGCACGCTGGTGCGCGGTGCGGCCATCGAAGCCTGGAGTGCGGCGTTGCGTCGCCGTGGCGGCGATTTGCTCGCGGCGGATGCGACGCTGCTGGAGGGCATCCGCTACCCGAACGGCGCGCAACTGAAGCTGCTGCTGCTCGAAGGGCTGGGTCAGACCTTCTGGGACATGCTGACCATCACCGGCCACATCGAGGCGCGCGGGCGCATGCTGGTGGATATGCCCTTCCCGGAGTTCGCGGACTTCGCCCTTGAGGACACCCGGGAGCTGGCGGTCGGCCACCTG
The DNA here is from genome assembly GCA_020027245.1 of Myxococcota bacterium. GTDB lineage: Bacteria > Myxococcota_A > UBA9160 > UBA9160 > UBA6930 > JAHRAN01. The sequence goes on from JAHRAN010000119.1 coordinate 4,516, forward strand.
AAGAAGGGGCTGCTGCGGGCGCACGGCCTCGACGAGGGCGGTGAGCCTTCGCTGGGCGTCGGCGGGCACGATGTCATGTGGTTCGCGCTGCGCGACCTCGCCTTCGGTGACGAGCGCTACCCCGACCCCGTCGTGCCCCAGAACATCGCGCGCCCGGAGGGTTTGACGCGCCTGCACCCGGCGCTGCCCGAGGCGCCGCAGCGCGGCATGGACTTCCTGCTGAACCTGTTGCTGATCGAGTTCCGCGCTGAGCTCGGCTTCTCGCTCTCCGAACAGTTGCTGCGCGACCCGGAGTTGTTCCGCGCGCGCCGGGCCGAAGCCGAGCACGCGGCGGAGATCGTCGGGCGCATCCGCCTCGACGAGGAGATCCATGTGCGCTCGCTGCGTCTGTACCTGGGCGAGTTGCAGCAGCTGCACTTCCGTGGCGCGGACGGCGCGCGCATCCGTGGCGCCGAACTCATTGACCCGCTGTGGCGGGACCTCGTGCACTGGGCGACGCGCGAGCAGCCGAAACGGGCCGCGGCGCAGCAGCGCGAGGTGCTGACCGGAAACATCCTGAGCGCACCCGAGGGGCCGCGCATTCTGGCCGCCTTCAACGCGCTGGAGGACCGTGAAGCCGAAGCTGCGTGACGGCTGGCGCAAGCTATTTGTCATCATATTGACAAACAAAAAAGCGCGTCTATGGCGCACAGGAAGCCATATTGACCACTTTCCCTTGCCAGCCTCAAAATTTCCACCCCCATCTGCAGCAGCATTTGGTAACTTGTTGACTACTTGATCTTCCCGGTCGAAGGGAGGCCTCATTGGGCGACCGAAGCAAGGACATAGACCCGGCGGAAACCGGCGAGTGGCTCGACGCCTTCGATTCGGTGTTTCGCGCGGACGGCTCGGAGCGCGCGCGCTACCTGATCGAGCGGCTCGGCGACCGGGCGCGCCAGATGGGCGCGCCGCTCGGCTACTCGGCGACCACGCCCTACCTCAACACCATTTCCGTATCCGAGGAGCCAGCCATGCCCGGCGAGCCCGGGCTCGAGCACCGCATCCGCTCGATCATCCGCTGGAACGCGCTGGCGATGGTGGTGCAGGCGAACCGCGAGTCCTCCGAACTCGGCGGCCACATCGCGAGCTTCCAGAGTGCGGCGACGCTCTACGATGTGGGCTTCAACCACTTCTTCCGGGGTGCCGCGCACGAGGAGGGCGCGGACCTGCTCTACATCCAGGGCCACTCCTCGCCGGGCATCTATGCGCGCGCCTTTCTCGAAGGGCGGCTCAGCGAGGAGCAGCTTCACGGCTTCCGGCGCGAAATCGGCGGCGGTGGGCTGAGCTCCTATCCGCACCCCTGGCTGATGCCCGACTTCTGGCAGTTCCCGACCGTTTCGATGGGCCTGGGCCCGATTCAGGCCATCTATCAGGCGCGCTTCATGAAGTACCTCGAACACCGGGAACTCGCGCAGATGCAGGGCCGCAAGGTGTGGGCCTTCATGGGCGACGGTGAGATGGATGAGCCGGAGTCGCTCGGCGCCATCGGCCTCGCCGCGCGCGAGAAACTCGACAACCTGATCTTCGTGGTCAACTGCAACCTGCAACGCCTCGATGGCCCGGTGCGCGGCAACGGCAAGATCATCCAGGAACTGGAGGGCACTTTTCGCGGCGCGGGCTGGAATGTGATCAAGGTGATCTGGGGCGACCGCTGGGACAGGTTGCTGGAAAAAGATCTGAACGGGCGTTTGCTCGAGCGCATGGAGAGCGCGGTGGACGGCGACTATCAGGCCTACAAGGCGAAGGGCGGCGCCTATGTGCGCGAGCACTTCTTCGGCGCGCACCCCGAACTCGAGGCCATGATCGCCGGCATGAGCGACGATGATCTCTGGCAGTTGAACCGTGGCGGGCACGACCCGGTGAAGATTCATGCCGCTTACCACGCCGCCGTCCACCACGAGGGCCAGCCGACGGTGATTCTCGCCAAGACCGTCAAGGGCTACGGCATGGGCGAGGCGGGTGAGGGGCAGAACTTCACGCATCAGCAGAAGAAGCTCGGCGACGCTTCGCTGCGCCGCTTTCGGGACCGCTACCGGATTCCGATTCCCGACGAGCGCATCCACGAGGCGCCCTTCTACAAGCCGGAGGATTCGAGCCCCGAGTTGCGTTACCTGCACGAGCGGCGCGCTGCCCTCGGTGGGTATCTGCCATCACGCAGCCAGGGCACGCCGCAGTTGCCGGTGCCGGAGCTTTCGATTTTCGACAACCTGCTGAAGGGTTCAGGCAAGCGCACGATGTCCACCACGATGGCCTTCGTGCGCATGCTCGGCGCGCTCACCCGCGACAAACAGATCGGCCCGCGCATCGTGCCGATCGTGCCCGACGAGTCGCGCACCTTCGGTATGGAGGGGCTGTTCCGACAGCTCGGCATCTACGCTTCGAGCGGTCAACTCTACGAGCCGGTGGACTCCGAGACCATTACATACTACCGCGAAGACCAGAGCGGGCAGATTCTTCAAGAGGGCATCAACGAAGCGGGCGCGCTCTGCTCATTCATCGCGGCGGGAACTTCTTACGCCACGCACGACCTGCCGATGATTCCCTTCTACATTTTCTATTCGATGTTCGGCATCCAGCGCGTCGGCGATCTGATCTGGGCCGCCGCCGACTCGCGCGCGCGCGGCTTCCTGCTCGGCGGCACCAGCGGTCGCACCACGCTCTCCGGCGAGGGACTTCAGCATCAGGACGGCCACAGTCACCTGTGGTTTTCGTCGGTGCCGAACTGCATCAGCTACGACCCGGCCTACGCCGGCGAGCTTGCGGTGATTTTGCACGAGGGCATGCGCAGGATGTATCAAGAGAACGAGTCGGTCTTTTACTACGTGACGGTGATGAACGAGAACTACGCGCACCCGCCGCTGCCCGAGGCCGCGCGCGAAGGCGTGCTGCGCGGTATGTATCTGCTGCGTCAGGGCAGAGGCCGGGGCGAGCGCGTTCAGTTGCTCGGCAGCGGCACGATTCTGCGCGAAGTGCTGGCCGCCGCGGAGTTGTTGCGCGACGACTTTCGGGTCGGTGCCGATATCTGGAGCGTCACTTCCTTCGTCGAGTTGCAGCGCGACAGCGCCGCGGTCGAGCGCTGGAACGGCTTGCATCCGACGGAGCCGCAGCGACAGAGCTGGGTCGAGGAGCAACTCTCGGGACGCCCGGGCCCTGTTATCGCCGCCACCGATTATGTGGCCACCCTGCCGGAGTTGATCCGCGCCTATGTTCCGGCCCGCTACCGCACCCTCGGCACCGACGGCTTCGGCCGCTCCGATGTGCGTGAGCGCTTGCGCCACTTCTTCGAGGTGAACCGCTACTACATTGCGGTCGCCGCGTTGAAGGCGCTGTGCGATGAGGGCCGCGTGCCGCCGGCGACGGTGCAAAAGGCCATCGAAAAATACGGCGTGGATCCCGAACGCCCGGACCCGGCGCGTGTCTGAGAATTTCGAGTTCCGGCTGCCCGACCTCGGCGACTTCGACAGCGTCGAGGTGGTCGAGGTGCTGGTCCGCGCGGGCGACAGCGTCGAGGCGGAGCAGTCGCTGATCGTGCTCGAGAGCGACAAGGCGACGATGGAGATCCCGTCACCGGTGAGCGGCGTGATCGCAGAACTCTGCGTGAAGGTCGGCGACGCCGTCGGCGAAAACGCGCTGATCGCCGTGCTGCGCGGCGTCGAGGATGAAGCGGGCAGGGCGGCGGGCGCAGCGGCCGGGAAGCAGCGCGCGGGGTCGAAGGCCGGGGCGGGCAAAGCAGAGAAGGCCGCCACGGCGGATGAAGCCAGCGCCGCGCCGTCGCCCCAGGCCGGGCGCGCCAGCGATGCCGCGCCCGCCACAGCGGCCGCCTCGGCCGCGCCGCTGGCTCGAGCCGCCACGGCGTTGCCGGCCACCGGCAGCGTTCACGCGAGCCCGTCGGTGCGCCATCTCGCCAGCGAGTTCGGCATTGATCTCCGCCTCGTCGTCGGCAGCGGGCGCAAGGGGCGCATCACCCGCGAGGATGTGCGGCGCTATGTGAAGCAGTCGCTCGCGGGCGCGACACCGGCTGGTGTCGGCGGCGCGGGCTTTGCGACGGCGCCCCTCGTCTCGATTGACTTTTCCAGGTTCGGCGAGATCGAAACCCGCCCCCTCAGTCGCATTCGCAAGCTGACAGCTTCGAACCTGCACCGAAGCTGGGTCACGGCGCCGCATGTCACGCAGTTCGACGAAGCCGACATCACCGAACTCGAAACTTTCCGCAAAGCGCAGAAGGCGGAGGCGGCGGAGCGCGGCGTGAAGCTGACCTTCCTGCCCTTCATTGTGAAGGCTGTCGTCAGCGCGCTGCGCGAGTTCCCGGACTTCAACGCATCGCTCGACCCGAGCGGCGAGAGCCTGATTTTGAAACGTTACTTCCACATCGGCGTGGCGGTGGACACCGAGAACGGTTTGCTGGTGCCCGTACTACGCGACGCCGACCAGAAGGGCGTTCTGGATCTGGCCAGCGAACTCGAAGCGTTGAGTGCGCGCGCGCGTGAACGGCGGCTGCGTCCGGCGGACCTGCAAGGCGGCAGCTTCAGCATCTCGAGCCTGGGCGGCATCGGCGGCACCTTCTTCACGCCGATTGTGAACCACCCGGAAGTGGCGATCCTCGGTGTCTCGCGCATGCAGTGGAAGCCGGTGCTCGAGGGCGAGACATTCACGCCGCGCCTGATGCTGCCGCTGTCGCTTTCCTACGACCACCGCGTAATAGATGGCGCCGCGGCAGTGCGCTTCACCCGTCATCTGTCCGGGTTGCTCTCGGACATGCGTCTGGCGCTGCTTTGACAACGCCCAACACATTCATCGTTCGCGTTCCCGACATCGGCGAGGCCGAGCAGGTCGAGGTTGCGGAGCTGCTGGCGGCGCCGGGCGAGCGGGTCGCCGTCGAGCAGTCGCTGCTCGTGATCGAGAGCGACAAGGCGAGCATGGAAATTCCCTCGCCCGTCGCTGGCGTGCTGCAGAGCTTCGCCGTCGCCGAGGGCGACGCAATCCGCGAGGGCAGCGAACTTTGCACCATTCAACTGGACGAGGCGGGGGTGGATGAAACCGTGGCGACAAGTGACAAGGCGAAACGAAGCGAAGCCGCGCCGGGCAAAGCCGCGTCGCCCGCCACCGGCCCGGCGGCGGCTGAGCAGGCCACCTCGGTCGCAGCGACGGCGGGCGCGACGGCGCCGGGCCCTCTGCTCGTGCTCGGCGGCGGGCCGGGTGGATACAGCGCCGCATTTCGCGCCGCCGACCTCGGCCTCGAAGTGGTGCTCGTCGAGCGTTACCCGCGTCTCGGCGGCGTGTGTCTGAACGTCGGCTGCATTCCATCCAAAGCGCTGCTGCACATGGCGGCCGTGCTCGAAGAGGCGCGCGCACTCGGCGGCAGCGGCGTCGAATTTTCCAAGCCCGACTTCGACTGGACGCGCATCCGTGCGCGCAAGGACGAAGTGGTCGGCACCTTGACGAAGGGGCTCGCGGGGCTCGCGCGCGCGCGGAAGGTGCGGGTGGTGACGGGCCACGGGCGCTTCACCGGCTCGCACGAACTCGAGGTACAAACGGAGGACGTCGCGCAGCGCATCGCGTTTGGTCAGGCGATTCTGGCCACCGGCTCGCGCCCGGCAGCGCTCCCCGGCTGGCCCGATGACCCGCGCATTCTGGATTCGACCACGGCGCTCGAGATCGAGGGGCCGCCCGGCCGCTTGCTGGTCGTCGGCGGCGGCATCATCGGCCTCGAAATGGCAACCGTGTATCTGGCATTTGGTTGGCAGGTCACCGTCGTGGAGCTGCTCGACCGGCTCGTGCCCGGCGCAGACCGCGACCTCGTGAAGCCGCTCGAAAAACGCCTGCGCGCGGCCTGCGAAGGTGTGCGCCTGGAGGTGGCGGTGGCGAAACTCGATACCAGAGGCAAGCAGATTGTCGCGCGCTTCGAGGGCGAAGCCGCGCCTGAAGCTTTGCCTTTCGACCGCGTGCTGCTGGCGGTCGGGCGGCGGCCGAACTCGGAGGACATCGGCCTCGATGCGCTCGGCGTGCAGACGGACGCGCAGGGTTTTGTTCCGGTTGACGCGCAACTGCGCAGCAATCAGCCACACATTTTTGCGATCGGCGACCTGACCGGCGCGCCGCTGCTCGCGCACCGCGCCACCCATCAGGGCAAGGTGGCAGCCGAGGTCGCCGCCGGCGGCAAGCGCCGCTTCGAACCGACCGCGATTCCCTCCGTCGCCTACACCGACCCGGAAATCGCCTGGGTCGGCGTGACCGAGGAGGACGCCGCGCAGCAGGGCATCGAGTTTCGCAAGGCGCTGTTCCCGTGGAGCGCGAGCGGGCGCGCCATCGGCATCGGCCGCACCGAGGGTCTCAGCAAGCTGCTGTTCGCCGAGGACGACGGGCGGCTCATCGGCGCCGGCATCGTCGGCCCGCACGCGGGCGAGTTGATCGCCGAGCCCGCACTCGCCATCGAACTCGGCGCCGACGCCGAAGACATCGGCCTCACCATCCACGCCCATCCCACCCTGTCCGAAACCGTGGCCCTCGCCGCCGAAGT
>JAHRAN010000106.1 GCA_020027245.1 Myxococcota bacterium
CGAACTCCGGTGGTAGCATCGGGAGATGCCTGAAGCCACAAGCCCGCCCCCCGCGCTCGCCGCTGCGCTGCGCCGCATGGCCCCGAATCTGGAGCAGGTGGAGCAGGCGATGCGCGCGCAACTTTCCTCCGAGACCGCGCTGCTCGGCGCGCTCGGCGAGTATCTGCTCGACTCCGGCGGCAAGCGGCTGCGTCCCGCGCTGCTCTTCTGGGCCGCCGAGCTCTGCGGTTACACGGGCCCGCGCCGCGTTCAAGTCGCAGCGGCGGTGGAGCTTTTGCACAGCGCCACCCTGCTGCACGACGATGTGGTGGACATGGCGGAACTGCGGCGGGGCCGGCCCTCGGCGCGCGCCATCTGGGGCAACCGCCGCGCGGTGCTGGCGGGCGACTTCTTCTACGCCCGCGCCTCGTCCATGATCGTCGAAGACGGCGACGCCAGCATTCTGGAAATCTTCGCCGAGACGATCCGCCAGATGGCCGAGGGCGAGCTCATGCAACTCGAGCGCAGCTTCGATCCGGCCATCAGCGAGGCGCATTACTTCGCGGTGATCGAGCGCAAGAGCGCGTCGCTGATGGCGGCGGCGTGCTCCGTCGGCGCGCGGCTCGGCGGTGTCACGCGCGCGGAGCAGCGGCGGCTCGGCGCCTTCGGTCACGAGTTCGGGCTGGCCTTCCAGTTGCGCGACGACGCGCTCGACTACAGCGCCGGCGAGACGCAACTCGGCAAGGCGCCGTTCACCGATTTGCGCGAGGGCAAAGTCACCCTGCCGCTCTTGCTGACGCTGAAGCGCGCGACGACTGCGGAGCGCGAGGCGATAGGCAGAGTGCTGAAGACGCTGGCCGAGCGCGCCCACGCGCTTGCGGCACAAGATGTGTCTGCGTCGGAGGAGACTGACCGCACCGACGCTGGTCACCCTGTTGACCGCGCCGACGCTGACGATCCCGCTGACCGCACCGACGCTGACGGAGGCCTTGCGACCGTGCTCGAACTGGTGCGGCGTCACCGTGGCGTGGCGGACACCAATGCGCGCGCCAGCCAGCACGTGGCGCGCGCCGCCAGCGCCATCGCGCCCTTCCCCGACAGCCTGGTCAAAGATGCGCTGCTCGCAGTCGCCGCCTTTGCCGCCGACCGCGCGAGCTAGACCGCACCGTTGTCTGCCCCCGAAACCCACGGTCCCTGGAGAATGCTCAATGCTTCACAACTTCCCCCGTGGTCGCGTGCTTCTGTACGCGGTCGTTCTTGCTGTGGCCTTCGCCACGGCGCCCGCACTCGCCGGCACGATGACCGGCGAACTCAACATCAACACGGCGAGCGCCGAGGCGCTCACCCTGCTGCCCGGTGTCGGAGAGCTGCGCTCCGAGCAGATTGTCGCGTTGCGCAAGCAGCGTGGCGGTTTCGAGCGGGCGGATGACCTGCTCGCGGTGAAGGGCATCGGCGAGAAGCGGCTCGAGACGCTGCGCCCCTTCATCAAGTTGGAGGGCGAGCACACACTCGAAATCGCAGCGGAGTAGTCAGGTGCCGGCAGCCCGGCGTCCACCAGCGGCGCCGGGCTCCCGGCCACCTGCGTCTGGAAGTGCTCTCACTCCCGGCGGGTTGCGCCCGCCCTCAGCCTTAAGAACCCTCACCCGGCCCCGGCTTCGCCAGCGGCCCCCTCTCCCATAGGGCGAGGGGAATGGGAAAAAGGGAAGGGGAATTAGCTGAGTGCGAGAAGGCAGCGGCTTGTTCGGCGGCGGGCTTTATGGCCCGCCGCCCCCTTGGTTGGGAGAGGCGCCGTCTCCCCTATGGGAGACGGCGGGGTGAGGGTTCTTAAGGCTGGGGGGGTGCGTCAGCACCCTGGGGCCATGCGTGGCTCCGTGGTGTGCGTTCTGGCGTTGCTGCTTGCGAGCGCGAGCATGGCCTCCGCGCCGGCGCGCCGGGTGGTTTCGCTCAACCCCTCGCTGAGCGCGATTCTGCTCGCGCTCGACGCCGAGGCGCTTTTGGTCGGCGTGGACGATTTTTCGGCGCGTCAGCATTCCGCTCTGGCGGCGCTGCCTCGCGTCGGGGGTTTTTACAACCCGAGTCTGGAGCGGGTGGTGGCGCTCGAGCCGGACCTGGTGGTGCTGGTGCCGAGCCTCGAGCAGCGCGACTTTCGGGCGCAACTCGCCGCCTTCGGCGTGCCGGTGCTGGCGCTCGACCCGGTCTCCTTCGAAGAGGTGCTGGCTTCGATCGAGCAACTCGGCGCGCGCGTCGGGCGCGTGGCGCAGGCGCGGGCGCGGGTCGAAGCGGTGCGCAGCATGCGTGCGCGCGTGCTGAAACTTCTTGCCGCGAAGCCGCGCCAGACCGCCCTGCTGGTGTTGCAGCGCGACCCGCTCTTCGTCGCGGGCGGCGGCACCTTCGTGGACGATTTGCTCGACAGCGTCGGCGTCGAAAATCTGGCGCGTGAACTTCCGGGGCACTGGCCGCGCGTCTCCCGCGAATGGCTGATCGCCGCCGCGCCCGAGTGGTTGATAGACAGCAGCGACGACCCGCAGGCCGCCACGCACTACTGGTCGCGCTGGCCCTCGCTGCCCGCCGTGGCCACGGCGCGCGTGCGCGCACTGCCGCCGGGTGTGGTGACGCTGCCCGGCCCCTGGCTCGACCGCGCCCTCGTGCAACTGGTCGCCCTGCTGCACGGCCCCGACCTCGCCGCCGAACTCGAGCGCGCC
>JAHRAN010000109.1 GCA_020027245.1 Myxococcota bacterium
AGGCGTGCGGTTTCGTGAGCTTCGCTGTGCGTCGCCATCTCTAACGCTGTTAGACCCAACGCGCCTGTCGCGTTCAGATCTGCACCAGCTTCAACCAGGAGGGGGATCACAGCATGAGCTTTATGCATTACGGCAAGGGTAAGTGGAGTGTCGCCCGAAAGAATGATTGACACGTTCACATCTGCGCCGTGATCGATCAACAAACGCGCCACTTCATATGCGTTGTTCCCGGCGGCCACCACAAGCGCCGTGCCTCCAACACCAGCTTGGGCTCCGATGCTGGCGCCTCTCGCTATCAGTTCTTCAGCTATTCTATAGTTGTTGTTCCGAGCAGCGTTCATCAGTGGCGTCATGTCACGAATGTCTCCTGAATTTATGTCCGCGCCACGCTCCATCAGCAACAGCACAACTTCATCGAGGTTGTTATTCACTGCTGTATGCAGAGGAGTTTCTTCCCAACTGTTCCTTACGTTTATGTCCGCTCCATCATCGAGCAGCGAGATGACATTTTCAGTGTTTTCACTCATCACGGCTTCGTGTAGCGGTGTTTGTCTCAGCCCGGTTTCAGCGCCGTGCTTGCGCAGAAGGCGTACGGTTTCAAATGTATCGGTGTTTGTTGTCAGGTCTAACGCCGTCTGGCCCTCCCAGTTCATCGTATTCACATCTGCCCCGGATTCAATTAGAAGAGATGCCATAGAATGAAAATTCCCCATTGCGGCGCTCATAAGCGGAGTTAACTCGACGATAAAAACCGACTTGTTCACATCTGCGCCGTGATCAATCAGCAGGCGTGCAATTTCATATGAATTATTTCCGGCCGCCATCCAAAGCGCCGTGGCTCCGCTGTCGTCTTTGGCATCAACAAGGGCGCCTTTCGATATCAGTTGTTCGGACACTTCATAGTTGCTGTGGCGGGCGGAGTCTATCAGTGGCGTCGCATAACGAGAGTCTCTCGAATTTACATCCGCACCGCGCTCTATCAACAACAGAGCAACCTCCTCAAGGTTGTCATCCACTGCTAGATGCAAAGGTGTTTCCCCTCGGCGGTTCTTCGCATTTATATCCGCCCCACCGTCGAGCAGAGACACGACATCTGCAATGTTTCCACTCTTGACTGCTTTGTGTAGAGGGGTTGTGCGTCCAGGAGGTGTCATTGGCGCTGCCTCTTTGTTCAGGATCCTGCTGAGCCTTCGCGCAGCGGCTTCATCTCCTGCGTCCACCCGCTGCTGCAACCGTTCAATAATCTTTGGTTTATCAGACCGCAGCTCACCATCTTCGACCGAAGGCTCGGCATCACCACACGCCACCACCGCAGACGCGAGCAGCGAAGCCAGCACTACCAAGCAGAGGCTTCTTGCAGGCACTAGGAAGCGATGCCCCATGTGATTCAAAATTTCAAGAATTTTCATTAGCTGCCTCCTTCCGAATCATACTCTACACACGGGTCTCCATTCAGTTGAGCATACTTGAAAGCGTCAAGAAGAGTTACCCCATTGTTTGATGCCTGTGCTGAAATCTGAGCCGCGCCCGCTGGAAGCCTATATCCCAATGATCGCAACTCTGCGGGGTTAGGCGCAATAGCTGATGCTGCGCGACCTACGAAAGCATCCAACCCCATGATTCTGACATACAACTCAGAAAGACGCATACTACATTCCCCTCTTGCTTCCCTTGCCTCTTCGGGATCAGCGGTCTCAAGGGGCTCAGGGAGCTCCGCCGGCGGCGGGATAAGGTTACGGAGCCATTCGGCGAGGGGGTTGACTACGTGTATGTCATACCAATACACGATGTCTTGAATCCAGCGAGGGGCGTGGACAACAATCTCATCGGGCGGTTCGGGTTCCGGCTCGGGCTCCGGCTCCGGTTCGCCATCAAACTGAAAATTGAAGTGGTTGTTGCTGTGGCGGTTGCCAAAGCCGTGTCTATCACTGCGGAAGCTGCTCGCTGATCCGAGTCGGTTCGCGTCCCTGGACAGATCCAGTCCTTCGGCGCCTCTCCCTCCCGCGACCATCCTCATCTCTGCCGTCGTCAGTTCTCGCATCGTCTCGTTCCTTCCTCTCGGGTTGTGTCCAGCTTAGCGCTGAACGGGTGAATGCCACGCGCCATGCGCATGGCGGATGAACGGCGTCCGTTCGCGAGGAACGGGCAAAGCTCGCCGGGTGGAGGGCGCGACCGCCTGCGCGTCGGCGCTGAGGCTGGGTGGTCGCCGAACTGGCGAGGCGCGCCTGCTCGTGGTGCGGCTCGCAGCCGCACCGATCCCTGGTCACTCCGGGCATCGTCTGTTCTTTCCCTGGGACCGGGTAAAACCACCATGACGCGGCTGACAAACGGATGCAAGCAAAAATGCGCGCGGGGCGAAAAAACCGGAGTTGGGAGTGGGAGGCCGAAAGGGGCGCAGAGGGGGCCGTCGCCCGCAAGCGCGCCAGCGTGGCGCGGTCAACGGGCGGGCCGGGGTGCGATGGCGCTCTCTGACAGCGTCGGCGCGGTCAACAGGTTGGCCGGGGTGCGATAGCACCCCGCAAGCGCCACTCTCCGCTCGTGTCGCTTGACGCTTCCGACTTTCCGTTGCCCGACCGCGCAGCGCTTTCGACGGCGCGCACTGTGCTGCTCTCGCGCGGTCGTTTCATCAAGCCCGATGTGTTGCGGGTCGAACACAATGGCCGCCGCTTCGTGGTGAAGGATTTTGCGCCGCGCCGGGTGCTGCTGCGCGCGACCTTCGGCCGCTGGATTACGGCGCGCGAGGCGCGGGCCTGGCGCGCGCTCGCGGGTCACCCCTCGGTGCCGCGCTTTCTGGGACGCATAGACGCGCTGGCGCTGGCGCTCGAATACCGTCCGGGGCGCGCGCTCAGCCGCCAGCTCGAGTTGCCCGCCGGCTTCGTTTCAAAACTCGAAGCTGCAGTCGCCTCGATGCACGCGCGTGGCGTCGTGCACCTTGACCTGCGGCATCAGACCAACGTGCTGGCCGACGAGCGAAGCGGCGCGCCGGTGCTGATTGACTTCGGCGCGGCGCTGGTGTTTCGCCCGGGAAGTTTTGCGCACCGCTTTTTGCTGCCGCTCTTCGCGCGGATTGATCGCCACGCGCTCAGCAAGTGGCGCACACGCTTCCCGGGGCGCTAGCGCGCTCCGCCCATCCTTTTGACCGCGCAAAGCCGGCTGACCGGGATCAGCCGGAGCGTGCGCCGCCGTCGTTCGACAGGAGGCCCGGCGTCGGTGGTTCCTCGGGCATCGGGCGTGGCGCGAGCCGACCGATGTAGTGGCGAAAGGTTTCGAGCGTGAGACGGGCGTCGGCCAGCGCGCGATGTTCGATTTTGTTTTGCGCCAGCCCCGCGTGCGTGGCGGCCTGCCGCAGCGACAGCGCCTGCGCCGGCTCGCCCGCAACCAGCGACCAACAGAAGTACAAGGTGGCGAGATCAATCGTGTGATAGTCGAAGGGGTAGGGCAGCGCGCAGGCGCGGTAGGCCCTTTCCAGAAAGAGGACATCCATGCGCACGTTCTGTCCCGCGGGCACGATGGTCTTGCCGCGTGGCAGCAGCCCGCTCAGTTCTTCGAGCGCGCGGCGCACGCCGACGCCCTGCTCGCGCCACAGCTTCTCGTCGTAGCCGAAGATGCGCGCGGCTTCCGGCGTCACGCGCCCGGCGCGCGGGATCACCTTCCACTCGCCCTCGCCTGTCGCAGCGAGCCGTGCGTCGGTGACGATCACGCCGATTTCGGTGATGTCGTGGCGCTCGAAGTCGAGACCACCGAACTCGCAGTCGAGAAAGGCGAAGGCGAAGTCCGGCACGCGCGGAAGCTAGCACGCCGCGCCGTCAAAGCCCGTCCGGGAAGCCCGTCAGAATGTTGGCGCGCTGGCGCTCCCTACGGGAGTCGAACCCGTGTTTCAGCCTTGAGAGGGCCGCGTCCTGGGCCACTAGACGAAGGGAGCCCGGCGGCGGGCACCCTAGCGACAAGCGGCGGGCTTCGCCCGCCGCCCATCCCGTTGACCGCCCCGAGCGGCTGACCGGGGTGCCTTAAGCCACCCCGTCCCATCCTGTTGACCGCCCCGAGCGGCTGCCGGAAGGGGCGC
>JAHRAN010000161.1 GCA_020027245.1 Myxococcota bacterium
ATCGAGGCGCTCGAAGCCTGCGACACGCTGCCGGGGTTGTTCCCGTTTCTGCGCGGGCCGCGCGCCACGATGTATGCGAACCGGCCCTGGACGCTGCGGCAGTACGCGGGTTTCTCCACCGCCGAAGAGTCGAACGCGTTTTACCGCGCGAACCTCGCGGCGGGGCAGCAGGGGCTTTCGGTCGCGTTCGATCTCGCAACCCATCGCGGTTACGACAGCGACCACCCGCGCGTCAGTGGCGATGTCGGCAAGGCGGGCGTCGCGATTGATTCGGTCGAGGATATGAAGCTGCTCTTCGCCGACATTCCGCTCGACAAGGTCAGCGTCTCGATGACGATGAACGGCGCCGTGATCCCCGTGCTCGCCAGTTTTATCGTCGCTGGCGAGGAGCAGGGTGTAAAGCAGGCAGCGCTGGCCGGCACGATTCAGAACGACATCCTGAAAGAGTTCATGGTGCGCAACACATACATTTATCCGCCCGAGCCGAGTATGCGGCTGGTGGCGGATGTCATCGCGTACACGGCGCAGCATCTTCCCAGGTTCAACTCCATCTCCATCAGCGGCTACCACATGCAGGAAGCCGGCGCGACGACGGTGCAGGAGCTCGCCTTCACCATTGCCGACGGGCTCGAATACGTGCGCGCGGCGCTCGGCAAGGGGCTCGATATTGACGGCTTCGCCGGGCGGCTCTCCTTTTTCTGGTGCATCGGGATGAACTTCTATCTGGAGGTTGCGAAGCTGCGCGCCGCGCGGCGCATCTGGGCTGAGCGTTTGCGCACCGAGTTTGCGCCGCAAGAGCCGCGCTCGCTGATGCTGCGCACGCACTGTCAAACTTCCGGCGCATCGCTCACCGAGCAGGACCCGATGAACAACGTGGTGCGCACGACCATCGAGGCGATGGCCGCGGTCTTCGGCGGCACGCAGTCGCTGCACACCAACGGCTACGACGAGGCGGTGACGCTCCCCACCGACGCCGCCGCGCGCGTCGCGCGCAACACGCAGCTCATCTTGCAGGAAGAGTCCGGCATCCCCGCGGTGACCGACCCCTGGGGTGGCTCCTACTTCATGGAATCGCTGACGCAAAGTGTGTATGAGGCGGCGAACGCGCTGATTGATGAAGTCGAGGAAATGGGGGGGATGACGAAGGCGATCATTGCCGGCATGCCGAAGCTGCGCATCGAGGAGGCGGCGACGCGGCGGCAGGCGCGCATAGACAGCGGCGAGGATGTCATCGTCGGCGTCAACAAGTACACCCTCGAAGAAGACCCGCCGCTCGAAGTGCGCGACATTGACAACAGCGCGGTGCGCGACGCGCAGGTGAAGCGGCTCGAGGAGATCCGCACGCGGCGTAACACGGACGTGGTGGAAGCGGCGCTGTCGCGCATCACCGAACTCGCGACGAGCGGCGAGGGCAACCTGCTCGAAGCCGCCATCACGGCAGCCCGCGCACGCGCCAGCGTCGGTGAGATTTCCGCTGCGATGGAAAAGGTCTACACACGGTATCGCGCCGAGGTGCGCTCGGTCTCGGGTGTGTATGGCGGCGTCTATCGGGGTGACGAAGACTTCGATGCGATCTGCAGCGAAGTGGCGGCGTTCGCCAAGCAGGAGGGGCGGCGGCCGCGCATGCTGGCGGTGAAGCTCGGGCAGGACGGCCACGACCGCGGGCTTAAAGTTATTGCCACCGCGTTCGCCGACATTGGTTTCGATGTGGATGTGGGGCCGCTGTTCCAGACGCCGGACGAAGCGGCGGGGCAGGCGGTGGACGCAGACGTGCACCTGGTCGGCGTCTCCAGTCAGGCCGCCGGTCACAAAACGCTGGTGCCCGAACTGTTGAAAGCGCTCGAAGCGCGCGGCGCGGCGGACATCAAGGTAATCGTCGGCGGCATCATCCCGCAGCAGGACTATGAGTTCCTGCGCGAGCACGGTGTGTGCGGTGTGTTCGGCCCCGGGACGCCCGTGCCGAAAGCGGCGCGCGAAGTGCTCGCTGTGTTGCGCAGGCGTGCGCGGTAGCCGCGCGAGCGGGGCGATTGTGAGCAAGGCCGGTGTCGGAAGCGGGGGCGGCGCCGAGACGGCCAGCATCGAGGCGGCCCGTCGGGCGATCCGCGCGGGCGACCGGCGCGCGCTGGCACGAACGATCACTGCCATCGAAAGCACGCGCGCCGACCAGCAAAAGTTTGGTCAGCAGATCCTCGACGCGCTGCTCGCACACACCGGCGGCGCCACGCGCGTGGGCGTCACCGGCCCGCCGGGCGTCGGCAAGAGCAGCTTCATCGAAGCGCTGGGGTTGATGCTGACGGGGCAGGGCAAGCGCGTCGCCGTGCTGGCGGTGGACCCGTCGAGCCCGCGCAGCGGCGGCTCGATCCTCGGTGACAAGACGCGCATGGAACGCCTCGCGCAGGACGCGCGCGCCTTCATCCGCCCCTCGCCTTCGGGCGGCGCGCTCGGCGGCGTCGCGCACCGCACCCGCGAGGCGCTGCTGCTCTGCGAAGCGGCGCGGCACGATGTCGTGCTGGTCGAGACCGTCGGCATCGGCCAGAGCGAAATCGAAGTGCGCTCGATGGTGGACTTCTTCGCCGTGCTCTTGCAACCGGGCGCGGGTGACGAACTGCAGGGCATCAAGAAGGGCGTGCTGGAGTTGGCTGACGCGCTGGTGGTCAACAAGGCCGACGGCGAGCAGCGCGCTCTGGCCGAGCGCACACAGAGCGAGCATCAACAAGCGCTGCAACTCCTGCGCCCCGGCAGCGCCGCCTGGCAGCCGAAGGTGCTCCGCGCGAGCGCGCTTGAAGGTACGGGCATCAGCGAATTCTGGGACACGGTGCTGGCGCACCGCCACGCCCTCGAAGCCAGCGGCGAGTTCACGACGCGCCGCAACGAGCAAGCGCGCGCATGGATGTGGACCCTGCTGCGCGAGGGCCTTGAGCAGTCTTTCCACGCCGCCCCCGAAGTGGCAACGCGCATCGAAGCTCTGGAAGCCGAGGTCAAAGAAAGCCGCACAACCCCTGCAGCGGCGGCGAGAGAACTGCTGCGGGTGTTTCGAGGAGACGGGCACTAACCCGTTAACGATCTAACTCGTCTCGTACGTCGAGCCACTTAGAGATGTCACTCGGCAGAGAGTCACGGTTTCGCTCCAGAAAATTCTCTATCTCCTCAGGATCTAAGCAAACAACGTTCTCGTTCGTTGAGAGTGACTTGTATCCAACGGGGCTGAAGAGATAAAACACATAGGGATGGGTGTAGATATCATAGAAATCACTCGGATCGAGCTCTTGATTACCACTTTTTACTTGAGCATACACTTGTCGCCCAGAGGAGGTCTCTCGACCTTGAAATTCATAGAATGGGTCGTGGTGTCTTTTCAGTCTCGGGTCTTCTCCATTAGAGAACACTACACCTTTTTCTTGTTGTAAGTACAAGAAAATTACAACTTCCAAATTTTTCCACGGGACGAGACTGAATATTCTACCTTTCACGTGCAGCTCCTTGGCTGGCGATCTTTCTCCACATTAAGGTAGAGTACTCCATAGCAGTTGGGTCAGGGATTGATTGAATGGTCAGAGGAGATATACAGCTATTGACTATTGCTCCCGCAACATCCGTTCCTACTTCAAAAAGCTTACAGGGGCGTACGTTATGGATATCTACATCGCGGTTCTCTGGCTTGTCCTGATACTCCCAGTCTCCAGATATTTCTCCAATGTAATAAACTCCGCGTCCGCTCCTTGTCCAGACAAGGTCGCCGGTCTGCATCCTCGTACCTATCGCATTAATTGCCCGTCTCCAGCTTGTTGCTTCCTCGCTGTGCGCCTCCTCCCCAAGCTTCTCATAGTGTTCAAAGTTGTCAGGCTGCTCGTCGATTCTCCAGCCGACCCCAATGATGCCTCGCTCGAGACAGAATTTGAAAGAGCGGCCATCGTCTTTGTCTCTGCCTGGTTTCAGCCAAATGCGCCAGAGTGTCATCGAACTTCCCTCCTCTGCTGCCCGGAGCAGCTTGTTAGTCGAGACATCATACTACATCCGCTTCCACTCTGCAAGGCGCTCTCTCAACTCCGCTGGCTCCAGCACCTCAACCTCGTTGCCCCAGGTGAAGAGATGCCAGACCATTTCGTTCTGGCCGCCGGCGGTGAAGCGGACGAGCAGGGTGCCGTCGGCTTGCTCCTCAATCTCCTGTGAGGGGTGGAAGATCCAGCGGCGGGCGTCGGGGGCGGCGGCCTTGCTGAAGCGCCACAGCACCTTGACGGGTGGCTCCCGGAAGGCTCCGAAGCTTTCAGCGGCGTAGCGGTACAGGTCGAAGTTCTCGTCGTGCTCGAAGATGTTGTCTTTCAGCAGCGTCACCCACTTGATGTTGGCAATCACAAAGTTGCGAAACGCCCTGATGCCGCGCTTCGGATGGAAGGCCACCAGATAGCGCCGCCGCCCATTCAGAAAGCCGTAGGGGTGGACGGTCAGCGTGCGCAGCTTGCCGCTGCGCCGGGAGCGGTAGCGGATTCGTACCGCGTTGTAGAGCAGTACCGCTTCGCGAAGTTTCTGCACGACTTTAGGGTCCGTTCGCTCGTCCGGCCCTGGCCGCAGCACGAAGGCATCGGCCGTGTCGAGATCGTCGGCGTTTCTTTGCATACGCTGGCTCTGGGGTTCTTTGAGCGCTTCAAGCAGCTTCAAGCGCAGGGTCTCGATGTGCTCGGCTTGCTCGCGGATGCCCTCGCGACGCAACAAGTTGGAGGCCTGCTGCAGTGCGCTCAACTCCTCCGCCTTCAGGTCGGGAGTAGGTATCCCGCGCGGCGCTTTGGGGTCGAAGGCGAAGCGCTTGAATCGACCGCCTTCCGGTGCGGGGAGTTCTCGAAACTGAGGATGAAACTCGCAGGCGATGGTCTCAATGAGACGCTCCGCCGTGCGGCGGCTGATGCCAAAAGCCTCCTCGATTTCCCGGTAGCCAACGCGGGCACCCGGTCTCTGCAGCATTTTGACAAGCTGCAGCAGCTTGATGCCGCTCTCATACATAGTTCCCTCCGTGGCGGTTTTCGCTGCTACCTGCGCCATCCTGTGCGGACTTTGCCTCGTGTTCGACGCTGAGCCGGCGCAGCAGTGCGGCCGGGTCATCCGCCTCCCCGGTAATTTCGGCCTGACGGCGCACCAGCGCAAAGTCTCCGGGGGTAAGACGGTCGAGCTTAGCAATGCCCGCTGGCGCTTCGAGCCCGAAGAAGTGATCGAAGCAGCAAGCGAGCCGGGTTGCATCGAGCGTCAGCACCTTGATCTTGAAGATGAAGCGCCGCTCCGTCGCCGGATCGAGGCTGCCTGCCAGGTTGGTTGTGCAAGCGAAGGGCAGGGGG
The DNA here is from genome assembly GCA_020027245.1 of Myxococcota bacterium. Taxonomy (GTDB): domain Bacteria; phylum Myxococcota_A; class UBA9160; order UBA9160; family UBA6930; genus JAHRAN01. Next base: position 5,325 of record JAHRAN010000161.1, read on the forward strand.
TGCGACTCCATCCAGGTGAGCATCTCGTTAACCTGGGTGATCTCCCAACTGCGCTGCGCCCGACGCCGGTCGCGCAGCAGCGAGTCGGCCTCGTCGAAGATGAGGAAGGCGCCCTCATCGGCGGCTTTCTCGAAGGCACGCGCGATGCTTTTCTCGGTCCCCCCGACAAACATATTGAGCAAGTCTGACGCGCGCTTTTGCATGATGGGCAACCCCATCTGCTCGGCGAGTGCGCGCACGAAGGCGCTTTTGCCGGTTCCCGAAGGGCCGTTCAAGCACAAGGAGAAGGCCCGGTTTTCACAAGAGGCGAGGGTTTTGAGCATCTGCTCGGGGTCGTCCGATGCGAAGCGGACCAGCGCCGGGTTGTAGTTCTCGGGCGCACGCTGCGGTGGGCGCAGCGGCTGGCCGCCGTTCAGGACGCGCGCCAAGCCACGCACGGCACGCTCTACGGTCTGCGCTTCCCCGTCCGCAAAAGAGGCGGCGCGAACGGCGTTGGCGGCGAGCGCCGGAGGCGCTTCGAATGCCCTCGCCAACTCTTGCACTTTCTCGTCGGGCAGGTCGAGATCGTTCTGCCCGAGTATCCGCTTCCAGACACGCTTGCGAACCGGTACCGAGGGAATCTCGACATCGACCGCAAGCGTCATGCGGCGCAGCAAAGCGGGGTCAAAATGATGCAGTGAGTTGCATGTCCAGAGCGTGGGCAAGCTGTTGTTCTCGAGCAGGCGGTTCAGGAAAAGCTTCTCGCAGCCCCGGCGCGGCTTCATGGACGACATCTTTGGCAGGATGTCCTCCATCTCGTCGAAGAGCAGCGCGCTGCCGTGATTGCGGGCGAACAGACGGCTGGCGAGCAGTAGCGGGGCGATCCGCTCATCGCCATCCCGGGCGTATTCGTCGTCGCCAATTTGATGCAGGCCGAGTCCCGCCTGCTGCGCGACGGCTTTGCAAAACTCCGTCTTGCCCGTTCCGGGTGAGCCATAGACCAGAATGTTGACGCCCGTGGCGTGCTGTTTGGCGGCGCCGCGCAGCACGTCCAGCATCATGTCCCGGTCCGCCGCCAGGTGATCGAAGTCCGACCACTCAAGTTCACTTTGCGCCGTCTGCCCGATGATCCGTGCTCGCAGCGTCTCAGCGTCGCATACCGACCCGGCGATGGCGTCGAGGACAGCAATGGGGATGCTGATGATGTCATCTATTTCTTCCCGGGCGCGGAAACCGTTGCTGAGCTTCGCGCGAGGATCGTTCATGTGGATCAACCCGTTGCGCGCAAGCGGCCCATCCGGATCCAGGTCAGGTTTTGCCTTTTCACGCGTCTCGCCCATCATCCGCGCCAGAATTTCTATATGATCGAAGCCTACCACATTATTGAACAGGCCATTCCACAAATGACAGAACTTAGAGTGCGGATCGTTCGCGGTCAGGAGGCACTCGAAGTGCCGTGCACTCGTCTCGTCCAGCGAGAGCTCACGACACAAAGTGGCGGCGTTTTGTTGCAGGTCGGTAGGCTCCGCTTTCTGCGCGATGCGCTTGATCACCGCGCAGATGCCCTTCCAGTTGGATGCCCGGAGCGGCGGGCTTTCATCGCTGGAACCATCGGTACCGACGAATGCGGCAAATTCATCATCGCGCTCCAGCCACAGATACAGAATCCGAGCGGCCTTGCTGCCATACGAAAGGTTGCTCGTGAGGTTCTGCAGGTAGCGGGCGACCGGAGCCAACTCGGTTGCCCGGGCGTTGCGGGCGAAATGGCGGCGGATTCGGCGCATGGTGGGTCTCCTTCTGAGGGTGAGACCACACCTTAAAGCGTCTGTGCGTCAGAACCTGACGGGTTCAGAATTTTTTCCGCCCACGGCCTCACTCTCGTCTCCCGGTGCCAGATCCGTAAAGCAGAAGCCGTCGCGCTCCACCGTCTCGCCCGTCTGGATCGGGATTTCGTGCTGGAACATCGGGCCGACGCGGCATCGCTTCCCTTGCAGTGGCGGCGAACGACAGGCAACACCCCCGCGCCGCGCTTAAACGCGACGGCCCGCTGCCCACCGCCGGGCGTTTGACACCGCACCCGGCCCAAACTACAGTTCCGGCGACAATTCCCCGCGCCGAGAAGCACCGATCGCGCCCGCCCGGGCCGCGCTCGCAGCCCGACCGACGGAGCCACAAGCCGCTCCGCGCGGTTATGGCAGGAGGGTACGCAGCATGACCGACGCCACTGACAACACGCAGCCGCCCGCAGGGCCGGCCCTGCTGCCGGACGCGCAGGACGCGCGCGCCACCATCGAGCAGGCCCTTGAGGATATTCGCGCCGGGAAGATGGTGATCCTCGTGGATGACGAGGACCGCGAGAACGAGGGCGACCTCTGTATGGCGGCGGAGCGGGTCACCCCCGAGGCAATCAATTTTATGGCGCGCTTCGGGCGCGGGTTGATCTGCCTGCCGATGACGGAGCCGCAGCTCGAGCGGCTGCACCTCGGCATGATGGTGCCCGACGCCGAAAATTCGTCGGGCTTCGGCACGGCCTTCACGGTTTCGATCGAGGCGCGCACCGGCGTCACCACCGGCATCTCGGCGCAGGATCGCG
>JAHRAN010000172.1 GCA_020027245.1 Myxococcota bacterium
AGTTCGCTGGCCGAGGAGACGATGCGGCCGACGATGCCGTAGGCCCTGGCCTCTTCCGGGGACATCCAGTGGTTGCGGTCGGTGTCGCGGCTGACGCGCTCGAGCGGCTGGCCGGTGGCTTCCGCGATGCTGTGGTTCAAGCGCTCGCGCGCCTTCAGAATTTCCTCGGCCTCGATGCGCACATCGCTGGCCGAGCCGCCCACACCGCCGAGCGGCTGATGAATCATGAAGCGCGTGTTCGGCAGGCACAACCGGTCGTCCCGGCCGGCGGCCAGATAGATGTGCGTGCCGGCGCTGGCAACCCAACCGGTGCCGACGATGCGCACCCGCGGCTTTACGAAACGGATCAGGTCGTGAATCGAATCGCCCGCTTCGAGGTGCCCGCCCTCCGAGTGCAGGAAGATCGTGATCGCTGCGTCGCTCTCGGCGGCAAGGGCCAGCAGTTGCGCTGTCACGCTTTGCGCAAGGTTCGAGCTGATCTCGCCGTGGATCAGAATCGTGCGCGCCTCGAACAGGCGCTCGGCGATTTTCAGAAGCGGCGAGGGCAGAAGCGCTGCCGGCGCGTCGGACGAAGGCTCGGTCATCGGTCTCTCCCGTGCGCGGGAGCCTACCACCTTCGCGCCGCGCCGCACCGTCACAAAGCCCGCCGCCGCCGCCCGCCCTGCTAGCTTTCAAGCCCCCGCCGCTGCGCGACTTCGAGGCGCCGCAGGGAGGCTCAATGCGCGTTGGCGAAACCGAGCACGCGGAGCGTGGCCGCTGGGGTCAACCGCTCGCCGGTGTGCGCGTGCTCGCCGCCGAGCAGATGCAGGCGCTGCCCTTCGCCACCCACCTGCTCGCCCGGCTCGGCGCCTCGGTGGTGAAGGTGGAGCCGCCCGGCCGTGGCGAGACCGGGCGCGCGTCGAACCCGTACCTTCGGGACGAGCAGGGTCGCCCGGTCGGCGCGACTTTTTTGCGCCACAACCTGTCGAAGCGCAGCATCGCCATTGACCTGAAACAGGAAGCGGGGCGCGAGTTGTTCCGACGGCTGGTGCCGCACTTCGATGTGGTGGCCGAAAATTTTCGCGCCGGCAGCATGGAGCGCCTCGGGCTCGACTATCAAACACTCCGCGCGCTTCACCCGCCGCTGGTGTATGTCTCGCTGTCGGGCTTTGGCAAACTCGCCCCCTCGCCTTACTCCAGTTGGCCCGCCTATGCGCCGATTGCGGAGGCGATGGGCGGGCTCTACGAGCCCACGCGCAAACCGGGTGAGCCGCCGCGCGTGGTGGTGGCCGGCGCACTCGGCGACAACGCAGCGGCGCTGTTCGCGGTGATCGGTACACTGGCGGCGCTGCGCCACCGCGACCGCATCGGCATCGGCCAGCAGGTGGATGTGGCGATGTACGATTCGATGATCGCGATGACCGACATGGTGCCCTTTCTCTGGTCCATGGATGCGCCCGCGCACATGGCGGGGCCGGGAACCACGGCGCTGGTCGGCGCCTTCGCCGCGCGCGATGGCTACTTCGTGGTCGCCGTGTTCCGCGAGCATATGTTCGAGAAGCTGTGCCGCACCATCGGTCACCCGGAATGGATGAGCGACCCGCGCTTCGCTGAGCGCAGCGGCTGGGCGCGGCACACGGAGGATGTCATCCGCCCCGCACTCGAAAGCTGGGCCGCGGGCATGAGCAAACTCGAGGCGTCGCGTGCGCTGTGCGCCGCCGGCATCGTGGCGGGCCCTTCGAATCGCGCCGAGGACATCGTCGCCGACCCCCATGTGGCCATGCGGCAGATGCTGATCGAGGTGCCGCGCCCGGATTCCAAAAAACCCTACCTGACCGTCGGCAACCCGGTGAAGATGTCGCGGCTTCAGGAAGGCCCGGTGGCAGACTTCCCGCGCCTCGGCGAGCACACCGACGCGGTGCTGCGCGAAGTGCTCGACACCGGCGAAGCGGAACTCGCCGCGCTGCGCACGCGCGGCGTGATCGAGTAAAATACCCTTAGATACCCTAGATAACTGAAACAGAAAGGAGTCTGATGGCGATTGCACTCGAAACGCTCATCGAGCCGGCCACGACAGCGCTGATCACTTCCGAGGTGCAGCGCGGCGTGGTGGGCGATCTGTCGCCGCTGCCCGAGCTTGCCGCAGCGGCCGGGCCCGTGCTCGACAACATCGGGAAGCTCTGCACGGCGGCGCGGGCGGTCGGCGTGCGGGTGATTCACTGCACGGCAGAGCGTCGCGCCGACGCTGCGGGCGCAAACCACAACGCGCGTTTGTTCCGCTACATGGCGAAGAGCGAGCCGATGCTCCCGGGCTCGGCGCGCACGGAACTCATGCCGCAACTGAAATTCGCCGACGCGGATGTACAATTGCCGCGCCTGCACGGCGTCTCGCCCTTTCAGGGAACCGAGCTCGACTTCGTGCTGCGCAACCACGGCATCAAGACCATTGTTGCGACCGGCGTTTCGGTAAATGTGGCCATTTTAAGTCTCGCCTTCGACGCGGTCAACGCATCCTATCAGGTGGTGATTCCAACGGACGCGGTGGCCGGAACGCCGCGCGAATATGTCGAGGCCGTCTTCGAGCACACGCTGCGCAATGTGGCGACGCTGGTGAGCAGCGCGCAGGTCGTCGCACTCTGGTCGCCGCGCTGATGGCGACTGCCCCGATTCCCAGCGCGACCGTGGTGCTGCTGCGCGGCGGCGACGCGGCGCTCGAGACCCTGCTGTTGCAGCGCGCGCCACGGGGAGACCAAGCGGGTGCGTGGGTGTTCCCGGGCGGGCGCGTCGAGCCCGAGGATGTGGTCGCGGGCGCCCCGGGTTCCGTCGCCAGCGCGCGCCGGGCTGCAGTGCGCGAAACCACCGAGGAGGCCGCGCTCGAACTTTCGGGCGCGAAGCTCTTGCCGCTGTCGCGCTGGATCACACCCGAGATCATGCCGAAGCGCTTCGATACCTGGTTTTTTCTGGGCGATCACGACCCGGAGCAGGAGGTGCGCCCGGATGGCCGGGAGCTGGTCGCGCACCGCTGGGTGTCACCCGGCAAAGCGCTGCAGGCAAATGCCGCGCGGGAACTCGAACTCGCACCGCCGCAATTCGTGACGCTGAACTGGCTCGCCGAATTCGATTCCGCTTCGAGCGCGCTGCAAACACTTCCGCAGCGCGCGTTCATCACCTTTCGCCCGAAAGTTTTTCGAACAAAGGAGGGCGCGGTGATGCTCTACAGCGGCGACGCCGGTTACGAGCGGGGCGACCCGAAGGCCCGTGGCGCGCGCCACCGCGCACTTCGTGGCCCACACGGCGCGTACTGCTATCAGCGCAGCGACTGAATATCCAGGCCCTGCGCGTTCGGCCCGACTTCGGGCTCAGGCGCGCCGCTGAAAGCTGTCGAAGAGTTCGCTCCGCTTCTCGCGCACGGCTTCGAGCTGGCGCTCCTTCACCGAGTCGAAGCCACGCACCTGTTCCGGCAGACGCGCAATCTGCAGCGCGAGCTCGAGGTTTTCGGGACGCAGCCCTTCGAGCACGGTGACGATGTCCTGCCGGTACGCGCGCGCAAGTGCGCGTTCGAGACGACGGTGCGCGCGATAACCAAAAAAGTTGAGGGGCGTGCCGCGCAGGAAGCGCAGGCGCGCCATCACCCGGAAGACGGGCAGGATCAGCGAAGCCGGGACCGCGACTTTCTTTGCGCGGCCGCTCTCGTCGGTGCGCGCGAGGAGCGGGGTCAACAGGTGGTCGCTTGCGAGATGGAGGGTCATTTTGAAGTCGCCCTCGAAGTCCCGCTCGAGTTGCTCCTCGAAACTACCGTCGGTGTAGAGGCGGGCGACCTCGAACTCGTCCTTTATGGCGAGCACCTTGAAGTAGCTGCGCGCCACGGCGCTTGCGAGCGCGGCGTCGCCCGCTGCGCCGCAGACTTCACGCTCGCGCTCGGCCACTTGCAGCACGAACTCGCGGTAGCGCTTCGCAAAGCGTTTGCTCTGGTAGGCGCGGAGGAAGCGCACGCGCTTCTCGATGATCTCGTCGAGGCCATGTGCTGTGCCGTCGCTCCCGGCTTCGTGCAGACCGGGTCGCGCCGCCCGCAGCAGCGCTTCCCGGTCTTGCACCCAGAGCCGGCCCCAGTCCAGCGCGCGCCGGTTGGCCTCGACATCGCGGCCGTTCAATTCCACGGCGCGCAGCAACGCGCCCATACCGACGGGCAGGCGGCCGAGTTGGAAGGCGACGCCGAGCAGGAACATGTTGGTGTACACCGCGTCGCCCATCAGCCGGTTGACCAGCGCGCTGGCGTTCATCACCCGCACATCGCCTTCGGTGCACACCGCGTGCAGCGCTTCCGCCATCGGCTCGAAGGAGAGATCGAGGTCGGCGTTGGTGGCGAACTCGAAGGTGGGCGTTACATGACTGTTCAACACCACCACAGCATCGGGCGAAAGTTTGCGCAGGTGCTCCGGGGTGGTGGTGACCACCGGGTCGCAGCCGAGCAGCAGATCGGCGCCGCCGTCTGCGATGCGCGTTGCATGAATCGCATCCGGGTCTTTCGCCACGCGCACGTGACTCGCTACCGGGCCGTTTTTCTGCGCGAGTCCGGTGACATCGAGTTCGGAGACGCCACGGCCCTCCAGGTGCGCGGCCATCGAAAGAATTGCGCCGACGGTCACCACACCGGTGCCGCCGATGCCGGTGATCAACACATTAACCACGGGCTGCGCAGTTTCCGTCGCTGCGGGTGTCGGCAGCGCGCCAAAGATGGCGTCGTCGAAGGCCACGCCCCGCTCTTCGTTGCTGCGCAGCCGCCCGCCCCGGATGGTCACGAAGCTCGGGCAGTGACCCTTCAGGCACGAGTAGTCCTTGTTGCACGAGGACTGGTTGATGCGACGCTTGCGCCCGAACTCGGTTTCCACCGGCTCGATCGAGATGCAGTTGCTCTGCACCGAGCAGTCGCCGCAACCCTCGCACAAGAGTTCGTTGATGACGACGCGACGCTCGGGGTCCGGGAACTTGCCCTTTCGCCGCAGCCGCCGCGCTTCGGCGGCGCAGGTCTGGTCGTAAATCAACGCGCTGACGCCCGGCGTTTCGCGCAGTTCCCGTTGCACGCGCATCAACTCGTCGCGGTGGTGGACGCGCACGCCCGGCGGCAGTACGCCGCGCGCATATTTTTCGGGTTCGTTCGTGGCCACGACCACGCGCGCCACACCCTCGGCCAGAAGCTGGCGCGCAATTCCGGGGCAGGTGATCTCGCCCGCCAGGCTCTCGCCCTCGATCGGCTGTCCGCCGGTCATCGCCACCGCGCCGTTCACCAGCAGCTTGAAGGTGATGTTCACCTTTGCGGCGACGCAGGCGCGCACCGACAGCAGGCCCGAGTGAAAGTAGGTGCCGTCGCCCATGTTCTGAAAGATGTGGGGCATTTCGATAAAGGGCGCCTGACCAATCCAGTTGGCGCCTTCGCCGCCCATCTGCGTGGCGCCGAAGGTGTTGCGCTCGGGCATCCACACCGCCATGCCGTGACAACCGATGCCGCCCATCGCGCGCGAGCCCTCCGGCACCAGGGTCGAGGTGTTGTGCGGGCAGCCGGAGCAGAATGCCGGCAGCCGCTGCAATTTCGAGGCGGCAAGCTGCAGCGCGGCGGTCTCAGCGCGCGCAGGTCGCAACCCGGCGTCTTTGCCAAGCCGCGCTTCGAGCCAGCGGCGCAGCGCCACGGCGACCGCCTCCGGCGTGAGTTCACCCTCGGCGGGCAGCAGCGGCGCGCCCTTTGCGTCGTGCTTGCCGAGCAGGCGCGGGCGCTCGCGCTCGTTGTAGAGCAGGCGCGCCAGTTGCTCCTCGATGAGCGGGCGTTTTTCCTCCACCACCAGGACATCATCGAGCCCGCGACAGAAAGCGCGCACGCCCTCGGGTTCGAGCGGCCAACTAAGCGCGACCTTGTAGACCGCAAGGCCGAGCTTTGCGGTGCGGCGCTCATCGAGGCCGAGTTCTTCCATCGCCTGCCGCAGGTCGAGGTAGGCCTTGCCGGTGGTCACGATGCCGAGCCGCCTTCCCGGCGCGTGCAGCATCACCCGGTCGAGGCGGTTGGCGCGCACATAAGCCTGCGCCGCCGGCAACTTCACCTGATAGAGCTGCTCCTCGGTTTCGACCAGCCGGTTGACCAGCGTTATGTGGTGGTCGCGCTGCGGGAACGGGAACTCGGGCAACTGCGGACGCACGCGATCGAAACCCACTTCCACCGAGGCGGCGCTGTCCACGGTGTCGGTCAGACATTTAAGCCCAACCCAGCAACCGGAGAAGCGCGAAAGCGCGATGCCATGCAGGCCGAGGTCGAGAAACTCCTGCACGCTCGACGGGTGAAGCACCGGCACGCCGCAGTGCACCATGGCGGTTTCGCTCTGGTGCGCGATGGACGAGGAGCGCGCCGCCGGGTCGTCGCCCAGAAGCGCCAGCACGCCGCCCTGCGCCGCCGTGCCCATGTAGTTGCCGTGCTTGATGGGGTCGCAACTGCGGTCAACGCCCGGCCCCTTGCCATACCAGATGCCGAACACGCCGGCGAAGCGCGGCCCCGGTTGCAGCGCCGCCTGTTGCGAACCCCAGACGGCGGTCGCCGCGAGGTCTTCGTTCACGCCCGGCTCGAAGCGCACGCGGTTTTCTTCGAGCAGCGCCCGCGCCTGCCACAGCGCCATGTCGTAGGCGCCGAGCGGGCTGCCGCGATAGCCGGAGATGAAGCCGGCCGTGTTCAAGCCGGCCGCCTCGTCGCGCCAGCGCTGTGCGAGCGGCAGGCGCACCAGCGCCTGCACGCCGGTCAAATAGACGCGTCCGCTCTCCCGCGTGTAACGGTGCTCGAGTTCGTAGCCGGTGTCGAAGGAGGCCGCGGTCATCGCCTGGTCACCCGCCTTTTGCGGGAGTGTTTTATCTTTTGGCTGGCGGCGCCACCCGGGAGTCCACGATGAAGATCGGTCTCGCTTTTCATGCCAGCGATCAGGCCATGGCGGTGGCCGAACTGGCGCGCGAAGCCGAGGCGCGTGGCTTCCACTCCCTGTATCTGCCCGAGCACACGCACATCCCGACCAGCCGCCGGACAAAGCCGCCGGACGGCGCGCGCGAACTCGCCACGGCCTACTACCGAAGCCCCGACCCCGTGGTCGCGCTGGCGGCGGCGGCGGCGGTGACCCGCCACATTCGACTCGGCACCGGCGTGGCGCTGCCGGCGCAGCACGACCCCATCACTTTTGCGAAGCAACTCGCCACGCTCGACCGCATATCCGACGGCCGGCTGGTGTTCGGCATCGGCTTCGGCTGGAACCATGAGGAGATGCGCAACCACGGCGTTGACCCGGGCCGCCGCCGCGCCCAGGTGCGCGAGCACGTGCTGGCCATGCAAGCGCTTTGGACGAAGGAGCGCGCGTCCTTCCACGGCGAGTTTGTGGACTTCGAGGAAAGTTTTCAGTGGCCGAAGCCACGGCAGTTGCCGCGCCCGCTGACGCTGCTCGGCGGCGCGCCGGGGGCGGAACTTTTTGCGCACATCGCCGAGTACTGCGACGGCTGGATGCCGATCGGCGGCGCCGGTATGGCGGCGGCGCTGGCTGACTTGCAGCGCGCCTTTGAGCGCGCCGGGCGCGACATCGCGGCGATACATCTTTTGCCCTTCGGTGTGCTGCCCGAAGCCGGCAAGCTCGACCACTACCGCGCGCTCGGCGTCGGCGAGTGCGCGCTGCGTCTGCCCTCTGCCGTCCGCGACGAGGTGCTGCCGGTGCTCGACGACTATCAACGCTGGCTCCGGTGAGCGCTCAGCGCCGCGCCGGCGCCACCACCTTCTCGCCGATTTCGGCCACGCGCGCCAGATATTCGCCGAGGCTCCCGGCGGGCAGGGTCAGCGCCGTCCAGGTGACGCCGAGCGCCTGGTAGCGCGCGAGCGCATCGAGCAGCGCGCCGCTTTCGGTGTCCGGCGGCTCGAAGGGTGTGAAGCAGACATCGAGCGGCGCCTTGCGCCCGACCTTCTCGCTGTGCGCACGCGCGTAGTCGAGTTTTGCACGCAAATCGCCCTCGTTTTCGAGCCGTGCGGTTCCAGTGTGCCGCGCCAGCCGCGCCGGCGCGGGGAAGGGCAGCCAGCCGTCGCCCTGCTCGACGGCGCGGCGGATCGCCCTCGGCGCGTTGCCGCCGATCCAGAGCGGCGGATGCGGCGCTTGCACCGGTCGGGGCAGCGCGCGGTTGCCCGACGCATTAAAGTGTCGCCCCTGATGGCGTACGACCTCCCCGCTCCAGATCTGTTTGAGCAGCGCGATGCTCTCGTCCGCAAGCTCGTTGCGCTCGTGGAAGTGCGCGCCCAGCGCATCGAACTCCGCCTCCAGGTAGCCCGCCGCGATGCCCACGATCACGCGCCCCTTCGAGAGCCGGTCGAGCGAGGCCACGGCCTTCGCGGTCAAAAAGGGGTTGCGGTAGCCCGCGATGAGCACGTGCGTCTGCAGCAGCAGCCGCTCGCTTGCGCTGGCGGCGCAGGCGAGCGCGACGAAGGGATCGAGGGTGTGGTGCCCGCCGCGCTCGAGCCAGCGCTCGGAGGGCGCCGGGTGATCGGTGACGAAGACCGCGTCGAAGCCGGCGGCACAGGCGGCGCGCGTCGCCCGGGTGATGGCCTCCGCCGAGTTGAACTCGCCCTCGGGCCGGACCTGATCCGTCGGCAGTTGAACCGTGAAACGCAAGCCGCAGCACCTCGTTGGCGGATTACCATACGGGTCGTACGCTGATCTGTCCCATCCGGGTTCGGGAGGCTGCCTTGGATCTGCGCTACTCCGACGCCGACGAGCAATTTCGCAGCGAATTCCGTCGCTGGCTCGAAGCGGCGGTTCCGGCGCACGGCGCGCCGCCCGCCCGCGACGACTGGGACGGGCGGCGCGCATGGGACACCGGCTGGCAGCGCAAACTCTTCGACGCCGGTTACGCGGGCGTGAACTGGCCGCGCGAATACGGCGGCCGCGGCGCCACGCTCACCGAGGAGCTCGTCTATTACGAGGAGTACGCGCGCGCCAAGGCGCCCTATGTGGGCATGAACTTCGTCGGGATTCGTCACGGCGGCCCGACGCTGATTGCCGAGGGCAGCGAAGCGCAGAAGCAGACGCACCTGCCGCGTATTCTGCGCGGCGAAGAAGTCTGGTGTCAGGGCTTTTCGGAGCCGGTCGCCGGCTCGGATCTGGCGGCGCTCAGCACGCGCGCTGTGCGTGACGGCGATCACTACCGGGTGAGCGGTCACAAGATCTGGACTTCCTTCGCGCAGCAGGCCGATTTCTGCGAGCTGCTGGTGCGCACCGACCCGGACGCGCCGAAGCATCGCGGCATCTCCTGGCTGATCATGCCGATGAACCTGCCCGGCATCAGCGTGCGCCCCATTGATACGCTGCGCGGTGAGAGCGATTTCGCCGAAATGTTCTGCGAGGACGTGCGCGTGCCCTGCGAGAACCTGGTCGGCCCCGAGAACGATGGCTGGCGCATCACCAATGTGACGCTGCGCTTCGAGCGCGGCAGCGCCTGGGCGCAGGACATCTTTGAGTTGCAGGAATATCTGGTGGATTTGTCGGCGCTGGTGGCGCAGCGCGCGCCGCAGGATGCGAGCCTGCAGAGCGTTCTCGGTCAACTGGCGGCAGAGGCCGACGCGCTCTGGGCGCTGGTGAAGTGGCAACTCGGCGAAACCGCAAAGACGGGCGTGCCCGGCCTCGGCGGCTCGGCGCTGAAGCTCGCGTTCACCGAACTTACGCAGCGCGTCTATGAGTTCGGCGCGCGCCTGCTCGGCCGCGCGGCGTTGTCGCGCGACGCCACCGACGACCCGAGCGGCTGGCGCAGTTCCGACACCTTCCTGAACACGCTGTCCTTCACCATCGCCGCGGGCAGCTCGCAGGTTCAGCGCAACCTCATCGCAGAGCGCATCCTCGGTATGCCGCGCGAGCCACGTTAGTGGACTTCCAGTTGAACGAGGATCAGGAGGCGCTGCGCGCGGGCGTGCGCGTCTGGTGCGAGGATCGCTTCCGCTTCGAGAAGCTGGCGGAGGTTGTGCAGCAGCCGCTCGCGCGCGAGTGGTGGCGCGAACTCGCAGAGCTCGGCGTGTTTGCGCTGCGTGCGCCCGAAAGCGCCGGCGGCGTCGGGCTCGGCATGGCCGAGGCTGCCGTCGCCTTCGTCGAACTCGGGCGGCGGCTCGTGCCCGGCCCGCTGCTCTGGAATCTCCTCGCCGCCGAACTCATCCCCGGCGCCGCCAGCGGCGAAGTAATCGTCGGCGGGCTCGATCAACCCCAGCCCGCTGACCGGCGCCGCCCGAGCGCGACGCCTGCCCAACCGACGGACGCGGGCGCCGCGTTGATCGAGTATGGGGACGCGATTGATGTGTTGCTCGTGTTGCGTGACGACGGTGTGCAGCGCATCGAAGCGGCGGGGCAACTGCCGGGTACGCTGGTGGCGGAGCCCCTCGACCCGCTGACGCCGATGTTGCGCGTCAGCGAGTTGCCCGAGGGCACGATCATCGGCGACGCCGCGCTCGCCGCGCGCCTGCGTCTCGAGGGCACGGCGCTCACCTCGGCGCTGCTGCTCGGCATCGCAGAGAGCACGCTCGAATACGCGGTCGCGTATGCGAAGCAGCGCGAGCAGTTCGGGCGCGCGATCGCGAGCTTTCAGGCCATCAAACATTTTGCCGCCGACATGTATGTGCGGCAGGAACTGGCGCGGGCGGCGACGCTCGCGGCAGCCGTCACGATCGACGACCCCGCAGTCGGCGACGTTTCGCGCGCGGTCGCCTCAGCCCGCGTCGTGGCGGGCGCGGCTGCACGCGAAAACGCGCGCAAGTGCATTCAAATTTACGGCGGCATGGGCTTCACCTGGGAAATGCCGCCCCACTACTATCTGAAGCGCTGCATGGTGCTCGAAAACACTCTTGGCCAAAGCCCTTCCCACTGCACAACCGTCGCCGCCCACCTCGCGGCACCAGCAAGCTGAGTGCAAGGAATAGATTGCGTGACGAAGCGATACTACTATAAATACTTCTCGAAGCGTGAGCACGCAGAAGCCATGCTCAATGGCGAAATTTTGTTTCGCTCGCTCTCGTATTTTCGTTCTTACGAAGATGGAGGCCGAAGAGGAGACGAGAATGAGGGGACGTCCATATTTAAGCCCGAAGGTGGCTTGAAAGGCACCAATGTTACGCGAGGGATTGACTTCAATTTTAAGGATGGAGCACTGAAGTCAGCAGTGAGGGAGGACGAGATATTTGTATTTTGTCTGAGCCGAAAGCTTAACGATGAGTTGCGAGAAGAATTTGACGCTGTTGCCTACGTTGAGATTTCCAATATCCATGAGTTTTGCAGAAAGGTCACTAAGGCACTGCCGTCATCTGCGAAGTTCCACTGGACAGAAGAAGGGCACAGACGCATTGGACATCAGGCAATCTATCGTTCGGATGCTGATACACTCTGGGCAGGACCGGGTTGGACCGCAATTTCTAAGCCTATGCGGTACAAGCACCAGGATGAATTTCGTTTGGTCTTTGCTCTCACAGACGCCTTAGAGTTTCAAAATACCGACATGCATATATTGCTGGGTGGGGCAAAGAGAGATATTCCCGCGTTTGAACCCAAGGAGCGCCATGTTAGTACAGGAAGCCTGCATAGCATCTGCAGACTGGGAGAGTTCTAAGAGGCTCGCATACTTAAGTAACCCCGCACCCATGCTTCATTTCCGGCGCGTCCGATATTCGAGACGGCATCGGCTTCGGCGATCGTCCGCCAGCGTTGCGAGGTTTCGGCATCAAGGGTCTTTTTCAAGCTCGCGCAAGCGCTTCGCGGCAAGGTGCTCAAGGCGTCGAGCTTGCGCCCACAGCGTCCGGCGGATGCCGCGATTGACACGGCGCTCGCTGATGATACGTGCCAAGTTCGCAATCGTGCGCGCGCGCCGCGCAAGCCGGAGATCCGGGTGTTCGCGTTGCTTGTGGAGCGCGTCTGGCAGGATGCGCCCGCGCATCGGCTTCGGCAGGGCGATGGTCTCGGATTCGGCAATCTCTCCTTCATTCAGCACGGTCTTGAATGACGACCGGCGCAGCGCTTCGCAGTAGACGGTGTATTCGGCGCGGTTCAGGGTGTCCTTAGAGGCACCGTCCCAGAACGGCCACATCTCAATCTCGGCCACCTCGAAGGGATCGAGCACGCTCATCGCAACAGCATCGGTACGCTGATTCGTCAAATGGCGGCGGATGCGGACGCGAAGGCGCTCGCGCGTCTGTCCGACATAGATGGGTTCGCCGTCGTAGTCGAGGAACATGTAGACGCCGTGCTTGCAACCTCCGATGCTTTGACCTGTGTGGTCTTTGGCATCGAGCAATCGCTTCACGCCCGCATAGAGTTCAGCCACTTCGCGCGTCTCGCGTTCGGTCATCTCAGCGCCTTACAAATCCACTCGCGCGCGAGCCATTCAACGACAGGAACGCATACGGCATCGCCGAGGGCGTAGAGCGCTTGCCGCTCAGATACTGCGCCGAAACGAAAATGCTGTGCCCCTTGTAGGCGCGCGTATTCCCGGACGCTCATCCACCGCACGCGCGTCGCCCGTCGCCCCCCACACCTGACGATGGCCTGCCGCGACGAACCGCCCTGTGTAGTGCGTAGCGCGCCTGCAAGTTCGTCGGCACGCACTTCCCACACCGGACGCCCGCGCCGGGTGCGTCGGTATGCGCCGAACCATGCCATGCGCGGTCGGCGGTGATGGCGCTTGATACGCGCGGCCTGTATCGGCGAGAGCGACGCAAAGAAGCCAGTGCGGCGTTTCCCGCGCCACCAGTCGGCGGTGGCGCGGTCGGCCACATCGGCAAGGCGCATCGTTCTGTCCGGCGGTGGTACCAGCGGCGCGGCGACTTCACGCCCGCGCAGCGCAAGGACGAAAACACGCGCGCGGCTTTGCGGCAGGAAGGCCGCCGCGTCGAGCACGACGACGCCGGTCGCGTAGCCCATCTGGTTAAGGCGGCGCTGGACGGCGCGGAAGTCGCGTCCGCCGTTCGCGGTAAGGAAGCCAGGCACATTCTCGATAACGAGCGCGCGCGGCGCTCGACGTTTCATCTCGCCGATGACGCGGCAAAATTCGTAGACGAGGCCGGAGCGCTTGCCTGCCAAGCCAGCTCGCGCGCCCGCGATGGATAGGTCAACGCACGGGAAAGAAGAAGTTGCGACATCTACACAGGGGACATCGCGTCCGTGTACTTCACGTATGTCGCGCACGAGCAGCGCGTCATCACCCCAGTTGTCGCGGTAGAGCGCTGCCTTCGTCAAGTCCACATCGTTGGCGAATGTCGTACAAATTCCGTTGCGTTCCAGTCCCGCGCGCACGAGACCCATTCCCGAAAAAAATTCAGCCGCAAACCGCATCCCGACACGATACCGCTTCCGGCCAGCGAACGCTTGCGAACCAGAGCTCGACAGCATCGTCGTCGGGAAATTTGCGAAACAACTGCGCGAGCGTGATGCTTTTGCGCGGTCAAAGGGCTTGGGGAGGGACGCAAACCCCTCGGAGCCGAAGTGAGGGTTCCCGGGGCTTTGACGCTCGCGCCGACTTACGATACGATGCGTCTCGAAATAGCCCGGCGCTGTCGCCGGGCGCACGGAGCCTCAGATGCCCGGCATCCTCTCCTTTGGCGCCTATGTGCCGCCCACCCGTCTTGGCTTTGCGCTGATGAGCGGCGGCGCGCCGGGCGATGGCGGCCCGGAGCGCGCCGTCGCCTGGAGCGATGAGGACAGCGTGACGATGGCGGTGGCGGCCGCCATCAACTGCCTGCGCGGTTTCGAGCGTGCGAGCGTGGACGCCCTGTTCTTCGCCAGCACCACGCAGCCCTTCGCCGAGAAGCAGGCGGCGGCGCTGATTGCGAAAGCGCTCGACCTGCGGCGCGACCTGCGCACCAGCGACTTCGCCGGCACACTGCGCGCGGGCAGCGACGCGCTTTCTGCAGCCTGCGATGCGGTGGCGGCCGGCAGCGTCGGCAACGTGCTGCTCATCGCCAGCGACTGCCGCCTCGCGCCGCCCGGCTCGGCCCTCGAACGCAACTTCGGCGACGGCGCCGCCGCGTTTTTGATTGGCGCCCCCGGCGCCATCGCCAGCATCGAGGGCAGTTATGCCTTCAGCGAGGAGATCGTTGACCTGTGGCGCGCGGCGGGCGACACCTTCGTGCACTCCTGGGAAGAGCGCTTCGTCGTGCAGCAGGGCTACAGCGCCGGCATCTGCGAGGCGGTGAAGGGTTTGTTGACGCGCCTCGATGCGGACGCTTCGGACTTTGCGAAGTTCGCCATCGCCGCGCCCGACGCGCGCAGTCACAAGGCGGCGGCGCATGCACTCGGGTTGTCCGAGGCGTCGCTGGTCGCGCCCTGCTTTGGCCAACTCGGCAGCGCCGGCGTCGCCTTCGCGCCGCTGCTGCTCGTTTCCGCACTCGAAGCGGCGCAGCCGGGCGAGCGGCTGCTGCTCGCCAACTACGGCGATGGCGGCGCGGCGCACGCCTTCGTGGTGAACGATCACATCCAGAAGCTCGCGCCGCGTCGCGGCTTGGCCTGGCATCTGGCAAAGCGGCGCGCCGTGCCGCGGTATGAGCATTATTTGCGCGCGCGCGAACTCACCGCGCGCGAGTTTCCCGAGGGCGCGGGGCCGGGCCTTTCGGCCACCGTCCACTTTCGCGAGCGCGAGGACGAGATCTCTTTTCTGGCGCAGCGCTGCAAGGCCTGCGGCGCGCTGCAGTTTCCGGCGCAGCGCATCTGCGAGAGCTGCTTTGCGAAGGACGCATTCTCCCGCGTGCGGCTCTCGGACAAGAGCGGCGCGGTCGTGAGCTACACCCTCGATTACTTTTTCCCGACGCCCGTGCCGCCGACCATTGTCAGCGTCGTCGAGGTCGAGGGCGCGCGTGTGCACCTGCAACTGGTGGACGCGCAGCCCGACGAGATTCATCCGGGTTTCCCGGTCGAGTTCAGCTTTCGACGCATCCACAGTAAAGGCGGCCGTCCAAACTACTACTGGAAAGCCGTGCCCCGCGCGCGCGAGCGCGGGTAAGCGGAGGCGGCGGTGAAACTCAAGGAATATCTCTATATGGTCGGGTTTCGCGCCAGACCCAGACACTATGGCTACCGCGTTGACCGCTACGCGCTTCCGAAGTTCGGCGCGGTCGAGTACGCGCAGTGGCTGCACCCCCGGGAGACGAAGAAGGAACTCCGCGCGGAGGCCGTCGAAGCGCTGGCGGTTTTTCTGCAGCCGGGAGATTTCTGCATTGACATCGGCGCGCACACGGGCGACACGGCGTTGCCCATGGCGCTGGCGGTCGGGAAGCAGGGGCTGGTGCTGGCGCTCGAGCCCAACCCATTTGTTTTTCCAACTTTGAACAAGAACGCGGTGCTGAATCGGGAGTTGACGCGCATCACGCCGCTGATGCTGGCGGCGACATCCGAGGACGGCGACCTGCGCTTCGAGTATTCCGATGCGGGTTTTTGCAACGGCGGGCGGCACGAGCGCATCAGCCGCTGGCGTCACGGCCACGCCTTTCCGCTGCGCGTGACCGGCGTCAACCTGCAGGCGCTGCTCCTGCAGCGCTATTCGGACTGGTTGCCGAAGCTTCGCTATCTGAAGGTGGACGCCGAGGGCTTTGACCTGACGATCTTGAAATCCCTCGACGCGCTGCTCGGGGAGCAGCGTCCCTTCGTGCAGGCTGAGGTGTACCGTCACCTGCCCGCCGCGCAGCGTTTCGAACTGTACGATTTCTTCGGCAGCCGGGGCTATGCCGTCCACCGTGCGGGGGGGGGGGGGGGCGTCCCGCTGCGCGGCCCGAGGCTCGGGCGCGATGAGATGGCGACGGGGCACTTCGATATTTTCTGCGACCCGAGCCCATTCAACCAGCTAACCACCCACCATTCGGGCGTCGGCGGATCGCCGCCAGCGCCGGGGAGCTTTCGATGAAACAAGACGCGATTCGCGACAAAGTGGCGGTGACGGGCGTGGGCTGCTGCCCCTTCGGCGAGAACTGGACCAAGAGCGCGAGCGACATGATCGTGGACGCCGCCTACGAAGCCTACGCCGACGCCGGGATCGTTGACCCCGGGCGGCAGATAGACGCGGTCTTCACCGGCTCCATCTACTCAATGCGCGGCCCGCACGAGTGCAGCGACGCGCTCAAACTCTTCGGCAAGCCGGTGACGATGGTCTCGAACTACTGCGCGACCGGCACCGACGCGCTGCGCTGCGGCGTGATGTCCATCGTCGCCGGCCTCTACGACACCGTGCTGGTGGTAGGTTATGACAAGCCCAAGGACCGCGGCGTCGCGGGGCCGTCGGTGATGCTCGACCGGGTGCGCGATCTGCCGCAGACGCCGGCGAGTTGGTTTGCGATGTGCGCCGCCACCTACTTCGAAAAATACGGCGCCGGGCGCGAGGACATGGCGAAGATCGCCGTCAAAAATCACCACAACGGCACGCTGGCGCCGAACTCGTTTCTGAAGCGCGAGATCAGCGTGGATGATGTGCTTTCCGCGCGCATGATCGCCTGGCCCTTCGGGCTCTACGACGCCTGCGCGCAGACCGACGGCGCCGCCGTCGCCGTGTTGACGCGCGCCGAGCTGGCGTCGCCGGATGCAATCCGCGTGAAGGGCGTCACCGTGATCGCCGGGCCGAACCCGCAGAAGGAGCCGGGCAACGACTTCCTGTCCTGGAAGCCGACGACCTGGGCGGCCGAGCAGGTGTACGCGCAAGCGGGCATCAGCGACCCCGCCACGCAAATTGATGTCGCGCAACTGCACGACTGCTTTACGCTGACCGAGCTCTTGAGCTACGAGGACATCGGCTTCATCGAGAAGGGCTCGGCGAAGGAGCACATCAGCGATGGCCGCTTCGAACTGGGAGGCGCGTTGCCGGTGAACACGGACGGCGGGCTCAAGGCCTTCGGTCACCCGACCGGCGCCACCGGCGTGCGCATGATCTACGAAAATGTGCAGCAACTCAGGGGCACGGCAGGGGCGCGGCAGGTTGCGGCGCCCGAACTCGCGCTTTCCCACAACATCGGCGGCCACCCGACCGCCTGCGGGATTGCAATACTCGGGCGCGCGTAGCGGCTGCGCGGTAAGCGGACGTTCCGGCTGCACACCGACGGAGAAGAAACAGGAGGGGTTAAACATGACGGGGGGGCAGGTTCACTACGAGACGGAGGCGCAGGTCGCCACCATCACCCTCGACAACCCCGAGGTGCGCAACGCCTTCGACCTGGGAATGACCCGGACCCTGCGGCGCCTGTGGACGGAGATTCGGCGCGACCCGGAGGTGCGCTGCGTGATCGTGACGGGCGCGGGCGAGCGCGCCTTCTGCACCGGCTTTGACATTCGCTCCACCGCCGCTGGCGAGAGCCAGCGTCTGGTAACCGACGCGCGCGCCGATTCTTTTTTTGGCCACATCACCGCGCTTCAGAACCGTTGCTTCACGCCGGTGATTACCGCGGTGAACGGACTCTGCGTCGGCGGCGGTTTGCACTTCGTGGCGGACAGCGACCTCGTGCTGGCGGCAGAGAGCGCGAGCTTTTTCGACACGCATGTCCAGCACGGCATGCTCGCCGCGCTCGAACCCGCCGGCCTCGCGCGCCGCATCCCATTGGAGCAGGTGTTTCGCCTGAGCTTTCTGGGACGCGCTGGCGCGCTCGACGCTCAGGCGGCGCTGCGCATCGGCCTGGTTGGCGAAGTGCTTCCCGACGCGCAGTTGCTGCCGCGCGCGCGCGAGCTCGCCTCTATCATCGCCGGTTTTTCCCCCGCCGCGCTGGCGCGTAGCAAGCGCGCCATCTGGGAGAGCCTCGACCACGGTCTGGCAAAGGGACTCGACGCCGCCTACCGCGAAATAAAGCGGCACCGGGATCACCCCGACCAGGTGGAGGGGCCGCGCGCCTTCTTCGAAAAGCGCGCGCCGAACTGGGCGCCCTTCACGGGCGATGACTGACGCCGCCATGCCCGAGCGAAACATTCTCTGCGAAGTCGAGGGCGGCATCGGCACGATCACGCTGAACCGCCCCGACAAGTTGAACGCCTACACGACGGAGATGGGGGAAGAGCTGACCGGCGTGCTGCGCGACTGGCGCGAGGATGCGGAGCTTCGCGCGGTCATCCTGACCGGCGCGGGCCGGGCCTTCTGCGCCGGGGTTGACCTCGATCACCTGCGCGCGCACGAAGCAGGAGAGCGGAAAGGCGCGGGGCCGCGGCTTGGCGAAGAGGATTTTCTGCGCAAGCTCCCGCTCGAACTGCTCGCGTACCCGAAGCCGCTCATCGCCGCCGTGAACGGCCACGCCATAGGCGTCGGCGTGACGATGATCCTGCCCTTTGATCTGCGCATCGCAGCCGCCGGCGCAAAGCTCGGCCTGGCCTTCGCAAAGCACGGCCTGTTGCCGGGCCTCGGCTCGACCCATCTGCTGCCGCGCATCGTGGGCCGCGCCCGCGCACTCGACCTCGTGCTGAGCGCGCGCACCCTGACAGCCGAAGAGGCCGCCGCCATCGGCCTGGTGAACGAAGTCGTCCCCGGCGCGCGCCTGCTCGCACACGCGCGCGAAGTGGCGGCTGCGATCACCGCGCACGATCCCCTCACCCTCGCCGCCGCCAGACAAGCCCTGAACTTCGGCGCAACCCACAGCATGGAAGAAACCATGCGCCACGAAGAACAAGCCAGCGCCACCCTCCGCCAAGCCCGCGCGAAACGCGACCAAGAAAATGATGGTGATACAGCCTGATCACTTGTTTCTAATTTTCGCGCGTCGTTCTGCCGGTGGCGCCACCGACCGCACTCGTGTTCTGTCCTGAAGGCTGGCGTATTCCCGTGGGAAGTGAGATGTATTAAACCGTTTCGCGCTCGCGAGGCTACCTATTCCGCCACTTTTGGAACAGCTTATACAGAGCAAAGCCACCCTTTACTGTGTCCTCTGCCAACTCTTGTATCTCGTCAACTTCGTCTGTCTCTCTCCATCTTTGGATACCGTTCTCTTCGTCGGTACCTACCCATTCTTGGATTCCATCTTCTTCGTCGATCTCCGCCGACTCTTGGACGTCTTCATCGCGCGGGTTCCTAGGCATCGGCACCTCCTCCTTCACGCCCAACCTACCCTCCTCCCCGCAAGTGTCAAACTCTCGAAATCTAACCTCGTTTCGTGAAGAGAGCGTAACCGCCCTGTCTCCTCCCTCTCCCTCTGGGAGAGGGTCGGGGTGAGAGTGCTTCGGATTGAGGCGGTCGCAGCCCGCCCCCGGCTACTTCTTTCGCGCGAACGGGTTGGGTTGTTCGATGGCGGGGCGGAAGCTCTGCTCCATTTCGGTGATGGCCTCGTCGAGTTCCCAGATGCCGTTCTTTGTCACCTGCCGTGTGATGACCGGGTTCGAGAACAGGGCAATCGAGCCGTTGCCGCTTTCGATGACGCGGCCGGTGAGCCAGGCGCTCGCTTCCATCGCCAGATAGATAACAGGCGGCACGACGTTCGCAGCGGAGATGCGCGGGTTGTCGGCGCTGTAGTTCATAACAGTGGCCTGGCCTTCGAGGCTTGCGGTCATGCGCGTGTAGGCCACCGGCGCTACGCAGTTTGCGGTGACGCCATAACCGCCGAGCGCGTTGGCGCAGGAGAAGGTGAGCCCCACGATGCCCATCTTCGCCGCCGCGTAGTTGGGTTGCGTCGGTGAGCCGTAGAGACCCGAGCCGGAGACGAAGTTGATCAGCCGGTACTGCCCGCCGCGGTTTTCCCGCCACCAGGCCGCGGCAAAGCGTGTGGTGTTGAAGGCGCCCTTCAGGTGCACGGCGATCACCGCGTCCCACTGCGCTTCTTCCATCTTGAAGATCATGCCGTCGCGGATGATGCCGGCGGCGTTGACCAGCACATCGAGCCGGCCGAAATCTTTGACCGCGCGCGCAATGAGTTCGCGGCTCTGCTCGAAGTTGCTGACATCGCTGGTGTCGGCGCAAGCGCGACCGCCCTTCCCGGTGATGCGCGCCACCACCTGCTGCGCCGGGCCAAGGTCCTGCCCCTCGCCCGCCAGCGCGGCGCCGAGGTCGTTCACCACCACCGCGGCGCCTTCCGCCGCAAAACCCTCGGCGACCGCCGCGCCAATCCCCCGCCCGGCGCCGGTCACGATCGCCACGCGCCCATCGAGTTTGCCCATTGCGTTGTACCCCCGCGCGAAAGGTTCCGGGCGCGGAACTCTAGCGAGTGTCGGCGCTCCCGGTCAGGGTGGGTGCGTTCAGACGCGGGGCACCCAGATGACGTCGCCCGCGTCGGGGTCGCCGCAGGCTTCGCGTTTGGATTCGGGGAGTGCGGCGACCCAGGCGCAGAGGTAGGCGTCGAGGATGTCGTGGTTCGGCGCCCAGGCTGCGCGTGCGAGTTGTGTTTCGAGTTCGGCGTCGCTCCAGCCGGTGTGTCGAGCGGCGGCTGCCCGCTGCGCTTCGTAGCCGTGCTTCTTGGATTTGTGCGTGCCGCCCGCGCCGATGACGCGCACGGTCGCCTGCGGGAACACTTCGAGGCAGGGGTT